>NZ_CP023278.1:6430000-6777500 GCF_002896875.1 Nostoc sp. CENA543
GTAGAGGAATCAGCCCAAATGCGGGGGGTATACTCGGCTTTAATCCAAGGTTATGGTCGTCCTGTAGGTGTGCAGTACGCCCAACGGACTAAAACCCCCATTATTTCAGTCTTTCACACAGATATCGTTGCTTATATCAGATACTACTTGGGTGATGTCTTCTTTAAGTTCTTGCGTCCCATCATTCCTATGCTGGTGAAGCAGTCTAGCGAAGTCTACGATCTCAATGTCTTTTCTTCTCGCGAACAATTAATTAAATACCAAAATCTCGGCTGTCATCCTAGCGAATACGTTCCTTATCAGGGAATAGATTGCGAAAAATTCCATCCTCGCAATATCTGTCACAACCCCATCCCCGATGACGATAGACCGACGATTCTTTTTGTCGGACGCATCACTGCTGAAAAGAATGTCCCCCAATTAATTGATGCTTATCCTTTTATTGCTGCCAAAATTCCCGACGTGCATTTAGTGATTGTGGGTAGTGGCCCTCTAGATGCAGAAATTCGCAAACGCGCTGAAAAGTTCGGCTCAGGTATTACTATCTGGGGTGAGTCCCACGGTACAGAGTTGTTAGGTTGGTTTGCGCGCGCGGATGTGTTTGTCAATCCTTCTGTGACGGAAAACTTCTGCACCACCACTAATGAAGCTTTGGCTTCCGGTACTCCTGTAGTTGCAGCTTTAGCACCGTCAACTTCAGAACAAGTCACTCCTGGTCAAAATGGCTTTTTAGCTGAACCCAACAATCCCGCAGATTTTGCTCAAAAGGTTGTAGAAATTCTCTCTAACCCTGAACTAAGAGCAACTATGGCCGCACAGGCTCGTCCTTCCATCTTGGAATACGATTGGTCAGCCTGTATGGAGAAATTTGAAACCAAATTGTATGAGTTGGTGCAAGTTACGAATACAGCAGAAACTACGGCTGTTTAGTAACAGGATTGAGTTTGTAGTGAGGACTAAAGTCCTTACTACGGACTTCATCATAGGTGTGATAGAGCTAACTATAATTAGAAATTATTCATACTGACGCACCCTACCCAAATAAAGTAAATCTAAACTTACTTAAAGAAGTTTTCTCAGCCCGTAAACTAGGATGTGTATCGTTCTTTGAGTCGAATTATGCAACGTAACGATATGGCTGTCTATACATAAAATATCAGGAGTTTTGTAAAGTATTTATTTAGCTATGTTAAGCAAGCTGAAACCCTTGACTATTAACGATTACGTCTTAATCTTAAATCAATATAATATTTTAATTTAACTTTTTGCATCTGCTTAGTTGATAAGGTATTGGCGATCGCAATTAAAAGTAGTGTGACTGTACCTGAATTTTTATGACATTTTATGATTTTTCATATAAAAGCAAATTTCTAGATGATAAATTATTCAGTTAAATTACTGATTGTTTTTACGTATAGGCAGTAATTTAATACAAACTTAAAGGAGATTTTATGCAATTCCGAAAATCAAGTTTGGGATTATTAAAACTTGCGTATATGTCAATGATTCCGCTTGCAGTTATCATGATATCTCAATCAACTTATGCTAATGCTTTTAATCAAAAGCCTCAAGTCTCCACACAAGAAAACAATGCTTTCCTCTCTACAAAGCTTTCTCAGACCTCTTTTACTGTTGCACAAGCTAGCAGTTTAACAGGCGTTTGGAACTGTAATGATGGTGGAGTTTACTTTATTCGCCAAGTGGGTAATCAGTTGTGGTGGTATGGTCAAAGTGCTGATGGTGGAGAAACTTGGTCAAACGTATTTCAGGGTACAATCAGGGGCAACCAAATAATTGGCAGCTGGGCTGATGTTCCTAAAGGTGCGGTTAGAGGATATGGTGAGATGACGCTGAGGATATCAGGTAATCGTATCGAAAAAATCTCAGGTGGAGAGAATTTTGGTGGTAGTTTATGGAGCCGTTAGGGAATAGGTTATCTCAATAAAAGTTAAGGCAAATCATTGAGTATATGTAGAGTGAGTCAGTGAGTCAGTGCGAAAAACTTAACTATCTTCAGAAATCATTCATACTGACACACCCTACTAGCTGATAAATTTAATATCTATTTTTTTAGTTTTTCTTGCTCGTTTATGACTGTATTTTCATAGCGAGCCTGTTGGTGAAAGTTGGTAATTAAATTATCAAATGATTTAAATGTTAGGTTTCGGTTTGAATCTTACTCTGATGTTCAAAATAAGAACGTCATACCTCATTTATTAAAGACTGATAGCCTTTACCTTGATTTTTAACCATTGTCAAAAATCACATGACCGACAATCTAGTTTTCAAAATAAGAGGTAATTTTATGAAGACTTTAATGCGGCGATCGCTTTTAACTCTATCATCTGCGATCGCTTTATCCTTCGTCATTTCTCCTCCTTCCCCTGCTGGTCAGGTTTCTGGATGGTGGGGTGGTTATTGGGATTGTAATATCGACGGACGACCAGCCCGTATGAGATGGGATGTAGTTGATGATAGCCAAACAAGCTGTAACGGTGATACTTGCAGCACCAGTTCTGGTGTGCGCTGGAAAGGTAGTTTTTCTGACAACGGTTCGCGCTGGGTGGCGTTGACAGAACCGCGTCAAGGGAATCGTGGCGGATTGTATTTCCGTCATGCTGATGGCAATCGATGGTATTTACCCAAGCCTACAAACAATAGAACCACGGGTTGGACTACATGGAACGGTCAACGCTATCCGCTCTCATGCTGGAAATAGGTTCATACCAATTCAAAATACCCTACGGAAAGCAAGCTACAAAATACACTACGGGTTCGCATAGCGTCTCGGAGAGAAGGCTTGCGCCTACAAAATTAAGAAAATCCATATTTTGCAAGAGTTTCTGGATTTGAATCTGCTGCATGATTTTAGTGAATTGGTATTAGTGGATGTAGGGTACGTCAGCGAGAGAAAAACTAACTACCCCAAGAATTTATACTGATGCACCCTACTAATCTATAAATTTGAAATCATGTATTTGTTGGTGTTGGGTTGATGTCAAGAAAAACCAGCGACTGATCTAGCGTCCCAGCATTTTATCGCGCAGTTGCTTGATGCGATCGCGCAATTTTGCCGCCTCTTCAAATTCTAATTTCTTTGCGGCTTCTTTCATCTGAGTTTCTAATTGAGTAATCAACTCAGGAATTTGTTCTAATGGCAATTCGCCTATCTGTTCTTCTACAGTTTCTAAATCTGTAGCATTTAATCTTCTAGAAATATCTAAGAAAGACAAAATTGCATTACTGGATTTTTTCACAATCGGTTGTGGTGTAATTCCGTTTACCCGATTGTATTCTATTTGAATTCCCCGCCGTCTGTCGGTTTCTTCAATAGCTTTAATCATGCTATCTGTTAAATTATCAGCATATAAAATCGCTTGTCCTCTAACGTGACGCGCGGCTCTTCCGATGGTTTGAATTAAGGAGCGTTCAGCACGTAAGAATCCTTCTTTATCGGCATCCATGATTGCCACTAAGGAAACTTCTGGCAAGTCTAAACCTTCCCGCAGTAAGTTTACACCCACTAAAACATCAAAGTTGCCTTCGCGCAATTCTTGTAAAATCTCAATGCGTTCAATGGAATTAATTTCTGAGTGTAAATAACGCACCCTAATACTATGGTCTTGGAGATATTCGGTTAAATCCTCCGCCATACGTTTAGTTAACGTGGTAATTAATACCCGTTCTTGCCGGTCTATTCTGTCTTGAATTTCTGCTAATAAATCATCAATTTGTCCTTCAGTTGGACGAACAAAAATTTCTGGGTCAATTACTCCGGTAGGGCGAATTACTTGCTCAACAATTCTATCTTCAGAAATTTCTAATTCCCAATTTCCAGGGGTAGCAGAAACGAAAATACATTGATTGACTTTCGTCCAGAATTCTTCAGCTTTTAAAGGTCGATTATCAGCCGCACTTGGTAATCTAAATCCATGTTCAATTAAGACTTTTTTTCTGGCTTGGTCGCCGTTATACATCCCGCGAATTTGGGGTACAGTAACGTGAGATTCATCAATTACTAATAGCCAGTCTTTAGGAAAGTAATCAATTAAACATTCTGGTGGTTCTCCAGCTTGTCTTCCTGCTAAGTGACGGGAATAATTTTCTACGCCGTTACAATAACCAACTTCCCGCAACATTTCTAAGTCGTAGCGTGTACGTTGGTCTATGCGTTGTGCTTCTACTAATTTACCGGCTTCTTCGAGTTCGGCTTTGCGTTGTTTTAATTCGGCGGCGATATCTTCACAGGCGATTTCTAAGCGTTCCTCTGGGGTGACAAAGTGACGCGCCGGGTAAATATTGACAGCTGATAAACTGTGGAGAATTTCCCCTGTAACTGGGTCGATGTAGCGAATTGCGTCAATTTCATCGCCAAAGAATTCTACCCGAATGATTCTATCTTCGTAGGCGGGGCCGATTTCTAGGACATCACCACGGACACGGAAACGTCCCCGTCCCATTTCTATGTCGTTGCGACTATATTGTACTGAAGTTAAGTCCCGTAAAATCTCACGTTGATTGACTTCCATCCCTACTTTTAAGGGGATGGCAGCTTTGAGATATTCAGAAGGGATACCCAAACCATAGATACAGCTAATTGATGCTACAACAATTACGTCACGCCGTTCAAATAGCGATCGCGTGGCTGAGTGCCGCAGCATATCTATTTCGTCATTAATGGCTGCTGTCTTCTCAATATATGTATCAGTAACGGGAATATAAGCTTCTGGCTGATAGTAATCGTAGTAACTGACAAAATACTCCACAGCATTCTTTGGGAAGAATTCCCGCAACTCATTACAAAGTTGTGCGGCTAGGGTTTTATTGTGCGCCAAAACTAAAGTCGGCTTACCCACTTTCTCAATTACTGCGGCGATGGAAAATGTCTTACCTGTTCCCGTCGCGCCTAATAAGGTTTGATAACGGTTATTTGCTTCTATGCTAGCAACTAACTGGGCGATCGCTTGCGGTTGGTCGCCAGTCGGACTAAAGGGAGCTTGCAGACCAAATTCTGTCATACATTTGTACTAAAAAATACCCTATTTCATAGTAGCGTTAGGGATGGGATCTAGGGGTATAGGGGTGTAAGGGTATAAGGGTGTAGGGGTGTAGGGGAAACAAGCTTTATTCTTGTCCCCACACTAGTATTATGCTTTGAGTTCAATCCAAAATCCAAAATCCAAAATCCAAAATTCCCAGTCCCCAGTCCCCAATCCCCAGTCCCTTTTCAATTCAGTAATTTTATTTTACAAAAATTCGCAGTTTAAATTTACTTATGTATCAGTTTTGAAGATACTTATATCTATGCAAGGTTATTTAAGGTTAAACTCTCTTATATAGGAAATATTTTAAGCTTTCCTTAAATATTGTAAAGTCAAGTTAAGAAACCAGAGGTGTCTAGTTATGACCATCAGCAGTAATGGCAAAACGGTCAGCCCTCGGCAAAGACGTGCCAAACTTAAAGGAGAAACAACGGTGGAAGTTGAAAATAACCAAGGTCATAGCTCGAATCAAGAACAAGTCAAAAAAGGTGCTGATTTACCAGTGGAGATAGAAAAGTCTAATAAACAAGAGGTAGTAGGAAAGTTAGCCATTGCAGGAGAACGTCCTATTGCTAGCAGCGACTTAGAAGTTGCGGAAACAGTTTCTATTGCTGGGTTACGTCCCATAGGAGTTAGTCATTTACAAGTTGTGGAAACAATGAACGTGATGGGAGTTCGTCCTATCACTGCTAATACCATCCAAGTTGTTGACAGTATTAATTTGTCAGGAATTCGTCCCATTGCTTCTAGTGCGTTAGTCATTTCCAGCAGCTATTCTGTTATGGGTAATCGTCCTGTGGCTTCCAATGATATTGATGATTCTGAGAATCTGATGGGTTTTATAGACTAGAGAAACACAGAATCTGCTTAATTTTAATCAATCTATTATTAACCCAGTTACTTCTATTAAGGAACTGGGTTTTTGATTTATTTGTATTGATGATGTCAAGTTTAAATATTTCATCTCTAAATAAATTAAGTGTCTCATGGCGTGGTTCCGTTAACACGGACTCAACGATTGTTCTCAACAGATTTATCTGACTTTAACGATGAACGAAAAAATTTATTTTTTGACCGTACACCAAGTTAGTGCAAGATATAGCAATCTTAGCTGATGTGTGAGAATTCGTGGTGTCCAGATACCTGACTTTTCAAAGAAGTCGGGTATCTTGCTTCTCACTGTTATATTAATTTATCCCATATATTAACTAAGTTATTATATTTTAAAGTCTAAACTTTATTGATTTTGTAGATTCAATATTCAACAATATATGCGAGAAGATATTGTTTATTATCGAGCGATCGCTTAAGACTACGAGTTGTTAATTTTGCCAGAACATCAATAAGGTTTATAGTCTTATCTTATTTAAGATAACCCATTGCCTTTATCTGTCAAATATACCTAGTTATGTCTTTGTGCATAGATTAATAATATATCTTGTGGTGGAAGATTTGAGGGATTTACAAAGCTAAATTATATATTGTTGCAGGCAAACAACATCAGGTCAATTCATAGTAATTGCTTGGAAAAAATATTTTTTTGGTTAATTGTAGGAGTGAAACATGAATTTAGAAGAAAGAGCAAAAGCTACCGCTAAAAATATCGAAGGCAAAGTTCAAGAGGCAGTAGGAAACATTACTGGAAATCCTCAAGACCAAGCTGAAGGACAAGCCAAGCAAGCTGAAAGCCAAGTTCGTCACACCATCGAAAATATCAAAGATGAAGTGAGAAAAAATCTTGACTAGATTAATCAACTAATCCCTAATTTTCTTTATTGCTTGAGAAATAATTTCACATCACGACAATTTAGGAGTGTATTATGAGTTTAGAAGATAAGGCAAAAGCGACAGCTAAAAATATCGAAGGTAAAGCTCAAGAAGCTTTAGGAAACGTAACTGGCGATCCTCAAGATGAAGCGGAAGGAAAAGCCAAGCAAGCTGAAAGCAAAGTTCGTCACACCGTTGAGAATGTCAAAGACGACGTGAAAAAGAAGCTTGATTGAAGCTAGTTTTATTTAGTCGGTTGAAGGCTCTCCTTAGTTGGTAGGAATCTAGTAGTGACTGTAGAGATATGTACCTCATATCTCTACCTTTCTCAGCCAGAACTATTTTAAATTCAACCCTCTATTACAGCAATCTAATCCCTCTGAGAAACACAAAAAATCTTCACAAATAAGTTGCGAATAACAAATTTAACTCAATAAAACCTAAAAAATATTAAATAAATAATCTGGATTAGAAACACGATAAATTGTGCTTTCAAATTCAAAGATATATAGCTGAAACGATAAGAGGAGGAAAAGTATGAATTTTATAAAACAGAGTCGCAAAATTTTAACGACTTTTGTTTTAATTACAGTGTTGATGATAACTACAGCTTGTGCTAGTGGAACAGTAACACAAAGCGATCGCACTACCGCACCACCAGCCATTGGTAGAAACGTGGCTTATTCCGAGTTGGAGAGAGGTAACACACCAACAGGGCAAAGTTTTGGTAATTGGGTTGTACAGACATCTAGAGGATTAGTTCAAGATGCTTATGTACGCGATAACAACAAACTAGGTGTGGTGATTTCTCCTCAAGTGCGTCCTAATGAAGTTAAACCTCTAGCTAAATCTTTAGCACAAGGTTTTCGGAAAAATTTCCCTGAGCAAAATCTCACTGTTCTAGTTTACGGCCCTGATAAAAAGTTGATTTTGACTGCCAAATACAATAGCCAAACCAATCAAATTCAGTACAGCTAATACCAATTTTGGATTTTGGATTTTAGATTGAATTCAATTCAAAATCTAAAGTTCCCAGTCCCTATTTTCATAAGGAGATGAGAAAAGTGACTAGCAGCGAAGAATATAGAAGACAAATCATGCAAGATTTGGCTGGAGGTGATGTTGAGTCTTTAGGTGATAACGAGACTCAATACGAAAACTTTGACGATTTCGCACAAAGAACAACACCAGATCAACGACGTAATTTGTTCAGTCGTTCCTTACAGCCAGAACGGATTCCCCCTAGCCAAATGGAACCAGAATTACAAAAAGCGATCGCCCAAATTAAACCCAATGAACGTGATGATGTAGCGCGCGCTTTTTTCAAGCATTTCAAGCAAAGGGGTTTAGACGAACGCCACCTAGAACAGCAGTTAGGACTTTCGACACACCACGCCAGTCGCATGAATGCTGATGATGTCAGCAGACTTGCATCCTTCGCCTACCACAACCACCCCGACATTTTCCGGGAAGTTTTAGCAGAACAACCAGGGATTATCAAATTCCTTAGCAATCCCGTAGTGGCAGGAATTATTGGTATTGCCGCTGCTAAGTGGCTGGGTAGCCGCAAATAAGTTTAGAGTTCAGTAATAACATGGTGGGGTAATACCCACCTTTTTTTATGGGATAGTAAATATCTCATCAAAAAAAGAGGGTAAGAAATTTCTTACCCTCTTTTTTGTGCTACAGAACTATCAACAGAATTAAACTTTGGCTAATTCTGGTGTGGGACGTTTGCTGTTACGAATATTGGTAATTGCTTCCGCGTAATCTTTAGCGTTGAATACAGCAGAACCAGCCACAATTGCATTTGCGCCGGCTTCTAAAACTTGCCAAGTATTGTTAGCTTTCAATCCGCCATCAACTTCAATCCAAGGATCTAAACCACGTTCATCACACATTTGACGCAGCTTACGGATTTTGGGTACAACTTCGGGAATAAAGCTTTGACCACCGAAACCGGGGTTAACGCTCATAATTAATACTAAGTCGCACAGTTCTAGAACATATTCAATTAGTTCTAAAGGAGTACCAGGGTTAAGTACAACCCCAGCTTGCTTACCGAGTTCTTTGATTTGTCCCAGAGTGCGGTGCAAGTGTGGAGAAGCGTTATGTTCACAGTGTACAGAAATAATATCTGCACCTGCTTTAGCGAAACCTTCTACATACTTCTCTGGTTCAACAATCATCAAGTGAACATCGAGAGGTTTTTTGGTCACGGGACGAATCGCCTCCACTACCAGAGGGCCTATTGTAATATTAGGTACGAAACGACCGTCCATTACATCAACGTGAATCCAATCAGCTCCAGCTGCATCTACAGCCCGAATCTCATCACCTAAACGACTAAAGTCGGCTGATAGGATAGATGGAGAAATAACAATGGGTTTTTCAGATCGGTTTTGGGTCATGGCTAGTGGGTTTTTAAGCGTCCTCGTCTGTAAGCATTGTAACAAAACACTGTAACAAAATATTGAGAACTTTGAAAATGATCATTGATTATTATTGATTGTTGACCAATGACTGAGTAGACAAATCAGAATGAGTGCTGAGTAATGAGTGCCGTTAGCGGTAGCGGGGCGTTTAGCCCGTGCTGAGTCATGACTAATGACTAATGACTAATGACTAATGACTAATGACTAATGACTAATGACTATTGACCATTGACTATGACTAAAAAACTAACTTGGATATTCTGGGGATTCGGTGCTTCGGTTTTGAGTTTGCCGGTGTTGGCTGTGGCTGTACAAAGTTCTTTAGGAACTAATGGTATTGATGCTTTGAAGTTACATCAGGCTCCTTATAATTTATTGGGACGGAAAATTGCTATAGGTCAGGTGGAAATTGGTCGTCCGGGGATGTTTGGTTGGGATAAGGCGGTTTCTAAAAATCGCGCTGTTTCTTTGGCGGCAGTTTTTTCGCGCAATGCTCCGGCTAAGTCTAATAATGGTGTTGACCCCCACGCTTACAATGTGGCTGGCGTTATGGTCAGTAGAGATAAGGCTTATCCTGGAGTCGCTCCACAGGCGAGACTATATTCTACTGCTGTAGGTTCTACAAAAAATACGGGTCAACCAGAAGAGTGTTTATCAGCTCAACACATTGCTTTGCAAAATGGCGGTGATGTTCGTGCTATTAACTTTAGTTTTGGCGAACCTTTGAACCGCGACCCCCGGCCTGATGCGACTTTAGACGGTAATGCTTTATTGACGCTATGTGTTGATTGGTCTAGTCGTGTGCATGATGTTTTGTATGCGATCGCAGGCAATCAAGGTAAAGGTGGTATTCCTATCCCTACAGATAATTTTAACGGAATCAACGTGGCTTTTTCATCCCGACGGGGAGGGATTTTTAATAAAGTCGATGTTTCTAATCTGGCTGGTTTAAATCAAGGGGTGAGTGGAAGGCTAGCTGGTAAGGAATTTAATTTGGATGGACGGCGTGCTATAGGTATAGTTGCACCTGGGAGTAATATTCCTCTGTTGAATCCTGATGGCAAATTAAATAAAGTCACAGGTACAAGCTTTGCTGCGCCTCATGTGACGGCTACTGTGGCTTTACTCCAAGAATTTGGCGACAGACAACTACGCAAAAAACAACCCAATTGGAGTGTTGACAGTCGTCGCCATCAAGTGATGAAGGCTGTGTTGATGAATTCCGCAGATAAAATCCAAGATAAAGGTAATGGTTTACTGTTGGGGATGACGCGGACTTTGATTGATAAACAAAATCAAGATTGGTTAGCTTCTGATGCTTACCAAAACCCCAAAGTACCTTTAGATGCTCAAATGGGAACGGGTCATTTAAATGTTTCTCGTGCCTATCAACAGTTTAGTGCTGGTCAATGGCAACCGACAGCTGCTATCCCCTCTCTTGGCTGGGATTATCGACAGGTAGATGTTAATAATGCTGTTGATTATACGTTAGCAAAACCGTTAAAGCAAGGAAGTTATGTTTCTATCACTTTGGCTTGGGATCGCTTAGTCGAACTCAAGGATGCTAACAATAATCAAATGTATGATGTGGGAGAAAAATTTAGCGATCGCGGTTTAAATAATTTAGACCTTTATCTCGTCAAAGCCGATGCTCAAACTACCGATAAAGGCGTGATTTGTTCTTCTATTAGTGAAATCGATAGCGTAGAACATATTTTTTGTCCTGTACCTGCTAACGGTAACTACAAAATTCGTGTACAGTTCCAAAAACAAGCCAACGAACCGACTCAAGCCTATGCTTTGGCGTGGTGGACTGTTGGGAATTAGGGGATTGGGGACTGGGGAGTGTGGGGAGTGTGGGGAGTGTGGGGGGAAAGATTTCTTCCCTATCCTCCCACACCTCCCACACTTCCTGCTTGCCCTATGCCCTATGCCCAATTCCCAATTTTCGATGAATTTTTGTAATTTTAAATACAGTTTATTTTTAGAAAATGTATTCTACATTTATTGAATTTTAGTGAGTAAATCTACTAACGGTTCAATCTATCATCATGGAATTTTGCCGCAAAATTACCGTTACCAAAACTGTAACCACAGGGTATTTAAATTGTTGTTAGTGCAGAATTTAGATATTGAACACAGCATTAACGTCAGTTTTTGGTAAACATAGCAAAAATTTCGGCACACGAGGTAGTAGAATGAATCGGCAGAAATTCAGTGGTGTGAAAAGAAGTTTCCTGCAAAGACGTTACGCTGTTAGCTTAGGAAGACGTTATGTTTTAGCGGCAGCTAGCGTGGTTTTGTTTGGGGTGTTAGGTTGTTCCCAGGTAAATGATAGTACCAGTGCGCTAGCACAATCTGAACTATCACCCACAGCTTCATCGGTGCAAAAAAAAACAGTAATTCCCGATACTAAAATTATCTCTGCTAATAATAAGTTTGGCTTCAAGCTATTTCAGGAAATCTCCAAACAAGAGGATAACACCAAGAATATCTTTGTGTCGCCGACTAGTATCGCGATCGCTTTGTCCATGACCTACAATGGGGCTAGCGGCTCGACTCAGCAAGCAATGGCTAAGACTCTGGAGTTACAGGGTATCAATCTCCCAGAACTTAACTCTGCTTATGCTTCACTCCATCAGCTGCTCAAAAATCCTGATCAAAATGTCCAATTGCAGATTGCTAACTCGTTATGGGCAAATCAAAATGCTAGTCTGCGTCCAGAGTTTATTCAAAAAGCCAAAGATTTCTATCAAGCTCAAGTCACAAGTTTAAATTTTCAGGATGCTGCTACCCCGAAAACGATTAACAAATGGGTAAAAGATAATACCAAGGGTAAAATTGACAGCATTGTTGACAAAATAGAACCGAATCAAGTTCTATTCTTAGTGAACGCCATATATTTCAAAGGTCAATGGAGTGAAAAGTTTGATGTCAGTCAAACTAAATCCCAGCCTTTTTACATCTCCTCAACTCAGCAAAAACAACACCCCATGATGTCACAAAAGGGTGAATATAAATACTACGAGAATGAACAATTTCAGGCTGTGAGTTTGCCTTATGGTCAAAATGGGAAAGTGAGTCTGTACGTTTTTCTACCCAAGCCAAACTCTAACCTCAAGGCCTTTTCTCAAAACTTAAATGCTGAAAATTGGGACAAATGGATGTCTCAATTTAGACAGCGTGAAGGCTCAATTAAATTACCCAAGTTTCAGACAGATTATGATATCACCCTCAACGACGCATTGAAGGCTTTGGGTATGGGTGAGGCTTTTACTGAACAAGCTAACTTTTCCGGTATGGGGAAAAATCTGGCTATCAGTCAGGTAAGACATAAAACTTTTGTAGAAGTCAATGAAGAAGGTACAGAAGCTAGTGCGGCTACTTCTGTGGGGATAGTGGCTACATCCATCAAACAGCCAGAAACACCATTTAATATGGTTGTTGACCGTCCCTTCTTTACTGCCATTCGTGACAATCAAACAGGTAGTATCTTATTTATGGGTGCAATAAATGACCCAACCTAATAATTGATGTAGGCTGGGAGTTGGAAATAATACTACTTTTTAGCTGCCAAAACTTGTTCAGCCGTTAAATTCAACTGTAGAAAAGTGGCAGAGTTGATGAGTTCTTTTCCTTGGAATGCCATTGCATCATAAAACCCTTCGACTAGGGTGCATACTGTGACTATCTTTTGAATTGGATCAACAATCCAGTATTCAGGAATTTCCAGAACGGCATATTCAGAACGCTTACTGCGGTAGTCTGTTGTTTGTGTAGCTTCGCTGACTACTTCTACTACTAATATGGGTGGAGTTTCGTTAAGTTCAATTACAGCTTCTCGATGAGCCAGTGCTTCCCATTGCTCTGCCGTTAATACTACTACATCCGGCACTCGTGAAGTGTCCCAGCGTCCTCCACGTGGTGAACGCACTCCTACAGAGAATTTTTGCGCTGTCCAATTTTTACCCATCTTGGCACATTCGTCATCAAAGCTGCGTTCTAAAAACTTGGCTATGCTACCGTGTTTACCAGTACCAAGACTCATAGGGATTAATTCTCCGTCTACCAATTCATATTGGGTATCTGTGCCATCGTTATATTTGAGATACTCAGCAAAAGTGAGTTTTTTAGTGGTTGCAGTCATAGCGATCGCAATCCTCATGAATGCTTAGATTAAGTTATTCTTAGTGATTAACACAAATAATTAATTACAGGATTTTGCTATTTTTATCTTAATTATGTTTTCTACTATTATACCTGTTTCGTAACCGTTGGTAATTAAGCGCAGCGTTAGGACACTAATACATATTTTCTCAGGATTCGCTACTTAATTACTGAGAAATTTAGTGTTGATCCCCCAAAATTGCGGCTGTCGGCTAAGTGTTACATAATGTGACGCGTAACCAATCATTTTGCATAAAACTTACATACTGCACTGAATAAATATAAAGAGTTTTATTTTTGGCACAAAACTCGTACCTATACTTCTGTATTTCTTACATTTACTGAGTTGAGAAGTGAGTTTACGGAGTGACAAAAATAACTTGCACAATCTGATGTTGTACCAAACTATTATGTCTGAACATCGATCACAAAATATTCAGGGTAAGTATTTAACACCGTTTCAACGCAAATTATTAGAAAAGAGTTTGCAAGAAAATCTTGCGACATCTTACCGCCAGCGCATTGAAATTATGTTACTGGCAGATGATGGTAAATCACAAACCGTAATTTGTCGGAGATTGGGTTGTTCTCCTGCAACTGTGAGACATTGGATGCACATAGCGCGTGCGGGTATGGCTCATCAATGGCAAGATTGTCCTATTGGTCGTCCTAAAACAGTAAATGAGCAATATACTGAAAGATTAAGAGAATTAGTTAACAGTAATCCCCGTGATTATGGCTATCCTTTCCGACGTTGGACAGCTAATTTTTTAGAGAGACATTTAGCTAAAGAATTCGGTATAGAAATCAGCGATCGCCACATCAAACGCTTGCTCAAACAAATGGGTTTATCAACTATTCCCCAAAAGAATCAACTACAAAATCAGCCAAATCAACCAAGTGGTGGTTCAAAAATTTTAATTGGTAATTTAGACAATAAAACCACTGCTGAAAACACTAATTTTCTCCTCACACAATTAGAGCAAGCTTGAGTTAGATATGACGACTAATAATTTATCTACTTCAGTTATTTCTTTAGCACAATTTAATCAGACGCTTGGTTATTCTCTCTCCGAAACCGAATTCAACCAATGTCTGCAACAAGTTAAATTTATTAATCCCAAAGTGGGGAAATTTTGGCAAGGAACTGATGTAGAACCAGGTATTTATCTAGTCATCAGTGGTAAAGTCCGGTTATTAAATGATGCTGGTGAATTAGTAACTTCTTTAGAAGCAGGCGCATCATTTGGAGAATTCACACTATTTCCAGAAGTGCGATTTCAACCTTACGCTGCTAGAGCCAGTGTGAATTTACAACTATGTTTTATTCCTGGTGAGATGCTATCACCATTGATGGTGAAGTATCCACAAATTCGCGAACATCTGCGTAGTCTGGCTCAAATTCGTCATTCCTTGATGGGAAACTGCGAAGATACCCCAGCAACGGAGACAGTAACATCTTCCAATGAAGAAGAAGAAGCAGCATCATTTGCTACACCAATCGCCGAACCAAAAGCACAAGCCAAGATTAGCAAAGCCTATTTTCCCACCCCTACCCAAAAAATCGGGCATTTATGGCAAAAAACCCTGCGTCGTTACCCATTCTATGCTCAACAAAGTGGTTCCGACTGTGGTGCAGCTTGTTTAGTCATGATTTCTCGTTACTGGGGGAAAAGATTTAGTGTTAACCGGATGCGGGATATCGCTAATGTAGACCGCAATGGCGCATCCTTACGGGGTTTATCGGTAGCGGCTGAAAGCATCGGCTTTTCTACTCGACCAGTAAAAGCTAGTTTAGATCAATTGGCTAAACAAAATTTACCTGCGATCGCGCACTGGGAAGGCAAACATTACATAGTTGTTTACGAAATTACCTCTAAACACGTTATTGTTGCTGACCCTGCAATTGGACAAATCAGTTTAACTCATCGAGAATTTAAAGCTAATTGGACAGGCTATGCACTACTTTTGCAACCAACAGCAATGCTCAAAGATGCAAAAGAAAGTTCTACACCTTTTTGGCAATTCTTTGAATTACTCAAGCCATACTCTTTAGTAATGTTTGAGGTGCTGGTTGCTTCTATATTTATTCAAATATTCGGTTTAATTACACCTTTATTTACCCAACTAATATTAGACAGAGTAGTTGTCCAACGCTCAGAATTAACTCTTACTGCCGTCGGCATAGGATTACTCATTTTTAGTCTATTCCGTGTCGCCATGATGGGGTTAAGACAATATCTTCTTGACCACACAGCTAATAAGATAGATTTAGCTTTAATCGTGGCATTTATTCGCCACACATTAAAACTTCCCTTAAATTTCTTTGAGTCGCGTTATGTAGGTGATATTCTCTCTCGTGTCCAGGAGAATCGCAAGATTCAACGCTTTTTATCTGGTGAAGCCTTATCAATTCTCTTAGACTTACTCACTGTTTTTATCTATGTAGGATTGATGTGGTGGTACAGTTGGAAAATGGCATTGTTGGCATTGGTAATTGTGCCGCCTTTTGCAGCTTTAGCTTTAATTGCTACACCGTTTTTACAGAGAACTTCCAGAGAAATATTTAATGCGATCGCTCAAGAAAGCAGTTATCTAATTGAAGCTTTAACTGGTATCAGAACTGTCAAAGCTACAGCAGTTGAACAAACAGTACGTTGGCATTGGGAAGACTTATTAAATAAAGAAGTCAAAACTACTTTTTCTGGTCAAGTTATTAATAACCGTCTGCAAATTTTCAGTAATATCATCCAAGGTGTAATGACCACTGCATTACTCTGGTTTGGTGCTTACTTAGTCATTCATGATCAATTAACAATTGGACAATTAGTAGCATTTAATATGCTCATGTCCAATATCATCACTCCCTTTCAACGCTTAACTGTCTTGTGGAATCAATTACAAGAAGTCATCATTGCTGTAGAGCGAATTAATGACGTTTTAGACACAGAACCAGAAGAGAATTTAATTTACCAATCACGCCAAAGTTTACCCCAACTTAAAGGTCACATTAAATTTGATAACGTGACATTTCGTTATCATCCAGAAAGTGACAATAATATCTTAGAAAATCTCAGTTTTACCATCAAACCTGGTCAAATGGTTGCCCTAGTAGGGCGTAGTGGTTCTGGTAAAACTACTATTTCTAAATTAGTTTTAGGCTTATATCCTCCTACAGACGGCAAAGTTTTAATTGATGGTCAAGATATTACTAGTTTGTCGTTAACTTCCTTACGTCAACAAGTAGGGGTAGTTGATCAAGACACATTTTTATTTGGCGGCTCAATCCGAGAAAATATTAGTTTAGGACAGCCTAGTGCCACTTTAAATGACATCATTGAAGCAGCTAAATTAGCTGGTGCTGATGAATTTATTAAAAAGCTCCCAATGGGTTATGAAACTCAAATCGGCGAAGGTGGCGGGTTATTATCTGGTGGACAAAGACAGCGCATCGCCATTGCTAGAGCCTTATTAGGTAATCCCCAGTTATTAGTTCTAGATGAAGCAACCTCTCACCTCGATACAGAATCAGAAAGAATTATTCAAAGAAACTTAAATACTATTCTCCGAGGAAGAACCACACTAGTTATTGCTCACCGTCTATCTACAATTCGGCAAGCGGATTTGATTTTAGTGCTTGATAGAGGTGTATTAATTGAGAGTGGCAATCATGAAGAATTAATGGCAAAACGAGGTCATTATTTCTATCTCAATCAGCAACAAATGCAAGGAATAGAGTAAAAATCAGGAATTTACTCTCAAATAATTGTAATTAGTTCAGAGATAAGTTTCACTTCAACATTATCAGTATTTACCAAGTAAGATGCCTAACACCACCCTATTAGATGAACAGGTAGATAATCCCCCAACAGAAAATCAAATTGAGCCGGAAAATTTTTCTACACAAACTGTAGAAAATAACACTGATGATTGGTCTAATGCTACTAAGGAATTACTTGATAGCTTACCCCAAGTTTGGACAAGAGGATTACTATATTTTCTAGTTATCTTTGTATCTATCATTATACCTTGGTCAATGTTATCCAAAGTCGATGAAACTGGTACTGGTAGAGGCAGGTTAGAACCAAAAGGGAAGACAGTAAGACTCGATACATCTGTTGTAGGAACTGTCGCAGAAATTCGCGTCAAAGAAGGTGAAGCAGTTAAAGCAGGTCAAACATTATTAACATTAGACTCTGAATTAACTAAGGCTGAACTTAGAGAAATTCAAGAAAAATTAGAAGGACAATTAAATCGTCTCTCACAGCTAAATTCCTCTAAAAATCAATTAGTTGTCGCTTTAGCCACTCAACAACAGCAAAATCAATCTCAAGAATTAGAAAAGCAAACCCAAATTGACCAAGCACGCAGAAATCTTGATGCTTTGATTAATGCTTATAATTTCCAGAAAGATGAAAAGTTAGCACAAGTTAACCAAGCTAAACAAGCAATTGGTCACAGTCAAACGGCTAGTCTTTTAGTTGCTGGTAGTTTAGCCAGTACAGAACGGGAAGTACAACGTTACAATAATCTTTACAAAGAAGGAATTGTTCCCGAAATTAATCTTGTGGAAAAGCAAGATATTGCCAAAGAAAAACAAAAGTTATATGAACAAAGTAAGTCTGATGTAGCGCAGGCTAAGTTACGTCTAGCAGAACAACAAAGTAGTTATGAACGCAGTATTCGCCAAGCCAAAGCAGATATTGAACAAGCTCGTCTGCGTTTAACGGAACAAGAAAACAGCTATCAAACTTTAACTCGTTCTGGTAAGTTAGCTGTACTGAAAATTGAAGAACAACAAAAGTCCTTAGATACAGATATTACTGCTCTCCAATCAGAAATAGCCCAGACAAAAAGACAAATTGAATCCTTACAAATTCAATTAGAACAACGCAATCTCAAAGCACCTGTAGACGGTATTCTCTTCCAATTACCAATTCAAAAAGCAGGTTCTGTTGTACAACCAGGTGCAATGGTAGCAGAAATTTCTCCCAAAGGTTCACCTTTAATTATTAGAGCGCAAATGGCGACTAATGAAAGTGGATTTTTGCGGACAGGATTACCAGTCAAGCTAAAATTTGATGCCTATCCTTTCCAAGATTATGGAATCGTTGAAGGAAAATTAGTAGAAATTTCGCCTACTACATCAGAAATAGATACTCCCAATGGTAAAGTCTCTGCATATAACTTAGAAATCGCCTTACAAAAAGATTGTATTCCTTCCGCTAATAAATGTATTCCCTTACGTCCTGGTGATACGGCAACGGCTGAGGTGATCATTCGTCAACGTCGCATTATTGATTTCCTACTTGATCCGTTTAAGAAATTACAGCAGGGAGGAGTAAAGCTTTAAAATTATATTATTTAATATTGCCCAAACAATTTAGGAAAATCATCATTTGAACGTGAAGTTTTAATTCTCATCTAATTTTAGGAACTTGATTATGTCACAAACAATTACTATTACCAGCGAAGATATCATTTCTCAAATCAAAATATCTTTTAAAACATCTGAATTAATCGAAGATATTCTGAGCTTTAAAATCATTCAAAATGCCGCAGAACAAGCAGGTATTACAGTTAGTGACCAAGAATTACAGCAAGCGGCAGACCAAATGAGATTGAGCCAAAATCTCAAGAATGCAGATGATACTTGGGAATGGTTAAATAAAAATTACCTTTCTTTAGAAGATTTTGAAAAATTAGTTTATAAAAACACTCTATCCGGTAAATTAGCTGTCCATTTATTCGCAGATAAAATTGAGCCTTACTTTTATGAACATCAGCTAGATTATGTCAGTGTAGTCTGCTATGAAATTCTCTTAGAAGATGAAGATTTAGCAATGGAACTTTTCTATGCTATTCAAGAAGGTGAAATGAGTTTCTTTGAAGTGGCTCATAAATATATTGAAAATAAAGATTTACGTAGAAAGTTAGGTTATAAAGGTAAACTGTATCGCAAAGACTTAAAACCAGAAATTTCTGCGGCTGTGTTTGCAGCAAAACCACCACAGTTACTTAAGCCAATTTTGACCTCTAAAGGGGCGCATCTAATTTTAGTAGAAGAAATTATTCAGCCAGAGCTAAATAATTTGTTACGTCATAAAATCGCTACAGAGTTATTTAACGACTGGGTGAAGCAACAAATTGAACAATTAGATTTTACTACAGCCCTATAAATCATCAGGATTTCAGATTTAAAGTATTCCAAAAGTCTAAAACCATACTACTTCAATCTTTAAAATTTGGTATCATAATTAACATCAATTTAGTGTCCTGGTTTCTTCACGAAGCTGGGATCTTTTCCTTTAAATAGCTTTTACATTTAGTAAGTAGCCTTTTGTCAACCGGTTGTGTGTTTTGAAGTACATAGTTTCAAGCCCACTATAATTTTTGGACAGCATTTTTGCTGAGTGATCTGTAGCTCTGAGTAAAATTGCTGTTTATCTAAGATTTAACTGTGCCTGAATCATGTGGTTTTCAGACCGTATCAATACTATTTTTGACAATTGCAATGATAATACTTGAAGTTTTGCATAAAAGCTTATGAATAATCTCAATTTAATCTCTGAATATAAAAATTTTGACGGTCAACTCGGCTTTTATTCTCATCACTCTTCAAGCTGCAATAGTGAAATGCGTTTTGCAGTTTATCAGCCACCACAAGCTAGCCAAAACCCTGTACCCGTTCTGTATTTTCTCTCTGGTTTAACTTGTACTGAGGAGAATTTTATCGTGAAAGCCGGGGCGCAACGTTATGCGGCTGAGTATGGTTTGATGTTAGTTGCACCGGATACTAGTCCCCGTAACACTGGAATTGCTGGTGAGGATGATAACTGGGACTTTGGTATTGGTGCGGGTTTTTATGTGGATGCGACAGAAGCACCTTGGCGATCGCACTATCAAATGTATAGTTATATTGTGCAGGAATTACCAGCTATCATTGCCGCTAATTTTCCTGTACAGCCTGAAAATCAAGGGATTTGCGGTCATTCAATGGGTGGACACGGGGCGTTAGTATGTGCAATGCGAAATCCTAATTTATACAAATCAGTATCAGCATTTGCACCCATAGTTGCCCCGATGCGTTGTCCTTGGGGACAAAAAGCTTTTCAAGGTTATTTAGGTAGCAATCAAGAAACTTGGCGTGCTTATGATGCTAGCGAATTAGTACAGCAAGTTGGCTTTCACAGTGCAATTTTGATAGATCAAGGGACTGCTGATAAATTTTTAGAAGTGCAACTACTCACAGATGTATTTGCCCAAGCTTGTAAAACTGTGAACCAACCCCTAAACTTGCGATATCAAGCAGGTTATGACCATAGTTACTATTTTATCGCCAGTTTTATAGAAGATCATATTCGCCATCATGCGATCGCTTTTGGTTTAATGTGAGGGACTGGGTACTGGGGACTGGGGACTGGGAATAAACTATTCTTCAGTGACCAAACTAATGAGAAACTCTAGATGAAATTTTAAAGTGTATTTCCCTTACACCCCTATACCCCTACACCCTTCCTGAAGGAAAAAGCAACTCATGAGTCTGGTTTGGCAAGCTGATTTTTATCGTAGTCCTCATAAAGATGCCGCAGGTCATACTTTATGGGAGTTGTTGATTTGTGATTCCACTCGTAGTTTTGAATATACTGCTACCTGTCTTCAGTCTGAGGCGAACGCCAGTTGGTTAACTATGCAGTTTCAGCAGGCGGCTAATGGCAACTTACCAGATGTTATTCAGGTATTTCGTCCCCAATCCTTGAGTTTAATTGAGACAGCCGGGGAAAATCTAGGTGTTAAAGTTGTACCATCACGCCAAACTGTGGCTTTGAAAGAATGGTTAACCCAAAAGCAATATCCCATAGCCATAGATAAACCCCCACCATTACCCTTACCGGAAAACCTTTGGGGGGAGGAATGGCGATTTGCGACAATTCCGGCTGGTGATCTTGTGGATTTATTTAGCGATCGCCCAATTCCCATTGTGTCTATGCCAGAATCTCTACAACCCCTAAATCTAGGTTTGGCATCAACAGTAGCAATTCCTGGTGTAGTGATTTTTGGTGGTAGGCGATCGCTCCGTTTAGCCCAATGGCTACAATCAGTAAATCCCGTCTCTCTTGAATATATTGCTGGTGCGCCAGATGGTTTAGTTTTAGAAGCCAGTTTAGTAGATAGATGGATTTTAGTAACTTTTGAAGACACAGAAGTTACAGCCGCCGCTAAAGTTTACGAACAGCGCAAACAGCAAAGCCGAGGACTACATTTTTTGATAGTACAACCCGATGATTCCGGCATGACTTACACAGGTGTGTGGTTGTTACAAGAATAGGGGATTGGGGACTGGGGATTGGGGATTGGGAAGATGGGGAAGTGTGGGGAGTGTGGGGAGTGTGGGGAGAGAGGGAGGAAAGATTTCTTCCCTATCCTCCCACACCTCCCACCCCTCCCACACTTCCTGCTTGCCCCCTTGCCCCCTGCCCTTACTTCACGCCATACGCCAGCATCAGAGCCACTTCTTTAGCAAAATAAGTCAAGATTAAATCAGCACCAGCGCGTTTGATGCTGGTTAAAGTTTCTAAAATAATCCTTTTCTCATCAATCCAGCCCATCTGTGCAGCCGCCTTAATCATCGCATATTCCCCACTGACGTTATAGGCAGCAACGGGTAATTGTGTAGTGTTGCGGATTTGATGAATAATATCAAGATAGGCTAGGGCAGGTTTGACCATGACAATATCTGCACCCTCAACAATATCTAAATTGACTTCTTTTATAGCTTCTCTAGCATTAGCTGCATCCATTTGATAGGTTTTTTTATCCCCAAACTTCGGCGCAGAATCTAAAGCATCGCGGAAAGGCCCATAATAAGCAGAGGCGTATTTGGCTGAATAAGCCAAAATCCCAACGTGAATATATCCAGCTGCATCTAAAGCTTGACGAATTGCCCCCACTCTACCATCCATCATGTCAGAAGGTGCGACAAAATCAGCCCCAGCTTCAGCCTGTGACACTGCCATTTTCACTAATACTTCCACCGTGGGATCATTCAAAATAATCCCTTGCTCATCGACTAACCCATCATGACCGTGAGTTGTAAAGGGATCAAGAGCCACATCTGTAATCACTACAATCTCTGGAACTGCCTGCTTAATAGCTTTGACAGTGCGCTGTACTAACCCATCGGGATTATAGCTTTCTGTACCGGTGTCGTCTTTGAGTGATTCTGATATTACCGGAAAAAGTGCGATCGCATTAATTCCTAAATCAAACGCCTCTTTAACTTCCTGCAATAACAAATCTAAAGTGTAGCGATAACATCCTGGCATAGAGGATACTTCGACTCTTTGTCCTTCACCCTCCATCACAAACACAGGATAAATCAAATCATTCACTGAAAGCGTTGTCTCCTGCACCATCCGCCGCAAAGCCGCCGTGCGACGCAAACGGCGAGGACGATGCACGAGGATATCGTTTTTTAGAGGCGAATCTTGCACTGTCATAATAGAAATTTCATGAGATTGATAACGATTATCATCTCATGAAAACAAACTCACTCAAGGTGTCTAACACAGCAGAATATTGGGGGGATTGGGGACAAGGTAGACAAGGTAGGAGATGAGAAAAACTGTTCCCTGTTCCCTGTTCTCTGTTCTCTGTTCTCTAATGACTAATGACTAATGACTAATGACTAATGACTAATGACTAATGACTAATGACTATTGACTATTGACTATTGACCATTGACTACTAAAAACGCAACCCAACACCACCCTGAACAGAGACAGCCGCACCGCCGCCATTACGATAGGCATCAAAAGCGATGATCGCATTACCGAAAAGTACGGTGTTACTGTTGGGGACAACATAATCAACACCAGGTTGCAAAGCAAAACTGATTTTGTCACCTACAGGAGAAGCACTGTCACCACCAGTTAAAACTAAACCAGCACCTAAATAAGCATCAGTTTGCCAATTTAGAGGCACATCATAAGAAACCGTAGGTACAACTGCTGTATTCTGACCTACCAAAGCTTGAGCGCGAAAAGAAATTGGTGCTTCTAAAAGCTTGTAACGAAAAGCCAACACCCCACCAACTTGTACACCATCGGTCAACCCAACTGTCGGCCCCACACCTACATAACTACCATAGGCAACCTGCGCTTGTGCTGACTGAGTATTAATAGTCAAACTCAATATTGAACTTATTCCTAAACCTGCAACTAAATGATGTATATATTTCATCACCCAATTCCTCACACCATCTGAGATTCTCCCAGTTTAATTGAATACTGATGATCAAGGCAAAATCTTTACTTAGGGCTGGGGATTGGGGACTTGTCAATTCAAAATTCAAAATTCAAGAAGGATTGGGGACTGGGGATTGGGGATTGGGGATTGGGATAAAATCTCTCTATACCCTTACACCCCTAAACCCCTATACCCCTACACCCCTACTTACGGACACCGAGGATGAAGGCCGCCTTGGGTACAAATGTAGGCAATTTGTCTTGCGTCTAAATTCTTGGCTTGGGAAAAGTCTACACCTTTAACTACCGCCGAAACTGAGCCAACATCTGGGGTTTGGACGAATTGATCTGAGGGGTCTTGTCTGTTGGGTGTGAGGATTGTACCTTTGAAATCAGCACCAGCGACGTTTGCGCCTCTTAAATCAACTAAACTCAAGTCAGCGTTTTGTAAGTTAGCATTTTCTAACTGAGCAGATCGTAAAATCGCACCCGTCAGGCGTGTTGCTCTCAGGTTAGCATTGGTGAGGTTCGCTCTTTCTAAATCTGCGCCTGATAGGTCTGATGCTTGCCAATCTGTTTTAGTGAGATTAGCAAATGATAATTGTGTACCAATGGCTATGACACGACCCAGACGCGCACCATACAAATTTGCATCTTTAAATTTAGCATCTCCTAAGTCTGCCCCCGTCAAGCTGGCATTTTCTAGGACTGCACCGCGTAAATCAGCCCCGACTAACTGACTACTGCTGAGGTTAGCACCAACTAGACGGGCATTGGCTAAATTGGCGCGGTTAAGGGTAGCACGACTTAAATCACTACCAGTCATCAGGACACGGCTGAGATTAGCATCAGTGAAATTAGCCTGTTTCATCTGAGCCTGAGTTAAATCAGATACGACATCATCATAAGTGTCTAAACGACCATCTTCACCAGGACTGCGGAAACGGCTACCTTTAAAATTAGCTTGGTTGAGATTGGCAGATTTAAAATTGATGCCTGATAGGTCAGTATTATCCAGAACTAAGCTAAAGAATGAATTACCAGGAGTACCACTTTGCCCTAATTGAACGCGGCTGAGATCCAGATTTTGGGCTTTACCACTATAAACACTGAGAATTTTATTAATAGTTTGTTGGTTAACTTGTAACCGTTTTTGCCTGATTTCTCGTTCTGGAGACGCGCTGTTGACAGACTGTAATTCACCCGCTAAAAACTGATTTTTGTTGTGTAGTTCAGTAATGGTGGGGATACCAATACTGGTAAGTGCTTGTTGAATTGTATCTATCAAGATGGGGTTAGTTTCATTGACCATCATATCTGTCAAGAACTGGATAGATTGCTGGTCATTGAGACTACCCATAGCCAAAATTAAGCTTTGGCGTTCTGAAATTGTCGCCCCAGAATCGGGACTTAGTCGTTTCACCAGTGCCAAAAACTGTTGACTATTGATTTTTTGTGACTCCCGATGGCTTTGCTGACTTTGCAGATAAACTTGTGTACCGATTAAAGTCGCTAATACCGCCGTCATACTGGTCAAGGCTACCCCAAACAAAGTTAAGTTGGGGTTTTGTTGCATCCGTCGCCACAACGAGACTAAATTGCTGTTGTCTGGAGTAATGGCCATTGCGGCTGTCGCTGATGCTTCACTGCCCTCTGGTACATTGGTGGAACTACCAGCAGCAGGTAAACTCCGTCCACTAGTAGCCGCATCTGCTACTACTGTGGGACGATGAGCATCTATGACATAAGTACCTGCTAACCAGTCGTGTAGGGCTTTGCGTCCTCGGCGTGAGGGTAAAGCTAGACCTTCACCCAATATCATTAATACTGCTAGGGATGTGAATAATCCTAAGTTGGGGAAAGCAAAGCTATAACGCCAGAGAATGTAGGCGATGGACATGGGTACAGTTAAGCGGCCGATCCCTTCACGCACAAATACAGCCGCTAAACCTGGGGGTGTTCCTTCTTCATTGACGACTCGCACACCAAACCAACGCTTAGGTAAAGTGCTGCCAGTTTTGGCGAGTAAATATAATTGCCACCAAGAAAGAACTGTAGGGGCAATTAAAGCAATTGACCAGAGAATATTAGTGGGCCATGCTACATTGCGAATACCGTAGCTAGCAGGTAAAGCCAGAGGACGAGCGATCGCTCTTTCTGTTACTACTAGTACAGGGTTAAGTGGTACTCGATTGAGATCACTACGAGAGTTAGCGTATACACCCAAACCAAAGGGAACTAGTCCACTAGCCAGTAACAACGTCATTTCCACTGCCCAAGCAGCCAAGCGTCTTGTGACTAGAGAATTGGTTTTAGCTGTATTTTTAGTACCGTTAGATTGATTAGTATTATTTTTTTTAACAATTGGAGTAGCCATTATATAGTTACCTGTGTATTTATTTTTATGCCGCTTGTAATTTGTAATTTGGGCATTGGGAATTGGGCATTGGGAATTGGAATGGGAATAAAAATCTACCTTGTCCCCCTTGTCCCCCTTGTCCCCAATCCCCAGTCCCTAATCCCCAATCCCTAGTCCCCAACAGCCACTATTGATTCGGCCTGTTACCAGATACGAAAAATTTGTATCCAAGATACACTACCCCTGCTAACAGTGCCAGACTGATGGCAGATACTACTAATTTCAGTACCATCTGTACAATTGACAAGCCAAGTAAACCAGCTACGCCGATAAATACTAGCTTGCCTGTCCCTGATAAGCTTTGAAACCAAAGTTTTCCTCGTTCTAGCGGTTGTTGCCAATTCAGCCAACTAAACTGGGTAGTCTGTTTTGGTGTTGACTCTCCAGAGGCAGAATTCAGATCAGCCTCTAGTTGTTGGAGTCGGCGTTTTAATTCTTCTTCTGATTGAGGATTCATTAATGTTTTACCTCAGTTAAGACATTTTTAAACAACAAAATCATCAGATTTTCGTCTTAGTAATTTACGCAGGGCTAATTGAATCTCAGGTAAAATTTACTACTTATAAATTGGAGACTGGGAGACAGAAGGCAGGGGGGTAGGGAGACATGGGGAAATTTTTCTCTCCCTTGCCCCCTGCACCCTGCACCAATTCCGGAAATTTTTCTGCCCTGCATCATTTCCCATGATCTCTGATGGTTTTGTTTGTGATTTTAGCTAATGTCTTGCGATCGCGTACCTATTTGTGTAGGTTAATTTAACTATTAATGCTTATTTTGGGGTGAGGATTTCACTATATCTAGATTCAGGTTGCATAATCAGAATTTTCAAGCCTGTAGATATATACTGAAATTATTACGAATTTCCATATAATTTACTCACTTCATCTGATTTTCATACTTGATTTATACATAGAGTCAAATAAATTTATAAAATTTTATACATTCAACATTAGGAACAATGCCTATTTCTCCGCGTCTATTTATTCAGGATGTTTATGTCAAAAATTATTTTGAGAGATACTGAAATATATGAAAACTTTTAAATTATTAAAAGTTCTGACTGCTACCTTACTAATGAGTGTATCTCTGACACAGGCGATCGCAGCTCAAACACCTACAATTCAAGTTAGCCGGAACTTACCTTCAGATCCACTGGTTGTTAATGGTACATCCAACACAACTGTTACTAGTAACTGTGGTAATATCTCTAGCACACCCAATCATGTGATTAGAGTCACAGAGGCTTTACCCTATCTGCGTGTAACAGCTAAAAGTCCAGGAAAACCCACGTTGTTAATAGATGGGCCTGGAGGACGTTTTTGTGTAATCGCAGAAAGTTCCACGAATAACGAAGCAGAATTATCAGGTTACTGGCCTACTGGTAATTACTCAGTTAGTGTAGGCAATATATCGCAGAGAGAATATAACTATACTATCGAGATTTCACAACAAAGACCACGGAAATAAAACTTAGGGGATTTCCAATTAAAAAAAATATACTATCTCTTGGATGGCAAGGGGGCAGGGGGAGAAAAGGTAATGAGTAATGAGTAATGAGTAATGAGTAATGAGTAATGAGTAATGACTAACTTCTCAAATCACCTAGATGATTTTTTATTGGTGCTTTCATCCATTGGAAAGCCACAAGATTTAATAACAAACCAATCAAAAATAGTATTACCATTAAGGTGATTTGATACCAAATAACTTGAGGCAAAAGTAAATCTAATACTAAATGAGCTAAATTGAGGATGCTGTAGAATATTGTTAAACCGAAATGAATTACTCGATAGCGTCTATTAGCAGTAAAAACTGTGGCGATAATTGCCAATATTGGTATAGTGAAAAATCCCAGCATTAACCACATAATGCTTGAAATTTGATTCATTGATGTGGCTTTTTGCGATTCGATTACACTTAATCCGTGGAAGAGAGGCATTAAACCCAATTGGGTGTGAAATAGGATTCCCAAAAGAAATACTAACCACAGAGTAATGATTTTTCCCTGATAATTGTTAGTCATATTCTTGCCATTGTTTATAACTTATAACCGATGTGGCGGAGTAAATTATGTCTTGCGTTCACATCCTCAGTTGTTTCTATACCTTGGGGTGAAAAGCCGTCAATTATCCCCAAAATACCCCTACCCTGGCCAGTTTCAGCTAAAATTACCTGTACAGGATTAGCTGTAGCACAGTAAATTGTACAAACCTCTGGACATTGCTTAATAGCATTGAGGAAATTAATAGGATAAGCTTGTCTAAAAACAATCAGAAAACTGTGACCTGCACCTATAGATTGAGCATATCTAGTGGCTATTTCTTGTAAGGATAGATCATTGCTAGCGATTCTAATTAAACAATCTCCTGAAGCTTCACAAAAAGCAATACCAAATTGAACTTGTGCTGATATCCCCACCATAATTTCATACAAGTCTTCCACTGTTTTAATAAAGTGGGTTTGACCTAAGATGAGGTTACAACCTTGAGGGATTTCTAGGCTAACTGATTGCAGTTCCATATTTAAATAACTAGTTTAACTAGTTTAACTAGTTGAGATTTTGTGAATGAATCGAAACTGTAAATCCTTCCAAGTTACACCTGCTAGGTTGGGGAGGACTATATGGGCTTTTCCTACCCGTTCGGCGGGGCCGATACCTATAGCCCACATCCCACCAGCTAAGGCGGCTTCCACACCGGCGGCGGCATCTTCCACAACAACGCACTGGGACGGGTTTAAATCTAGCTGATGTGCAGCATAGAGAAATAAATCAGGGGCGGGTTTGGCTTTTTGGACGCTGTAGCCGTCAGCCAATGAGTCGATGAGGTCGGAAATACCGAGTTTAGTAATGACTGTGCGAGCATTTTTACTACCGGATGCGATCGCAATTTTAATTTTAGCTTGTCTGAGTTCATGTAAAAGCGCGATCGCACCTGGTAATAAATCCTTGGCGGTGATATTTTCAATCATCTGCACGTAATAGCTGTTTTTTCGTGCCATCATCTCTTGAATTTGGTCTTCTGAATAAGGTCTATCACCAATAATCAGCATTAAGGAGGCGCGACGAGACACACCCCGTAAAGCCTCATTTTTCTCCCGATTAAAGGGGATACCTTCTTCATCTGCTAATTTTTGCCAGGCTAAGTAATGATATTCAGCCGTATCAGTTAATACGCCATCTAAGTCAAAGATAAACCCGCGAATATCTAAGAATTGGGGCAGGGAGCAGGGGGTAGGGGGATTTAGGAGTTCTATCCCCAACTCTCCCTGCGCCTCTGCGCCTCTGCTATCTTGCTCCCCTGCCCCCCTGCACCCCTGCTCCCCTGCTTCTTCCCCAGTACGCAGGTCGAACTTATACCACTGACCACGCCAGCGTAGCTGAAATTTTAGGCGTGACCAACCGGGGGGTAAATGGGGATGGGCTACGGGTGCATTTTCTGTAAATTGAATGCCGCCGAAACCGAAAACTACTGCTTGCCAAACGCCGCCTGTGCTAGCACCGTGAATCCCATCTTGGGTATTACCGCGACTGTCTTCTAAATCTACCATTGCGGCTTGCATAAAGCGTTTGTAAGCTCTTGTGGTATCGCCTAAGTCTGAGGCTAAAATGCTGTGAATGGCTGGCCCCAAAGATGAACCATAGGTGATATCTGTGCGGGGTGCGTAATAATGCCAATTTGCGGCTAATATTTCTTCGTCGTAAGGAAACTCTGCTAAGGGTCGCATCAAGTACAACAACATCAAGACATCTGGCTGTTTCAGCACTTGAGTGTGGTTAGTTCCTTCCATCCCTAAAACGGCTTGAATTGATTTTTGGCGGGGTTCGTATTCTGTGAGGTCAATATCTTTTAATTGGAAAAATCCCTCAAACTGTTCAATTAATTGCGTTTCAGGATTGTAGAGAATCCAAATTTTATTGATAATATCTTGCCAATAGGTGGAGATTTCTGGGGGAATTTGTAACTGGGTGGCGAGTTGGGCGGCTGTTTCGGGGAATTGTTGCTGTAACCAAGCCAAGACTTTTAAGGCTTGTTCTAAATGCCATTGCACCATACGGTTAGTAAAGGTGTTGTTATGCACAAATTCATGATATTCATCTGCACCGATGACACCGCGAATCTCATATCTATTTTCTTGGGAGTTAAATTCTACCCGACTACCCCAAAAGATAGCCGTATCTAAGATGATCTCTGCGCCATAGTCGCGCATCCATTCATCATCACCTGTGGCTTGCCAATAATGATAAACAGCATAGGCGATATCTGCACTGTTGTGAATTTCGCGATCGCGACACCATATTCGCACATCTTCACCATAATAATCATTCGGTAGCGACCATCTGGGGGTAACTTCATCCCCTGTATCCGCACTCTCCCACGGATACATTGCACCTTTGAAGCCGTAATGGGATGCTTTGCGTCTTGCGCCTGCTATGGTGTGGTAGCGGTAAGTGAGTAAATTTCGGGCGACTTCTGGATGGGTATAAGTAAAAAATGGCAAAATAAAAATTTCTGTATCCCAAAATATATGTCCCCGATAACCAAATCCTGAGAGGGTTTTGGCGGGGATACTCACTTGCTCATCATGATGTGGGGCGGCTATTAATAACTGAAAGATATTGTAGCGGACAGCAAAAGCAGCTTGACTATCACCTTCAATGACAATGTCGCTAGTTTGCCAGATTTGCTCCCAAGCTTGCTGATTATCTTGAAATAATGTGGTGTAATCAGCGATGTCTGCTAGTTTAGCTTGGGCGGTAGCCACGGGTGTTGCTGTTTCTCGTGAGGTAAACACCGTCACAATGTTTTCTACTGTGACGGTTTGTTGGGATGTGGCTAAAAAAGTTGTGCTGATGTTGGGATAACCAGGGACAGTATTAACCTGCATAACAGCTTCTGTTCCCGATATAGTCATTTTCGCCGCCATCGCGATTTCAATGCGGGTGCTGCGGGTGCGACTTTGTAACCAAATCCCTTGGTTGCTTTTACCTTGGTCTATCCCTTCCCAGTGATTAAAACCTTGGTTTTCTGCATAACCATTGATACTGGCTTGAAATTCCACTAAAGCCTCACCATCATAGGATGTGAAATGACAGCGTTGTCCCAAAATATGCACATCAGCCAGAGATGCGAAGCGTTCAAAGTGGATATCAATAATTTTATTTTTGGGACTGCGCCAACGCACCCAACGACTTAAAAGACCATGACGCAGATTCAGTTGTCGTTTATATGATAAGATTTCACCTTGATCAAGACGAAAGCGATCGCCATCAATTGTGACTACTAAAGGTAGCCAATTAGGACAATTAGCCAATTCTGTATAAACAACCGGCACATCATCATAAACACCATGAATAAACGTAGCGGGTAGACTGCGACTATAACCTTCTTCAAAACTACCCCTTGTGCCTAAATATCCATTACCAATAGTAAAAATAGTTTCCCTAGAGTTAATTTGCTCAGGTTGAAACCGAGTCTCAATTAAACTCCAATCTTCGTATATAAAATCACTAGAGGTCTGTTGGTGGTTCATGGGAATGAGTAGAGAGTAATGAGTGCTGTTAGCGGAAGCGGGGCGTTTAGCCCGTGCTGAGTAATGAGTAATAAGTAATAAGTAATAAGTAATAAGTAATGAGTAATGAGTAATGACTATTGACTGTTGACTGTTGACTGTTGACTGTTGACTATTGACTAATATGCTTTGCTAAAATCTTTTCGGCTCTGGGTTTATAAATTAAATGGAATAAAGTTTCCATGTAACGCACTCTGGCTTCTGTGTTTTCTGGGGCGACGAAGTTCCAAAAACTATAGATTTTAGCTAGTGACAGTAATTGATTTGTGTGTAGTTCCCAGTTATATTTATGGTGAATTCTTTTACTTACCCACTCGGAGATTTCTTCCCAGTATTCGGGATGGCGATCGCACTCTTCTAGAAATGTCACAATCTTCTTCGCTGTTCCTGATAAATCTGTGGGGTTGATATGAAAACCGTTGCCATAATCCTCAATAATTTCTAAAGCCCCACCGAATTTAGTCGCAAAGGTTGGTAAACCGGAAATCATGGCTTCTAAAATGCTGCGTCCAAAGGCTTCAAATCGGGCGAAATGTACATATATTCCCCCTAAATCGGCTACTACTCTGTAGGCTTCTCCTACTTCATAGTTAGGTAAACGCATCCCCACCCACCGAATTTTATTGTCGAGTTTATACTGCTTAATTAAGTCCTGTAATTTTTGCATTTCTGCGGCTTCTGTTGGGTTGGCAGCTTCAGAAATATGTAATTTACTAGTAATAATAATTAAATTACAACACTCTTGTAGTTCTGGACTTTGACCAAAACATTCTACTAATCCAGTCAGATTTTTAATCGATGTGATTGGTGCGACAGCTAAAATCGGACGCTTTTGTGCAGCATCTAGTTTACCTAGAATCTGATGGCTTTCTGTAGAAAAAATTAGATCTGATATTTTCTTAGTTAAATTGCTATCTCGTTTGTCTTTTTGACCGTAGTGGAAAAATAGTTGTTCGTTGACTCCTGGGGGAATCATGTTAAATTTCGGATTAAATAAATCTATGCCATCAACTACATGATATAAATGCGGCATGGTAAAGCATTTATATGATTCATATTGTCCTATACTGTCTGGTGTACCGACAATTTCTTGGTAAGATGATGTAATGATAAAATCTGCCGCATTCATGGTGATTAAATCGGCAGTAAATTGAGCAGAAAAATGATATTCTTCTTCAAAGTCTTGCCAATAAAGATTACTAAATAAATACTTTGGTTTTTCTAAAGAATGGGCAATATTACAATGGGTAACTTTTAAGGTGCGAGCCAATAAGAACGCAACTAAGTTACCATCTGTATAATTACCAATAATTAAATTAGGGTTGCCTGAAAACTGCTGGATAATTGCTGGTGCTGCATCTTCAGCAAAGGTTTCTAAATAAGGCCAAATATCAGATTTTGGTATCCAATTATTAGTAATCTCCGGATTAAATTCCCTAAAGGGAACACGTAATATCCAAGCGTTTTCTGTACCATCTACTTTTTCTAGGCGCAGGTTACAAAATGTCCCTTCACAGTTAGGAATTAAGCGGGTGAGAATAATGACATGAGGTCGAATTCCGAGAATATCCAAACCGGCGAGTTGAATTTCTGACTGGAGTTTGTTTTCTAAATTCCGTGCTTCTTCCAATACATAGATGACTTGTCCCAAGGTTTCATCTCTTCCCATCACATCTGTTTGTGCCACCCAGCCATGAACAGAAACAAGAACTACACGAAATATCGCCGGAACACGAGAGACAAATGTTTCTAAAATCGCAGGTTGTGGTGCTTCGATGAGTCTTTCTAAGAGGGTGAAGGTTTCTAGTGTGCGGGAAGCAGTGTTTCCCCACCCTGGTTCAAACCCAAGTTTTTGCAAGTCTGGATGAAAATTGCTGTAGGGTGCTTCTGGTGGTTGCTGACTGAGAAACTGAATAGCTTGGCGAATTTGTTTGGCTAGTTGAATACCGGAGGTAATGCGATCGCTCAGTAATAAGCGAGTACCATTATATTGCAGGGCTTGCAGAGCTAAGTAAATCAGTTCAAACCAATATTGAGGATCAGTTTCTAGTTGACTACATAGATAATGATTGAGAAAAGCCAATCCTTGACCAATGTTTCGAGGATCACTGATGCTGGGGGAATTTTGATAAAAGGCTTTGAGGTCAATTTCTAAGATGTGGGGGTCATAGGCATTGACTAGGCGATCGCTCACATCTAATAATGCTACAGGTGACATCAGCTCAAACTTCGTAAAATCCGACGTTAGTCGCCAAACCTCTTGGCTAGCAATTTTTGGACGCACCACAAACCATATTGCTTCCTCCTCCAGAATGATTTCGTGGGTGCAGTGAATTAACTTCGCCACAGAGGAAGAATAATAAAAGTATGCTGGTTTTTGGGATTGCTTACAGTGTTGAGCAAAAGTTTGTAGAATCTCGTTTCTGAGAAAGTAACGCCTATCTAACGCCGAAAGTGCAATTATCAACTGACGCAGCGTAGTTGATTCTTCATTATTAGCCAAAATCGCTTGATGTAGTTCATACATGATAAATTTCAGCACCCTTTAATGGCTAGTAGTCAAGACTCTGGTTCTCACTACAAACTGATGGAGAGGTACATTGTATTGATATATCTAGGGTAAAACTGTTTTCATGGTCGTTACTTCTAGCTTGGGGATGAAACAACTCAAACCCTGCTGAGTGAGAAATGTTAATCAATACGACGATTTGTTATACTTGCGAGAAAAAATGCCAATTTGGCTTAATTTACAGCAAAGTAACTAGTATTCTGTATTTTAGTTGACTGTTTTGTTGTCACTTTACTGATGTCTTCATAAGAATTTACATTAATAACAGGTTATAAATTTGGTGAAAGTCTATGCAAAAACTATCTCCCGTCTAAATAGTCAAAATATCAAATGCACTAAAAACATAATCAACCAGGGATGATTAGTTGGTAAATCTCTATTTACATCAATTACATGAGAGACAGCTATGAAATACCAAATCAATTCTTCCGAAACAAGTTTTCATCGTGCCATAACTAATGAACAATTACATCAAATTATTGAAGCTATTACTAATGGTCGATATTCCTGGGCTTGTGTTTTAATCTTGCGCTTTGTAGGTCATAATCCACTACATTTTATTCCCCAGAGGACTTACAGTCGTTTAATAAAAGAAAATCGCCAAACACCTAATATCAGCGTACAAAACAGTAGCGATATCCAATAATATTAATTTTGAATTTGGGATGAAAAGCCTAGTATGTGTATTATGTGTAGGGTGTGTTAGGCGTAAGCCGTCACGCACCTAGAACTTTGCGGTAGGTGTTGTACTCTCGCTGCTAACACATCCTACGTACTAGTCCACCACACAAATAATGACAAGTCATATATCCCCGACTTTTTTAAAAAAGTCGGGGATCTGAACACTCGCAACCTGTCAAAATCAATCGGGTGAAATACTACTTATTCCAGTTGGGAATAAAGTAATAAAAGTGTACTTTGTACCTCCCTGAGATCAGTAGGCAGTTAGTCTACTTCATCTTCTTTTTCTGCTGGCTTCATCTCGCATACTAGTTCATACACAGTGGTTTGCGGTGGGTGAGCAAATAGTGGCATCATCTGTTTTAAAATATGCTGATAAGCTTCATTTTGATTAGCGGTCATATCTTCCACACTTTCCCAAAAAATTACAGATATACCTTTATCTGTACCTGGTTCTTGGAGTAGATAGGCTGCTTTGAAACCATCACTGTAGGTTAATACAGCTTCTTCATATAATTTTTTTGCCGCCTCAAATTTACCTGGCTTGAATTCTCCAACCACTACCTGTGCAAACTGATGTCTGAGAAAATCTTGAAAATCCATATAGGTTATTACTCCTAATCTGTTTCGTTTTATACTTTATAGTTCATCGGAATACTCATCAAGAGAATTAATATTAATCTATATTTTTAGAATTATCTCAATATATAGGAATCTGATTTGATAATTGAAATTAATTACATAGGAAGGGAACAGGGAACAGGGAACAGAACAAAGATGAACAGAGGTGTACTGCATTTTTTCTGGAATCAAATATGAGTCCTATACGAGTCCGATTTGATTAATGAACAAATGTATGTTAATTAGGAAATAGGAAATGAGGATTTGATGTGTATACGTAGTTTTTCCCAAAATCCCGTATTAGTTCTATAGAAAAAATGTGAATTAAATTAGTAATTTGTTGAAAATTATAACCATGATCTATTATCAATTGTTAAGCTTCAAATTTTGCTAGTTTAGGTTATTTACTTACTGACTTATCCTCCCGTGGCTAGATATTTTCTATAGTAAATTATCAATTCTGAACATTTGTATCTTTGATTGTGTTTGGCTAGCTTGGAGATGGGTTAGTAATTGTAGAATAATTATCAGACATTCAACCATAACCCATTCGCCAATTTGGATTCACACTTATCACCAAATGTAAAAATTAACACTTAATAATCAGAAATTTTTAATGTGACAATCTATATAAACTCTAACTGATAGAGATTCCAGGAAATATGAATATAGAGTAAAAATATACATGGTGCTGTGAGCGATCGCCCAATCTTCAAGAAATTATATTTTATGAATCAAAACTTAACTAGACTAATCCCAGCATGAAATAGGATAATTGCCTTAAACATCAAAACTGATCCAGTTTACAATTTAACAATAAAATGGCTGTTAAGTGTCTCTAGATAAGAACAACAAGTTCAAAATCTATATTCAATTGCTTTGGAAAAGAAAATCGGCTGACTGCTCAGAGTAATCGTGATCTGAAGGTGCTATGCAGCAAGTAACTTGATTATTACTCAAGTTACTGACCGAGAGTTCCTATTTATGACATTAACTAACTCATTCGGCAGTCCATAAAATCATGACAACTGACGAATTAACTATGCAATTCGACGAACAGCTCATTGATTTAACTCATCTATATCATGCTCTTAATCGTTATCCCTTAACGATTAAACCTCATGACAGCCTAGTTGATGCTATCGGCATGATGTATCAAACAAGAGCTAAAGAATTGTCCTTGAATAATTTACACCCAGTATGTAAATCTCGCAATAGTGATTTAGTAAAAAATAGTTGTATTTTAGTTGTAGAGGCGCAAAAAGTCTTAGGAATCTTGACAGAACAAGATATAGTCAAGCTAACGGCATCAAGAATAAATTTTTCTCACGTTGCAGTACATCAAGTTATGACACAGCCAGTCATCACGATGAAACTGTCAGACTTGCAAGGTGTCATGAAAGTCTTTTCACTGATGCACAACCATCAAATTCGTCATTTGCCGATTGTAGACGAAGAGGAACGCTTAATAGGAATTATTACGGCTACCAGTTTACTAGAAGTTTTACACCAGTTACCTTTGGTGGGTATTGTTGAAGCTTTACACCAGTCATCAAAAGCCTTCAATTATCCAATTGCCAAGCACAAAAATTTATCAACAGAAACAACGGAATTTTATAATTCTCAGGAATTATGCCAAAAAGACTTTACTGATTGTCGCATTGTGCAGCAAACAATCAGACAGAGTGAAACAATCTATCGTCAAATTATTGAAGGACAGTCGGATGTAATTTTGCGAGTTGATTTGTCAGCGAGGATTAAATTTGCTAACCACGCGGCTTGTGAAATTTTTGGGAAACAATTGACAGATTTTGTTGATTTATCAATATTTGATTTATTTCCTCCCCATGAATTATCTCAAGCCAGACAAAACTTTATTAACTTACAATCTCCACCTTACGACATAAGTATCCAAGAGCAAGCTGTAGTGACAGTTAAGGGTATGCGTTGGTTTGAGTGGAAGATTACAGGAATTCAAAATGAAATCGGTGAAGTAACTCAATTTCAAGGAGTTGGAAGGGATATCACAGAACGCAAGCTGATGGAAGAAGCATTACGCGCTAGTGAAGAGAAATTTCGCTACTTTGCCGAAAATAGCCATACATTATTTTGGATAGCTGATATAGGATCAGGAAACAATCTCTACGTAAATCCAGCGTACGAAAAAATTTGGGGACGATCTTGTGAGAGTTTACGTCAAAACCCGGCATCTTGGTTAGAATCACTACATCCAGAAGATCGCGATCGCGTCCTTGATAAAATAGAAAAGCAAAAACGCGGTGAACCCACTAATGAAGAGTATCGTATTTTGCGACCCGACGGCACAGTGCGTTGGATTTGGGATCGGGGTTTTTCGATTTGCGATGCTCAAGGCACAATATACACCTATGGAGGTGTAGCCGAAGATATTACAGAACGCAAGCAAACAGAAGATTCTTTACGCCAGAGCGAAGAAAGATTGAGCCTAGCTCTCAAATCTGCGGGGATGGGAATATTTGACTGGAATCTTTTAACAAACGCTACCTTGTGGTCAGCTAATATGGGTTTGCTTTATGGTTTACCCCAAGGTACTATCTGTCCTCACCCAGAAGAATTTTTAAACCTACTTCATCCCGACGACCGCATCCCGTTTAGAAAAGCAGTTTATGATAGTATTGAACATCAGCAAGAATTTATTAGCGAATATCGCGTAATTTGGCCTGACGGTAGCATCCACTGGTTAAGTAGCAGAGGTCACACCTACTGTAACGAAATAGGTAAGCCGATCAGAATGATTGGTACAACCAGAGACATCAGTGAACGCAAACAAGCAGAACAAAAAATCCACGAACAAGCAGCTTTACTTGATATTGCTACCGATGCAATTTTTGTTCAAGATTTAACTAGTCACATCCTATATTGGAATCAAGGTGCAGAACGTCTGTATGGTTGGTCTGCATCAGAAGTTTTAGGCAAATCAAATCAAGATTTACTCTATCCAGAGCATTCATTGCCACTCTACCAAACAGCTTTAAAAACCGTCATTGCTAAGGGGAAATGGCAAGGAGAATTCCCACAAATCACTAAATCTCATCAAGAAATTATTGTACAAAGCCGATGGACATTGGTACAAGATGCAAGTGGCAATCCTAAATCAATTTTGATTGTTAACACCGATATCACCGAGAAAAAACAACTAGAAGAGCAATTTTTTCGGACTCAACGCTTAGAAAGTTTAGGAACTTTAGCCGGTGGAATTGCCCACGACTTAAACAATATTTTGACACCAATTTTAGCTGCTGCCCAACTTTTAAAAAATAAAACACAGCCAAAATCGGAGTTAAAACTCCCTGCGCTGACGACAACATCGCAACACCTCCTAGAAATTATTGAAAACAACGCCAAACGGGGAGCAGCCTTAGTCAAGCAAGTATTATTCTTTGCACGGGGGTGTAAAGGAGAACGTACCATAGTCCAAATCAAACACCTAATTACCGATATTGTTCTCATCGGTAAACAAACATTTCCCAAATCAATTGAATGGATGACAAAATTACCAGAGAATCTCTACTCTGTCTCTGGAGATCCTACCCAATTGCATCAAGTCCTGATGAATTTAGTAGTCAATGCCCGTGATGCAATGCTAGAGGGAGGGAAAATTACTATCTCTGCGGAAAATGTCTTCCTGGATCAAGCTTACGCCCAGATGAACATCAATGCTCAAGTCGGGCATTACATTGTGATTAAAATTCAAGATACAGGTGTAGGAATGCCACCTAAAATCTTAGATCGGATTTTCGAGCCATTTTTTACAACTAAAGAAATAGGCACAGGTACAGGCTTAGGACTTTCCACCGTACTCGGTATCACTAAAAGTCATAGTGGTTTTTTGACTGTTACCAGCAAAGTAGGTAAAGGTAGTCAATTTAACTTATTCCTCCCCGCCGTGCCAAGCATACCAGATACCACTGCCGAAGATCATGTAACGCCTCAAGGTAATGGAGAGTTAATTTTAGTTGTTGATGATGAAGTTCAAATTTGCGAAATCATCAGCATGATATTAGAACAGCACAACTATCAAGTTTTAACTGCTCATAATGGTATCGAAGCGATCGCCCTCTATGCCCAAAACAAACATAAAATTAGTGCGATCGTCATGGATATGATGATGCCAGAACTAGATGGAGTCGCCACCATTCGGACTGTCCAGAAAATGAACCCGAATGTGCAAATTATCGCTTGCAGTGGACAGAATTCCCCAGAAGCCATAGCAGATATTCCTGGTGTGACTGTGCGTCAAATTCTACCCAAACCCTTCACAGCCGCAGAATTGTTAAATAGTTTGCATGATGCAATGGGGGATTAGGGAAAGCAGGGGGGCAGGGAGCAGGGGGCAAGGGGGAGAAGAATTTCTCTATTTCTCCCTGCTCCCTGCCCCAATTCCTCTTGTATGCCCAATAATTAATGATTTTCGACTAATTTGCCTTCCTGGTATGCTTTTCTGAGAGCGATCGCTTCTGCTACGATTTGTTGGGCTGTGAGTCCTTCTTCTTCCATCATGGCTTGTAAGGTGGTGCCGGTTTGTTCTGATTCTTCGTGAATGGGGGGGATTTGGCAATATCTGCCACCGTTCTTTAACCGCCGCCAAATACTGAGTTTTTCGGCTTTTTTGGATCTTGGTGTACGCTGTTTTTTAATGAGCGATCGCACTGTCTCTTGGTTAATTACACTGACATCTAATAATCTATCTAGCACTGACTGATACTTATTACTTCTTTCTGCCAGTTGATAAATAGTTCTTGGCTCAACTTGGGCAAAATCCTGCGGTTCAAACTTACCAAACGTCGCCGCAATCTTGAGATACTTCTTCTCTTCCCCTTGCCAACCCTGGTCTAATAGTAACTTTCTATACTCTTGTAACGATAAATAACGTTTCTGTTCCGCTAACCAAAAAGCATGACGCAAAATTGCCTTCGTGACATCAGCAAGCGTTTGCAAAGATAAATTCTCAGTTGTATCAGCCTGTTCTGACTTGTATGGCTCAAACTTATGTGACTTAACTGGGGTTGCAGTTCCACCTTGTCTTGATGTCATCATAGTTATGATCTCACGGTAGGGTTTTTCTTATAGGCAATAGAAATCCTGCTGGTAAGTGTCATCCTCTACCAACTAGGTGTCAAAGCCAAGGATTAAAATCTCTTTGGTACAATTGTACTATAAATTTTCCGAAAAACCCAAATTGGATCTAAGATTTTCTGATGATTAAAAATTCAGTAGGAATTCTATATAAAGAAAACCACTTTATGAAATTTTTATACTAACTTCGTAATTTCCCTGTTTACACAAAGATTTCATCAAAATATTTAGATCCATCTCCGAAAAATTACGAATTCATTTTATTAGTTGGGTATATAGCTATAGACCTTAGAAGCTACCCAACGCCATGAAGCGATCGCATATTGTTAAATTGACGATGATAGTTTTCTTTTCTCTCGGCAGTGTCGGTGTTGTCGGTGGTAGTTTCTTTCTCAGAAGGGCGTTTAGCAGCAGTAGCCAAAGTCAAGTCATTACTGACATATCGCGTTATCAAGAAATTCGCCAGCAACTTTGGCAAAATCAAGAGGCAATTAAGCATTTCCCCGCAGAAATACCGAAAGACACCGAGAATTTACGTATAGCCTATTCTCCTGGTGTGTCTCAAGCTAGCATCTTTTTTCAAGCCAGACTCAAACAATCACCAGCAGAAATTCAAAAATTACAGAAACATTACAGAAAACTAGCGAAACATCAATATCGCGGTGGTAATAGTAACGACCATACAACTTTTCCCAATGGTGTACCCACGACTTTTTTCTACACCAGTGACGCTGGCGGCGATTCATTTCCCCCTAGCTATGAAATACTAGTCTTAAATGCCCAAGATAAAGGTACACCTGGATTTAAGTGGAATCACGGTAATAGTTACGGTGTAGCTATTGATAACACATCTTCAGAAATTGTTTATTGGTCAGAAGCATGGTAGCTAACGAAGAGGACAAGGGGCAGGGGGCAGGGAGCAGGGGGAAAAAGAACGATGTCTGATCTCGGAAATTGGATAATTTATTTTCTGGAAGTCCCTAAGAATCTGGGCGTTAATCCAAAATCCAAAATTGGTATTATTTCCCCCTTGCTCCCTGCTCCCCTGCCTCTTCTGATCATAGCTCTACAAGCCATAGCCAATACTAAAGTAAAAGCCGTTATCTTGGGCGTTTGTACCTCGGTCATCTAAATCAATTAGGGGTAGGGCGTAATCTAATCTGATATTAAGTTTCTGTGTGGGTTGGTATAAAACACCCATCCCTAAACCAGCTAAAAACTTTTGGCTTTGTAAGCTGTTGGGGTTGGTGTCCACGTTCCAGACGTAGGCTAAATCAAAGAATGGGGCGATTTGGAGGGTGGAATTACCGGACGCATCGCGCATTGTGGTGATGCGGTTTTCTAGGGTAAATCTTAGGCCATTGTCGGCTGCACGGACGTTTTGCCGATAACCACGCACTGACTGACCACCACCGACCACAAATTGCTGAGAAGGTAATAAGGCGTTGGGTGTTAATTGTACCTCTGCTTGGGCAATTAATAGGTTATCTTGATTGAGGCGTTGGACTCGTTGGAATTGTGCCAACCAACTAAAAAAGCGTCCATCGGGTTTGGCATCATCGTTAATAGTGGCATTAAATGCACCAATACCTAAACTCAATAGCGATCGCACTGCCCAAGCACCACTAACATCTCTGCTAACATAATCTTGACCAAATTTAATCACACGGGTGCGGCTGTTACCTTCATCATCGGGGCCAAATCCAAAGGGTGTCGGCCCTGCAAAAGTAAAGGTTTGCCCATCTTGGATGGTGAAACCTAATGATAAGGCAAATTCCTCACGGGGCGATCGCAATAATGGTTGTCTGTAGCTAATTTCGTATAGTTGCGATTCGCCACTAATCTCAAAGCTTTTAAAGGGTTGTTGAATAACTTCGTTGTTATTAATAGAAGTTCTGAGTTGTAAAGTACCATTCATAGCATTTAACGGTACTTGATAACTGAAGTCATAAATATTTGCCCCGCCTTGGGTGGTGCGGTAGTAGGCGGCGGAAATTTCATCACCTATACCTGTAAGGTTGCGATAGGTGGCACTCACACCCAACCTTTCCGAACCAATGCTAGGCGGGGAATAATTATCCAGGCTTAAGGTCGCCTCGAAGGGGTTCGCCTCGATGACGCGTACAATTAAAATACTTTGACCTAAACCAGTTCCTGGACGTAAACTAGCTTCGACGTTGGTAAATAGGGGATCATTACGGAGTAATCTTAATTGGTCTTCTAAACTAGCGGAAGATAGGGGTTTATTTGCACCTAATTTAATACGTGATCGCACATAATGAGGATTTACACGTTTTGTACCTTCAATAATAATTTTTTCTAGGCTACCTTCAATTACTTGAATTTCTACCACACCATTAATGATTTTTTGGTTTCCTAAAACTGCCCTAGATGTGATGTATCCTCGATTTAAATAAAGTTGTGTAATCCTATCAGCAACGCTAGTTAATTCCTCTAAAGTAACGGTACGCCCCTCTACAGATTTAGTCACAGAATTGAGTGTTGCGGCATCAAAAATACTGCTACCTGTAACTTGAATTTTTTCTACTTGAATACTGCCAGATGTTGGTGCGGGCGTGGTTTCTGGTGTGGGGTTTGTTTGTAAAGGTGGCGATTCTGGAGTTAGAGGTGTTGGTGTTGGTTGGGGTTGGGGAAAACGTTCTTGGTTACGGCTACCTTCTGGATTTGGGGCTTGTGCAGAGGCGGGATAATTACCCAAGAAAAAAGCGAAGGTCAAAACAAGAGTTGCTGGAATGTTGTTAGAAATTAAATAAAGGTAATTCTTAATTGGTAGCATTTGCACTGGGAATTTTAAAATAAGATGCAAAGCTATTATTTCCTTCTTTTACCTTTTTACTTTTACCTTTTTACTTTTTTTAACGGATTCGGTGGAAGTCACTACCCTCTCTGCGAGACGCTACGCGAGCAGCGTAGCGGCACGAAGTGCGGAATCGTCAATTTTTTAATTTGGCAACCTATCGATCCAATCTTCCACAAGTTGCGTAACTCCTGGTAGATATACGAATATGTAAATCTTTTCTGTCCATAAGTGTGTTCGTATTATGTACATACTTATGGTAATGTATAAATGGTTGTTGACCCGCCCACACGGCTCATAACAAACGGTCACAGTAGCAGTAATATGCTTACCAAGTCTAAGAGCGTGAGAAAAGGGGAAAGACCTCGGTCACTGGAACGCACAGGTTACGTCCTGCGGTAAAAAAAAGCCATACAGAGGTGTACATACAAAGTAATAAACCGCCTTGGGAAGCAGGGTGGCTGCGCGGGTTCTCCCTATGAGGAGATAAAGGTAGCAATACCAGAAACGCTGTGTAAGACTTAGACCAGATTTAGTTCTGGGTACTTAGCAATAAGTACGCCCAACAGAGCAACGGCGGATGAGACGCGAAACGTTGATGGTTGTTTTTTATAAGCGATACGCTTCAGCGTTCGTGCTGGGGTTTCGCAGGAAAGCAAGCCGGAGTGCTTCACCGTGCTTCTCCTATTAATGTAAATCCAGCCCAATCTTTAGGGTGAGGATGCTGTTTCTTAGTGGTTAACATCGCCTGGCGTAAGGCTTGGGCTTTATCAGGATTTTGTTTTAACTGTCGATAAAATTCCGTAGTGAAAACGTTTGTGGGTGTATCGGGTGCTGCCCATTGTGAAATAATCACACTGGGAACGCCAGCATTAATTAAGGCCAAAGATAAACCTAACATACCGTTCCCCATACTACCACTACCTTTTTCTCCCGCACTCAAGAAAACTAATCTAGCTTTTAGACGCGCGCCTTTTGGTTGGGTATAAAGATTGAGGATTTCACTAGCGGTGAGGAGTCCGTTATTGTCAGCAATACTGGCTAAGGCGATCGCGCCTGGGATGCCTTGTCTTTTGGTATCATCGATGACAGCGTAGGTTGCCAAATGAATGGTTTTGGCTTTAGGTAATAAAGGTAAAACATCTGCTTTGGTGGCTTTATTACCAACTAAAGCATTAGTTTTGAAGAAATCTGCAATTTCTAAGGCTTCTTGTTCGGCATTAACTAATTGTGGTAAAGACTGTTTTTCGATTTTGGGCATAGTGGGATTACCTACCACTACTACTTTACTACCGCCTGTATTGTTGCGTTTTTCTCTAGTTAATTTGAGTAGCTGAATTGATGGGATGGTAGTAATTGTGTGTTTATCAATTAAATATTTATCGTAAATATCGACTAAAGCCGGAAACGGGACAAATAATAATTCGTTTTGGGGAATAAAAATTACTTGTTCTGTAGGATTTGTTGGTAATAAATCTGCTATGGGTTTAATGAGGATTTGATTGAGTTGTAGTAATATATTTTTGTAATTAGCGGTGGAATTTTGAGGATTTTTGACACCCAAGGCTATAGGAGTTTGATGAATTAACTCGACAACCGAGTTAAACGGAATAATCTTCTTTTGTGATGCGATATCTACTTTGCGAAATGTGACTTTACCACTAGGCTGCATTACCCAGATATAAATTTCACTATCTTCGATTAAGGAATATCTAACAATGGTGGCTTTTTGTTGTTTAGCTATGGCTTGAATTTGAGTAATTGTTGGGATAATAATTTCTTTGGGTGCGGCTTTTAAACTACTACCTGCTGATTCTGTGGCTAAACGCATTCCCATCAAGTTTAAAATTTTCATGATGCTACTTTGTTCAGCAACTTTTAAAGCGTCTTCCGGCTGATTTTGAGTGACTAAAACCTGTTCTAGTAAATTATATGTATTTGTTTGTTCAGTCGAATAATCAATAGTATTATTTAAGTTTGAGCGTAAAGTCTCCCAGATTTTAATACTAGCTTCTAAGTTGGTTTGTGCCTCATTGATTTTACCTGACTTGAGTAAAACAAAGGCGAGATTATTTAAGGCTACGCCTTGAGTGTAAATATCTTTATTAGTTTTGGCATTATCTAATTGTTGCTGATATAATGCTAAGGCTTGGTCGTATTGTTTAGCAGATGTATAAACACGCCCCAATTGCTTAATTAATTCGGCTTGTTGGCTGGGGATTTTTGAGGTTTCTAGCTGTTGTTGATAGAGTGCGATCGCCTGCTCGAAACTACCTTGATTTTCGTAGGTTTTAGCGATTTGCTTTAAGGTAATATTAGTTAAGGCAATATCACTAGATTGGGTAGCAATGGCTAATACTTGTTGATAAAAATTAATCGCTGGCTGATATTGTTTTAACTCTCGATTGACTACTGCTAGATTTTGTAGGGAGTATATTTCTAACTGGCGATTTTTGGTATCTTGGGCAATGGCTAATTGTTGTGTATGGAAAGCAATTGCTGATTCATATTCTTTTAGTTTTTCATGTCCTACACCGACGTTACCTAAAAATGATGCTTCTCTGGGAGGATTGCCGATTTCTTTTCTTAAAGCGGCGGCTTTTTCTCGCAGTTCTTGTGCTAGTTTTTCATCCCCAGTATAAATATAAGCATTACTCAAATGTTCTAACACTTGTACAGTCCCAGGTTGATCACCTGTGTTCTGCATGAAATTTAAACTTTGTTGATATAAATTAATCGCTGTTTGGTATTTACCCAGGGTGAAATAAATTTCCCCTAAGCTTAAAAGTGTGTTGGCTTGTCCGGTGCGATCGCCTAATTCTTGATATAGTTTTAGTGACTCTTTTAAGGATACTAAGGCTGCTGTTAGTTGACCGTTATTGATTTGTCTATTTCCTAATCTTAGTAGTAAGTCAGCGCGGTATTGGTTGGCTGGTGTGGCGGTTAGGAGTATTGCAAGGAAGATGTTGGGAAGTTTTTTAAGCATATTTTTATCTCACGCAATACCAATTCGCAGTTCGCAATTCGCAATTCGCAATTCACTATTTTTTATGTTGTAAAGGGGAATTAAACCCATAAATTTTGTTAATTTCTTTCTTTTTTATTTTGCCTTTTGCCTTCTAATCAAATCCTGGAGGTAGTTCTAAGGGTGAGAGTTTTCCTGGTTGGGAGGGGGTGGGTGATGTGGGGAGGGGTGCGGATGATGGTGAACCAGGGGTATTACCTGGGGTGTTTGGTTGATTTTGTGCGGTTGGGGGTGGGGGAATAACGGGGGGTGTGGGTTGTGTGGTGGGGAGTTGGGGGAGTTGGGGTTGGTTGGGGTTCGGTGTTTGGATGGGTAGTGCAAAGGTTTCGATAGTAACTGAACGACTGATTTTTTCACCAGTGGGACTGGTAGCTTGGAGGATGATGGTTTCACTACCTGGTTGATTATTGATGGGGTAAACTATCGTTCCACTGCGGGGAATGTTACCAGGTGCGGGTAACAATTCTGTTGTCATTTCGCTGCTACCTTCTACTTTCCAACTGAAGTTAATTGCTTGTTTGGCTTGACTTTGGGTGTCAATAGGAATTTGATATTTGGGGAGGGGTTCACTACCGTTAATTTTGAATTCGACAATTTGACTGGGTAATGGTTGGACTTTAATTACATCTGTTTTTTGCGAGATGCTTGGTTTATCAGTGTCGGTTTTGGCAAATACTTGTAGTTCAAAAATATAGTTACCGATGGTACTGTTTTTGGTGGGGACGCTACGACAGGTTAATTGATTTTGTTCGTTGCGACAAAACGGTTGTAATGTGTCGGGAATTTCCCCTTGATTAAATTGATAAGTTTGCAATTCACTATTAACTACACCTTCCGGCGATCGCCCAATTATTTGGATTTGATTAATCTTATCTAAATCGCTAACTTTCCAATTTAATCGAATTGTATCGGCACTAATTTGTTTACCAGTTTTTAAGGTGGCTGGTACTTCTTGATAGGTAGGTTTAACGGCAGCAAATTCGAGAATTTTCGCCGGAGGAATAGGAATAATTTTAATAGTATTAGTCTTAATTGTGTCTACGGCTTCTTCAGGATTTTTGCTGCTAAATGCTTGCAATTCAAAAATATAATCTCCTGGTTTCCGCGCATCGGTGGGGATATTGGCACAAGTTAATGTGTTTTGTAACTGACAATATGATTGGAGTTCTGTGGGGATTTTTCCATTAAAGTTATAAACTACCGGTTGTACCGCTACTGAACCATCGGCAAAGACTCCAGTAATGGTCAATGTTTGCAATGTTTTAGGATAGCGAATTTGCCAGTTTAAACGAATATTGCCATTATTAGCTTGTTGATAGGAAGCATCGGAAGACTGAAAACGGACGATTTTTGGGGATGCGGGGGGTTTTAATAGCAACCATAGCAGAAAGGCGATCGCGGCGATACTGCCTAACACCGTTAGTATAAACAGTAATAATTGCCACCAAGGACGCGCTTCCCAAATCACTGTCCCAGGAAGGGAAGGGTTAGGTAAGGGAAATTGTTGTTGGTCTACTAATTCAATGCGAAAGTTAAGTAAGCGTCCTGCACCAAATATTGGTCGTGACCACCATCTTACAGGTGTGATTGTCACCTGGGAAATAGCTTTTTCTCCTGGTAATACCCGCAATACAGGGGGAGTGGTAACGTAAGTACAAATTTTATCTTCGTCTGCGGGGACTGGTGTACAGACAATTTCTCGGACGGTGTTACCTGCGTTGGTTAACCTAATTTCAAAGACTCCAGCTTTGCGGCGTACCCTTCCCACCACCGTCAACAGTTCTGCATTTAGCAAATAGGAAGGTAAAACCTGCACATACACCACATCTAACAGTACCAAATCAGGATTGTTAGCAGAGTATAAACGCAAAGTCGGATAGTAAATCCCCGCCGTTACCCCTAATGGGGGGTGGAATTGCAATAAAATTTGTCCAGTTTCCCCAGGGTTGAGATTCAAACCCATATTGGGAATAATTAACCCGGCTGTTTCCAAACCTTCGGGGTAGCGGATAGTGTACCAATTATCGCCGCAGTCAGAACAACTCAGACGAAACCTATCTACCCTATCAGAACGGTTGTGGACGTTGACGCTAAGTTGCAAGATACCGCCAGGGGGAATTGGTGCAGGCGATCGCGAACTACTCGCCGGGATAACATTAAAAGTAGGGTCACTAACTCTAACAACCGTTTCAATTGCTGGTAATACCTGGAGTTTCGCCGTGTGACGGATAGGCGTATCCTCTGGGTAATGTTCCGGTGCATCTACAACTATCACATAGTTATAGGTGCTAGGAATCGCCGTTATTGGGACATTAAATTCAAATAGCACCTCACCTATGGAATTAGGACTCAATGCCAACCTTTGATGAGGTGCATCACACCATTGAATCAACTGCGGCGATAAATCATCAATAAAAACATTAATTAATGCACTTTCTGCACCTTTATTAGTAACTGTAATATGAATTTCAAACCGAGAACCCGCCTGTACAGCATAATCTCCTGAAGGGTTGAAAATAATCGCTAAAGGACTACCCGGTGCTAAAACTTGTTGAATTGTTTCCTGTTGAATCCCCTGTTTTGGTGCAAGATATACACGATATTTCAGATCATCATCATGGGTAAGAACAGTTTGAATAAAATCTTGGTCAAGTAACTCGTCTAAGATATTAAGAGTTGCTTGCTGATTTAAATCTAAATGATAAGCCGCTTCAGCTAAAGTAGCACCATCAGGTTTATTCTTTAGCATCCACTGCACAAGTTTTCGTTGTTGAGTCGGCAGAGTTAATATATCCGCCATACTCAAGCCAAGCTTAGAATTTTTATTACGAGAATTTGTTAAAGTCATGATATTAAAAATTGGTCAATAGTCAATAGTCAATAGTCATTAGTCAATAGTCATTAGTCATTAGTATTTCTTCCCCAGTCCCCAGTCCCCAGTCCCCAGTTCCCAGTCCCCTAACTCTTACAATAATTATTATCTGGAGCGATTACATCTAACCTCACCCGATGATCGTCATTGCCGCTAATAATTAAAATGCGGTTTCTGACAATTTTTATATCAACACTATTAAACTTTTGAGAATTAGTACGCACTTCCCTACCATTTGGTAAAGCGCGTCTCCCATCTTTTGTGAGTGGCCATAACATCACCCGATTATCATCACCACCACTAACTAAATAACAACCATCTCTACTTAGTGCTACTGAACGTACAGGTTTACCTTTATGTCCATCACTCCATTGATCAATTAATTCACATTGGCTACTATTTTGACTGAGACATGACTCCATATTCCATAAAGTAATCTGTCCTCTCGTATCAGCAACTGCTAATGAATTTGGTTTGTATTCAGCACTAGCTAAACTCACAATATAGTCATTCTGACTACCTGGGTTAGTGTAGGAAATTTTTCTTAATTTATCTGCTTGAGAATTCCAAATTGCTAAATTGTTATATCTACCACCAATTACTAAGTCCTGTTTATCTTTTCCCACCAGTGCTAAACCATAAGCTGAAAAATTTACATTTCGCCTTTTCGTCGGTTCTTTGATAATTTCAGAATTACCTAACAGTGCGTCATTGACATCCCATTTTAAAATCCAGCCACTACCATGCGCGCTAAATAAGTAGTGAGAATCTTCGCTAAATTCTAAATTAAGGACTCTATCTGCTGGATTAAATAAGAAGGTTACTTTAGGCTCTTTTCTACCTCTTATCACATCCAAAAGTTGAATTTCCCCGTTCTCTAAACCTGCTGCAACTATATCATTATCTACAGGTTTATAACGGACAACTCGTACTGATTTACCTATATTATTAGCAATTTTGCCATCATGTTGATTAATCAAAGGATTCCGAAATCCAGCTACAGTCCATCTAATAATACTTTGATCTTGAGAACCACTCACAGCTTTATCTGCTGTACCATTAAACTGGACAAAATTCACAGGTTTATGATGTCCAAATAATGGATTATTCGGATTTAGCCAGGAAACTGCCCAAAGTAAACATAACAATAAAAGTGCTAAAATTAATTGCAGAACAGGATGTAAAACTGGATGAATAATCAACCGAATAAATAAATTTTCATTGTTAATATTAACACGCTGATCTGATACGATAGATTTAACTATAAAAGATAATTTTTTCGCTAATCCAAACCAATGTCTACGGTTACTGATGATAATTTGTAATTGCTGGGTTTCTCCTGGGTTTAATAGTAGACTTTCTGGTTGAATATTGAAAGTGCATTTGGGTTGATTTTCATGACCATCTCGAATCTCAATATGTGCAGTTTGTGTTAGATTGCTGATATTGTGAAATTCCAGGTTATAAGTTGCAGAATTATTTTTCCATTGTGGTAGCCAAAGCCTATCAACCGGAATTTGTTGCTTTTCTGGGATACAATGAAAATCGACGAATCCCCCAGGCACAACTTTAATTTTACCTTCAGAACTTAGGGAAGGTGTAGCATTAGGATGGGTAGCTTCAATTTGAAAAGTATATGTTTTACTAGGAACTTCTGTAGGAATTGGTAGTTGACAAGAAAAAGAAGTTTCTGCTTTCTCACCAGGAGAAACTGGTAATAATTTCGTCTCATTACCTAATAACCATGTCGGTTCTAATCCCATCATTCTTAGAGAGACTGTAGCAGGTATTTGACTAGGATTAAAAACACGAACTGGAATTTCAATTGACTCTTGTGGCTGGGTGGTAAACTCTCGAATAGGTAACTCGACTTGTACAGGTATAGCACCAATTCCGGCTTCGACATCTAAGCGTAAAATTTGCCTATCTTCTTCTCGTAATTCTACAGAAAATACCCGCACTATCAAGTTAATCTTACCGATAAAACCTACAATGGGTGTATCGGTGATCGTCACATAAAACTTGACAAGATCTCCTGGTGGGTTTTTGGCACTAACAGCAGGCTTAATATTGTACCAATTAGTGCCTAAATTTGAGTTGCTACCAGCAGCAGTAATTTCCAGTTGGAATGATGCAAATTGATTGCTGTCATTCACAACATTCACTTCAAATGATGCTGGTTGTCCACCTGGTTTAAAGGTAACTTTTTTAACGGAGATATTGGCGTTAATGAGTTTAATAGCCATATGGGGAGTGATGAGTGCTGAGTGATGATTTGGTATTTAGGGAATGGGGAATATAAGTAGAATAAAGTCAATTATTAAAGTTTTGTAGTGAGAACTTTAGTTCTCTCTCCGAGATGCTTGTCTGCGAAACACTCCGCGTAGCTTTCTACCACGTTCGTGGTAGCGTTGCGTAGCAAAGTGGGACGCGAACAGAAAAGGACTAAAGTCCTTACTACGAACTGAATTCCCGTATTTTTACATCGTTTAACATAGGTTGTTTTTTTCAATTGTTATATTTCAGGTATATTTTTCTAGTTTGAATTGTGAATTTATTTATTCTTCTAGTTTGTTGAAAACGTTTTGTAAAGCATTGGGTTTAGTGGGTGTAGATGGTGTATTAGATGGGGGAGAAATAAATTGTTTTTGTAATTGAGTCATTTGCTTTCTTGACCAAGCAAAATGTAAGATATTAATTCCTAATTCTTGAGCAGTGCGAATAGTTTCTCGCGGTAAAGTAAGTTTTTCATCTATTCCCCAAGCCTCTGATAAATCACCTATGACTAAAACGATGCCACCTGCAATTAAGATTTGAATAGGCTTTTGATTAATTACTGGTAAAGCCGCGAATAAAAACGGGTTTGTCCGCATGGGATGATTGCGGTCTAGTTTACGTAAATCTTCCAAAGGCGTATTAAATTTGTCGGCAATATCAACTACACTGTCTAATCTGTCTATAGCATCAGTTGGTGATTCAACTAACAACACGCCGCCAGCATCTAAATAGCTTTTGAGATTAGTTAATTCTTGGGTATCTAAAGATAGTGGTTGATTACCCGTGGTAAATAACAAATCATAAAATACTGCCTGATCAATATGTTGTAGATGCAATGGTATGCGATCAACACTTCCAGATCCTTGGATAGTTTGGGTGAGATGTTCACTAGCTTTGAGTAAATAACAGAGATTAGCAAAATGATCACTAACTTCTGGTGTATTCGGTTGTAAATAAGCTACCCGCACAACAGCACTATGACGCGATCGCGCTATGGGACGATAACGCAAATCTAAACTATTCAAATCTGGGTAAAATACATCTTGGGGATTTTTTAAAGGGATTAATCCTGGCTGCAACACAATCCGACACAATTCCACCTCTAAAGCATTAGGTGGCGTAGTTTTTTCTTCAATCCGAAAAGATTCAGGTTCAAATTCAGCGACTTTTTGACGTTGTAAATCATCGGGATCTACATAACTCACCACCAGATAAATCAGACGAGGTTTATCTTCTGTAATATCAGCCGAAACGTGAAAATCGATGGCTTGAGGGACAATAATCGGATTACCGTGAATATCAATTGCTAATCCTGGTTGAATTTGCAACCATCGACCATCGTTATATTGTGAAGAAATCCCTTGTGGGACAGGAATCAGACACACACCCAAACCATAGACAATTCCCGGCTGATTAAGAGACTGATAGTGAATATTTTGCCTTTGACGGTGATAATTGTGCGATCGCTGCCATTTTTCCGCATTGATCAATAAACCATCTTGTACCTGTAATCGTTCTAGCGGTTTGAGTTCTTCCATAGGTGGGGACTGGGGAGGTAGAGGGCAGGGGGCAGGGGGCAGGGGGCAGGGGAGATAAGGTAGACAAGGTAAAATCTTTTACCTAATGACTAATAACTAATGACTAATGACTAATGACTATTGACTATTGACTATTGACTGTTCTACGCACAACTCATAAGTACAAAAAGCTGGTTTTTCTTGTTCGATGATGTGACGAACTAATTGTTCGTCGATTTGGTTGGGACGTTGGGGACGAAGACGGACGATAAAGTGATAAGGACGACCACCGCCAATCATTGCATCTTGACCAATGCGAGTGTTACCTAATACAAAACCTTCACCGCGAATTTCCTCAATACAAATATGTTTATCAGTTTCTGAAACCAGATGATCATCTAAAGGTAAATCTGTATAAAGATGTAAATAAAGTCTCAAACCCCGCTTTGTTCCACGCCAACGATATAGTTCTACAGCCGAACGAATTAAAAAGCGTTGTCTTGCTAAACTCCAGCGTTGGTCAATTGGCCAGGCTACCCAATGCGCCAAAAAAGGTAATAAAGCCTGGGGTGCTGTCATCGGGTCTAAGTATGACCAAAGCACATCCAAGGTTTGCACTGTGGGTTCAAAAGCCTGCTCAAAAATTTTCAAGAAGCGACCAATAAAGTCTACTTCTCGATAAAGTGCAGGTATAAATTTTAGGTATAAACTCCGAGGACGTACATACAAATTTAACGCCCCAGTTTCCACAAATTGTCTATTAGTACCTTGTTCTGTATAGTAAACATGAATACGGCAGTGAAAATCTAACATCAAAGGATGATTAGGTGTAATCGCCGCTTGTTTTTCAAAAAAATCCTCTGGAACGTTGAAACAAAGCACCACACTCATCTGTGCTTTCGGATCAAAGACGAAAGGCCCTTGTTTATCGGGTTCTGTGTGAATAGAACACCATTCACTAGGAAAATTCCCTTCAATTTGTACCCTTAAATTGAGACTGCGATCGCCTAAATTTTCCAACTGCAACAATATTTCACTAGGTTCTCTAGGATAAACAACGACATCACAACCTGAAAGGTTGGTATTCGTCGCTAAATTAAACGGTACTAAAGAAGTATTTTGAGATGCTGCTGCTGTTGACGGTTGCAGCGCATCTGGTTGTTGCATGGGAGTTAACTGTAAACTTAAAGACACCATTTCCTTTTGCCTTCTACTGTTATTGAATTAAATTCACTACATGACCAGAACGCAAAGCAGTATTTTGCCAAGAACAAATTAATCCTAGATTTCCAGGATCAATTACGGGGTTTTGGGGTTGCGATCGCTCCCAATGATCCCTGATGTAGCGGATTTCAAATAGTTGTACGACTCCCAAATAACGCACAGCCGGGAATTTCTGGAATAGAGTCACAATATCGGAAGGATATACCGGACGACCAAACGGCCAACCTTGACCATCATGTCCGCCTGTAATGGGGTTGAGGAAGCGATAAAGGGCGATGCGTAATTTTCCTAAAATTTCTTGTTGGGCTGAGGGATGATTGTATTCTGGCTCTAAGGCGACTTCCGTTTGCACTGCAACACCCACATATTCTGGTGCTTGTAGTTTGACTTGCACACCTAATAATCGCCGTTCATCTAAATAAGCTAATATCTGATTGCGGAGTTGGGGAGTCAGATTAAATAATTCTGGTTCAATCCCTTCCGCACGGTTAATTGCGTCAGTATTCGCCGCCGGTACAACCAATAACCGGACTGTCCCCGCTTCTTTCGTCGCATTGGGTGGTAAACAACGCACCCGCGCCACTGCACCCGCACCAGCTTGCAGCGTCAAAACTTCAAAATCTTCAGGAGTAACAGCGCGATCGCGTGTTCGCAGCATCGCCGGCACACGAATCACCGCATCTTCCAAAGATTCCGCATCTGCACCATTCCGCGCCGGTGCATGATTAGTCACACGGGCTACATAAGGTACAGCCGTCTTAGCGACAGTAATTGTCCCCCGTTGCACATTTCCCTTACGTCCTCCCCCCGTGCGATAAGCCACCATCCGAATCACCGCACCCCGTGGCGGTACAGCCCCATATTGTCGTTCTAATTCTTGTGTATTGGGTAATAGAGAAGGGGAATTAATTGTCCCCATTCCCCATTCTCCATTCCCTAATACCCGCCTCCATTCCGTCTGCTGCTGAATTTGGGCTGGTTCACGAATTAAAGGGCCAAACTGTACTAAACCTGTGCGGGAATCAATGGTGTAGTGTCTATCCTGAGAACTAGAATTAGCAAAATCGCTGACCTCATACCATATCTGCGAAGATAAACTGCCTGGAGGTAATATTTCTATATGTTCACCTTCCCGACGATTTAACACCGGAAATTGCTGTAATTGAAACGTTTGTCCCGGTGTACCGTCACTTTCCCCTAGAATTTCATCATAAATCAACTCACTTTGACTAGCTCCCACAGTCCCACCAATGGCGCGCGCCGATAAACCCACAATGCGGGGAGATGAACTAAACCCCGGCTGATTGGCTTGAGGAGTCGTGTAAACGCAACGCAACCAACGCCCTTGGAAAGCAGTAAAAGTAGTTACAGGCCAAGATTGGGGTAAATGTAACACCACATCTGCACCTTGCAGGGGATTAGCACCTTGAGCCGCCAACTCACTAAAACTAAAACCCTTGGTACTATCATCAGATTCTTGGAGTAAAACTGATACCCACTCAATCCCGTTCCAAGCTTCCCAACGTCGTGGCGGTGCATCAGGATTAATCCCTGTACTAGTGGCGGCTTCTCCCTTAAATTGCAGTGCTAAAACATTCCCCTCACACTGACAACTACCATCAATCACGATATAAAAACTATTACCAGGCTGGGGTTGTTCATCAAAAAAAGCCAATTCCCTACCGTACCAGTTTTCATCAGGAGTTTGCGCCCAAATATTAGTAAAGCGATCGCGTAAAATCGAGGGTATAGTTTCCGTCGTCTGGGCAGAGAGAAAATGGCGAATTAAAGGTTTATCAATAATTAAAGACCGATCTGTAGTGAAAGCGATCGCCTCCTCAGTTTCCGTGCGAACCGTCGCCACCTCCACACCAGCCGGAATTGTATACCTATTAGGTAAAGCCGCACTCAAATAAAAAGTAATATCTGCCATAGCAGGAGCAGGTGCTTGCAACCGTACCCCCAGCAACTCTAAAAAAGTAATATAATTGCGCTTCGGTACTTCGTTGAAGCGCAACAGCATTTGGTCAGTCAACCAAGCAAATAACTCAATCAGCGTGATTCCTGGATCACTAGGGTTATAGTTAGTCCACTCTGGACAATAGCGAGGAATCCTTAAAACACACTCATCAACCAAATCTTTAAACGTGCGATCGTCCAGATTTGACTTAGGTAACTTCGGTAAAAAATCAAATTCCACGATAATATAACCTGGTTTTAAAAGGGACTGGGGATTGGGGAGGTAGAGGGCAGGGGGGCAGGGGGCAGGGGAGATAAGGAAGAAGAAGTGTTAATAACTAATGACTAATGACTATTGACTATTAACCCCATTCAGATAGAAAGGAAAAACTAAACTACGAGCATCATGAGTATCTTTTGGATGATACTGAATATGAATATTGACCCGACCCCGTAAAGGATCAGGTTCAGTAAAAACACCATCTAAAACAATGCGCGGTTCCCACATTTCCAACGCTTCTTGGACGTGCAGGCGCAGCAGTAATAAAGTTTGAGTATTCATCGGTGCAAAGGTCAACTCAGACAACCGTGAACCAAAATTAGGTCGATAAACCCTCTCACCCAAATCAGTACGCAGAATGAGCATAATCGACTCTTCAATGTTGCGTTCCTTGGCACTGAGTTGCAAACCCCCTTGGACATTAACCCTAAGTGGAAAAGACCAACCCGCACCCAAATGACTACGATGTTGATTTTGATTGACTTCTGGCATGGTGTGTCAATGCTGACAAGCGTGTTTACGCTAAATTTACGCTCATCTGTCTCACCAAAACTATTCGCCAAAAGTCGAGCATTGAATTAGGGACTGGGGAATAGAAGAGGAATTGGTGCAGGGTGCAGGGGGCATGGGGGAGAAAAATTTCCCCTTTTCTCCCTGCACCCTGCCCCCCTGCCTTCTTTTTGTCCCCAGTCCCCTCAATGAGACGTTTCACCAGGTGACTCTAAAGCCTGATCTAAAACCTGTCTAGCGTGTTCTGCTTTATTGCGTGCTTCTTGATACCGTAAATTGGCTTGAGCAAAATTCTTGAGAACCTTAAAACCTTCCTTGAGCCGGGTAATCTCTTCTTCCGTCACCGACTCATCAGAAAACAGCACATCAACAGCTTTACGAATTTCCAACGCTTCAGCACGAGATTCCTGAACTTTCAGCTTCAGTGTAGCCAGATTACTGAGAACCTGTACAGCTTGAGTAATCGCATCTTCACCGCTACTAGACTCAGCCGTCGGCTCTTTTACTTCTATTAATTGTTGTGGGCCAAATCCTTCCTCTAATTCTGTAGGCAACTTGCCAGCGTTCATCAGTTCCAGTAACTGATCCATTGCTTTATCACGAGCTTTAGCTGAATCTTTACCTGCAACAGTGAGGATAATTTCTGGGCTTTGGGCGAGAGTGTACTGAACCATATTCCCAACAGAAAATTTACTGATGAACTAAGCCTAAGAGATGAATCTTACCATAAGACGGGTCAATAGTTATTAGTCAATAGTCAATAGTCAATAGTCATTAGTCATTAGTCATTAGAGAACAGGGGACAGTTTTTCTCCTCTCCTACCTTGTCTACCTTGTCTCCTCTTCCCAGTACCCAGTCCCCAATCCCCCATGCCCAAACTTTATACTAGAAGAAAGGTAAATCAGGTTTAAGTTCAAGCCCCGAATTTATTTTATGGGGTAATTAATTTTGAATTTTGAATTTTGAATTTGGAGCGAAGCGACGTGACTCCTAATCCCAATGTTATGCAGGCTGTGGAAAAACTGGGCTACCGTGTCACTGTTGGTGATGTGGCTACTCAGGCTGGATTGAATTTAGCAGAAGCAAATCAAGGTTTATTAGCTTTAGCTACCGATGCAGGTGGACATTTGCAGGTAGCAGAAACTGGTGATATTGTTTACTTATTTCCCCGTAATTTTCGCGATATTTTACGCAATAAATATTTTCAGTTACGCTTGCAGGAATGGTGGCAGAAAGTATGGAAAGTCATATTTTACTTAATTAGAATTTCCTTTGGGGCTTTTCTCATTGCTTCTATTGCTTTAATTACTATCACAATTATTTTAATCATTACTGCTATGAATTCCAGTAATGATAATGACAACCGTAACAATAACTCTAGTGGTAGTTGGGGATTTTTCTATATTCCTGATTTGTTCTGGTATTTTAATCCTAGTTATGAAACTTATCCTGAACAAAGACGGCGTAATAGGCAACAAAAAGGCCAAATGAATTTTTTCGAGGCTGTATTCTCCTTTTTGTTTGGTGATGGTAATCCCAATGCGCGTTTAGAAGAACGCCGTTGGCAAGAAATAGCCGCAGTGATTCGCAGTAATCAAGGAGCCGTCACAGCAGAACAAATTTCCCCTTATTTAGATAATTTGGGTGCCAGTTATCAACAGGAATATGAGGATTATATGTTGCCTGTGCTGTTAAAATTTAATGGGCAACCAAAAGTCAGTCCTGAAGGACAAATTGTCTATTATTTCCCAGAATTACAGGTAAAAGCCAGTAATCAACGACAAGAATTTATCTCACCTTATTTAGAAGAATTGCCTTGGCGATTTAGTGCAGCCGATTCTGGACAAATTACGCTCAGTGGTGGTTTAGGTGTAGTTAATCTGGTGGGTGCGTTGATATTAGGTAGTTTGTTAAGAGATGGTACAGTGGCGGCTCAGGTAGGTGGACTGGTTGCTTTTGTCCAAGGTATTTACTGGATTTTATTAGTGTATGGGATTGGTTTTTTAGCTATACCTTTGATTCGTTATTTTTGGCTACAAGGACGCAATCGCAAAATTGCCAGTCGTAACAGCGATCGCATCGCTAGAGCCAGAATATTAGAAGCTCCCAACACCGATTTACAGCAAAAAATCGCCTACGCTCGTCAATTTGCCACCGAAACAGTCATTACTAATGAAAATTTAGTCTACACCAGCGAAACTGACTTATTAGAACAAGAAGTGCAGAGGAGATTGGGGACTGGGGAGTAGGGACTAGGGATTGGGGATTGGGGAGACAAAAAGAAGACAGGGGGGCAGGGGGCAGGGAGAAAGAGGGAAATTTTTCTCCCGCTTGCCCCCTGCACCCTGCACCAATTCCTCTTCAATGCCCAATGCCCCATTACTTCGCTTTAATCGGTGTGAGGGAAACGCCGCGATAATAATGTCCTAATATTTGCAGGTGGTTAGCACCACGTAAGGCTAAATTATAGGCTCCCCATTGGCTCATACCTAAACCGTGACCAAAACCTAAGCCTTGGAGTACAAAACTACCATCTGCTGCTTTGTTGACGTTGAAGCGAGTGCTTCTGAGTCTGAGGGCTGTACGGACTTCTTCGCCGCGCAGTACCTTTGTACCTCTATCTCCGACGATTTTTAGAGCTTTGACGCTCCTATAGGGTGACAACTCTTCGGGAATTATCTGCTGGACATTACCAACCCCAGAAATTCTGGAGCTAATTTCCGCAGGTGAAAATGTTTGTTGCCAGTTGCATTCTTTAATATTTTGATCGTAGTCTTCCACTGCCCGCAGATAAGGCAGAGGATTTCCCCAAACATCTTCTACGTTTTCGGTGTGTCCTCCCGAACAGGCGTGAAATACTGAGAGAATCAGATTATTTTTATAAGTTAAGACTTGTCCAGCTGTGCCATCAACTGCGCTATAGGTGGCAGGAGATTCGCTGCTTACGCCTTTATATATTTGCCAGCGATCAGGACTATCTCCTAAATCATAAACGGGGTTTTTACGCTGTTGTTCTCGTTTGTAGAGGGCGTAAGTACGAGCTGCGATCGCTTGGGCTTTGAGGGCTTCTTGTGGCCAGCTAGAACTCATTTCCCCGCCAATCACACTGTAAAGATATTCTTCTAAATCCACCCAGTTAACAACATCTATGCCTTTTTCGGTGGGGACAACTAAAGTTCTACCGCGATACCAGCGATCGCCAATATAGACAAATCCTTTCCCTGATGGTTCAATCCAAAATAAACCAGATTGCCATTTATCTAACGCCACACCTCCAGGTATAGCTTGTGCGTAAAAGGCACTCATTGCAGGCAATTGTCCCAAAGTCCGCCCACTACTATCTTTAACAATCGCCGTTGTGGAACTGCCAACCTTGGTTTGATTGACTCCCCTCTCAATCGCTACGCGCAAAATTACAGAAGCTTGAGCTGGTGCGACTAAAGCCATCCACAATAAAACACCTAACCACCAATGACGTATTTTAAGCTGGGATAACAAAGAGCCGAAAAACAGTTGAAATTTCATGTTGATTATTTGATCACAAGAGTCTGTATGTAGCTCTGGACTAATGATGTCCATAACTCAAGGTAAGACAATTTTCCCAAGTTAGAGGTTGCCTACTTCTACATAATTATGCAACGGCTTTTGATAAGTGGCATATTTGGGCATTGGGCATGGAAGAGGAATTGGTGCAGGGGGCAGGGGGCAAGGAGGAAAAAATTTCCCCATTTCTCCCTGCTCCCCTGCCCCCCAGCCTCCTTTCCCCAGTCCCTATTTTGCATACGTAATGCGGAGACTTTGGAACAGAATGATAACCGAGGCGATCGCCATTAATCCACCCCAGAACCAATAAGGTAATAACAAATATTTTTGCATTTGGGCTGTGTCAGACAATCCCAAAGGGCCAGCATTTTGACTAAATAAATAATTTAATTGGTGATATGTACTTACACAGGCTTGTACGCCTAAAAATTGGATAGCAAAACCTTGCACCCATTGGGAAGTTTTGAGGCCAATGCCTAAAATCATTAAGCCTAGTAAGGGAATTGCCACAAATCCAAACCAGGAACGTACCCAAATTAATGTAGAAACTAGTAAAAAACCTCCCAGAATTTTCAAACTCAAGGAGGTAACTTTAAAACTACGCGAAGCTAATATTAAACCTGCTCCAGCTAGTGGTGGCCCCATCGGCCCGGCGGCGGCGACTAAGAACGGCCCAATCGGCCCTAATGATGACCTCAAAGCATAAGTCGCTACACCAGAACCATTACTGAAAATCTGGAGTTTTTGAAACTGACCACCCAACAATAAGGCCATTAGACCGTGACCCATTTCGTGAAACCACGTAGCTAATATAGTAAAGGGGTATAAAATATAATCTCCGCCGGGGATTTGCCAAAGAATGGCTGTAGCGATCGCTGCCCCTACTAACCAACTCAACCCCATTCGTTCCACAACTGGCGGAGCTTCATCGGTAAATAATTTATCAAAATTTCTCCCTGGTTCGCTCATATTAATTTTGAATCGGTAACTATTAATATTTTGGACGAATATAAGGTTATAGGGGTTTCAGGGCTATATTTTCACCCCTACACCCCTATACCCTTCATTAAACGAGTTTAAACAGGAATGTTACCAAATCGCCTTTGCCCAGACTGATGCGATCGCCTGGTCTGAGGCGGTGTCTATTCCCTGGTAGCAAGGGTAAGTTATTAATGTAAGTACCGTTAGAACTACCGACATCTTCTATATAGTGAGCGTCTCCCTCGACTCGAATATCTGCATGAACACGGGAGACGATTTCAGAATTAGAAAATCCTGAAACATCTATATCTGGGGGAATCCGGTCATTGGGTTTACCAATATGAATCACAGATAGACTAGGTGGTAATTCAATTTCTCTATCACTTTGAACATGAACTAATCTAGCTGTGATTTGCTGTAATTGGGTTCTGGCAGGAGAAGGAGGAGCAACTACAGGTTGTGGTGCTGGTGTAACTGGAGGTGGAGTAACAACAGGTGGTGGTGCTGGTGTTTCTAAGGCTGGTGGTGGTGCTGCTGCTTCAGGGGGTGCAGTAGGAACGGGTATTTCTGGGACTTCTAGGACTTCTGGGATTTCTGGGATTTCTGGGACTACAACTGGTGCTGGTGGTGGTGTGACTTCCGCCTGTACTGGGGGAGGGGTAACAGGAGGTGCTACTGGTGGTGGAGTCACAGGCGCAGCCATTTCTGTCGGTGGTAGAGGTGAAACCACTGGAGGACTTTGATTTGCTACTGGGTCAAGTCCTAAAGCATTTGGTTGTAGTAATTCTAACATGGGGTCAGGATTGACCAAGGGAGGAATTTCTACAGGAACATCAGGTACAGCTGTCGCCACAACTGTTGCAGGCGCAGGTGCAGCTGCTGAATGCAGGTTAAAACCACATTGTCCGCAAAAAGCAGCATCCGACTGTACTGTTGCACCACAATTAGGACAGTTGTTAGTAGCTGGCAACGGCGTATAACAAGCTTCACATTGTACCGCGCCGTCTGGATTTGAGTGATTACAATTAGGGCAGACGATCATTGATTTAAGCCTTTGTTCACGAGCATCTTAAAATTGGGGGTTGGGGGTTGGGGGTTGGGGACTGGGTATGGGGCATTGGGTATTTGGCATTGGGCATTGGTAAAAAAGTCTCTTTTTCCTTTTACTCTTTTACCCTTACACCCTTACACCCTTACACCCTCATACCCTTGTTTTTCACAGCAATTCTAGCTTTCGATTTTAACAACTACTTGTGATACAACAATTAAGCTGATATTTCCGCACCTGCGGCGGCATCAAGTAGCCAGACAAGTTCCCCTTGGGGTTGAATTAAGCGGGATGGGTAGGTGGAGTCATCGGCTTGGGGAGCAAATACTTGAGCAAGAGCCGGTCTTTTATTTGCTCCAGCTACTACGAAGATGACGCTTCTCGCCGCGTTAATGAACGGATATGTAAAGGTAATGCGGGGGTTGCCGTCTTTGTTGCCCACTGTAATTAAGCGATCGCGCACTGTTAAAGCGGCTGTGTGGGGAAACAAAGAAGCCGTGTGAGCATCATCACCCATACCGAGTAATACCACATCTAAGGACGGAAATTCTCCTGGTACAGAGCCAAAGAACGCCTGTAGGTGTTGTTCGTATTTAGTGGCAGATAGCTCTGGATTATTATCCAAGGTGGGTACAGCATGAATATTGGCGGCAGGAATATCAACCCGATCTAGCCAGGCACGACGCGCCATTAATTCATTACTATCGGGGTGATCTGGGGGAACATAGCGTTCATCTCCCCAAAACACATGGATTTTGTCCCAAGGTAATTTTTGTTGGGCGATCGCTTCATACAACGGCTTCGGTGTGCTGCCGCCAGATAAGGCGATTGTAAATCGTCCTTGCTGTTTGATGGCAGTATCTAACTTCGTCAGGATCAAATCTAGCGATCGCGCAATCAACGCTGACTGATCCGGCAGGACTTCAATCTTTTTGTTCATGGCTTCATCATCACATTGCCGTCTTCCAGCAATACAATACCGAACTTATGACAACTCACCTTTTTAACTTTTGAAACTTTTAACATCAGCAAGTAAGCAGTCATAAGTCAACACACTCCATGCTTATCATTTTCTGGGGTAAGTTGTCAGTAGTCGTGGGTACGGAAAGGGAGGCAGGGGGGCAAGAGGCAGGGGGGCAGGGGGCAGGGTGCAGGGGGAAGATCAAAAATGTAGGTTTTTTACCAAGTGGTGAGTAATGACTATCAGACTAACGATAAAGTCATCTTTTCACTAACCCCCAAACCTCTACACCCCTACACCCCTACACCCGAAAAAAAAAGGAGCTGCTTGCCCCTTGTGCCTACTAGGTATACTTAATAAATTTCTAGTTTGAGTTTGTCAGATGGGCGATCGCCACCCATCTGAACTAAAGCTAAAGATGCTTGCTATCGAGACAATGAATGGAAAACGCCATAAAGAACTGACAATGAGTTCTTTAGTAAGCTAGACCCATACTGCGAGTCGTTTCTGCGCCCAGGTAAACCCGAATGCTCAAAAAGTCGGTGGGGCAAGCAGTTTCGCAACGCTTACAGCCTACACAGTCTTCTGTACGGGGGGAAGAGGCAACTTGAGCAGCTTTACAGCCGTCCCAAGGAACCATTTCTAGTACGTCAGTTGGGCAAGCGCGGACACATTGGGTGCAGCCAATGCAGGTATCGTAGATTTTTACGGTATGAGACATTGAAAAAACGGCTCCTTTCCAGTGTTCTTTTCTGTGAAAGAATCATAATCAAGGCATAGTTTACCGCAGTCGCTTATACGCCGTAAGTAAAAGGCTACATAACTTTAAACAATGTAATAGGCACTTTGAAAAACTAGATTTTAGGGAATATCCCTATTTTCCTGGAAATCAGCCACATCACAGCCACGTATTTACCCTTATCGCGCTCCCATAGAAATTTCGTTTGTAAATATATGTAAAGCTAAATAGAAATTGTTAAAAATTATGTACCCCCAGTAACTTATTGTACTCATCAGTAATCATCTATATGTCACGGATCTAATCTTTGGCTGCTAGCTAAGAATAATGTGCGAAAATTCTCTTGATCTTATCGGAAAAAGTTAGGTTTAAAACCGGACTTGCGTCCCGCTACGCTAACGCCCCTAGTGGGCGCACCACTTTGTGGAAGCAAGTTACGCGTTAGCGTCTCGTCAGAGAAAAAATCCTTGTTTCCCTTGGCGCAGCCTCTCGTAGAGAAGGTAGGTAGACACCCCTTGTGGGTAGCTGTCTCTAATTTTGAATTTTGAATTTTGAATTTTGAATTGATTTATTGGCGGTGGAGTTTAAATATTTGTGTGGCGTAAATTTACTGTTATAGTTTCTGTTAGTTTAAGTATTGCATTATCTGTGGCGGGTTGTACGGACGATAAAACCACCCAGTGTCATCGGCTGATTCAAGTAGTGAATGAGGGAAATGCTCTCATTGATCAAAAGAAAGGACAGCAGGTGGTCACAAGTTTGCAACTATCCAAAGATTTAGTAGCAATTACCCAATCTCTACAAGAACTAAAGTTATCAGATCCCCAGTTACAAGAGATTCAAACTGGTTTTATCAGAGTATTCCAAAATCTCAGTCAAGCGATCGCCAAAGCTTCACAAGCACTGGGAACGGCTAAAAATGCTGAAGCATCACCATCAGGTAGAGAAAAACTAGAAAAAGCCAGAAAAGAAATTGACAGCGTACTGACTAAAGCAGCTACGACTGCGGGTAAGGATTCCGATGTACTAGTCAAGCGACTCAATCAGTATTGCAGTCAGCCAAAGTAGGGGTCTATTAGCTAACCTGATTTTCCGTCACTTGGGTAATGTAGCGAAGAATGGAGTCAAAATCTTGACGAATTTGAGTGAGCTGTCTTACCCAAGTGTTAGAAACTGCGATCGCATTTTCTTCATGTTGGCGTGCAGCAGCAATTTGCTTATCAATTTCTCCGTAGATTTGTAAATCTACATCCCTAAATATACTATCTATTTGATTTTCAAGACTCTTGGCAGCACTAATCAAACGGCTAGTAATCTCTCGACGAGCTTCAGCCATTTTATCTTTTCTTTCGGCTTCTTGTTGCATAGCATGAAAATCTGCAACCGCACCAGCTACTGCTATTACAGGTGGAAGAAACACAGTAAAATTAGCAAGGTCTTTAGCAATACCAACAGCTTGCCAAGGCTTGAAATCTACACCAATAAATTTTCCTACACCATAAACTACATGATGGAGATTACTACCAGCTAGATTTGAGGCATTTAAAAAACCTTGACCACTAGCTGCTACCCTCCCAGCAGTAAATTTCTCCCAATGAAATCCTAAGAGTTCACCAATCTTTTGCAACGATTCTACTTGATTTTGTAGACGTTCAATATTTGTATCATTATTAACATTTTTAGCAGACAGTCTTTCAGTATTTTCCAAGCAAGTTATAAAAGTTTTTACAAGATTACTTTGTAACACTTCTTCTGCTTCTTGACTAATCTCTTTAATTGCTGATTTGACTATTTCTTTTAGTTCTCCTGTAGCCTTTGTATAGTGTTTTTCTACGTTTAGCTCAGTTTGGTGATTCAGTTTTTCAAAATCTTCCTGATTTATTGAACCCAAAGCATATGCCAACTTAATTCCCTCTTCAGAAATTGCAGAAGACATTTCTAAAACTATACTATTAAATCTGATTCGTAGACGTTCTCTCTCTTTACGTACTGTACGCGACAAACGTGCCATTATTTCTAAAAAGGCAGTATCTTGGTTAGAATTGCGTGTAAAGCTTAATTGAGCTTCGTCTAAAGCCGCTAAAACGATTCTGACTGGTGTATCATAACGGGCAAGTGTAGCGCGGCTTTTAACAAAATTATTTAAAGCATCAATAAATGTTGGAAAGCGGCTGATGTCGATCAAGAAATCATCTTTTTGATCTATACCTTCACAATAATCCTTAGCATCAATAAAGCACACAGGAAATTCATCGAGACTATGAGGATTGAGTGCATCAGCTAAACTTTGGCGATAATTAGCAATTTTTTGTGCTTCCTCTCCAGCTTCATCAGACATTTTATTTATGAGCAGCATCATTTTCCATCGATAGCCTTTTTCATAAGCTAGCTTTTTGAAATTTTCTACTGTGATTGAATCAAAAAGCATATAAGTGAGGCTGAAAACTAATAAGTCAGCTTTATTGATTGCATCATAAGTAATATCATCATGGTCTTTGCGGTCTGTAAATAATCCTGGTGTATCTATTAACTTAATACCATTCCAGTCATAGTTAGTAGTTGTATCGGTTGCAATATCTGAATCAATCTTAATATCACGCTTTCCTGTTAGTGCAGAGATAGTTGTTGATTTACCAGCATTATATTGACCGATAAAAGCTACAGTCATAATACCATTTTCATGATATTTCTTGGTTTCATCATGAAGTTTATGACGAATAGCCGTCAGTTCAGGATGCTTTGCTTCAACTAAGATGTTATCAAACCGAAGGCTTGCTTCACTAAATTTATTAGCAATCTCAGCAGCATTAAAGACTATATTATTTTGAACCATTTTTAACCCCTTTTTAGAACTGTGCAACAAAACATAAGTAGAACGACTAGAAAAAACTAAACGATGTGAAGCAATGTAAAAATAATAGGATTCAGTTCGTAGTAAGGACTTTAGTCCTTTTCTGTTGGTGGAGCGTCTCGTAGAGAGAACTTTAGTTCTCTCTACTAACCTTGCACAATTCAAAATCTGATTCCTATAGTGTCATTAACTAATATTTAGGTTTTATGCTGTAGGTTGCCAAATGTTTGTTCAGAAGACTTGACTGAGATAATAGAGATGTCTTCTTGTAAAACCTGGTTAATTATTTTCTGGAATCTTTTAGACTTAAACTCAGATTTAGTTTGAATTTTGATATTTCGTCCAAAATCTCTATCTACCTGAGCAATAGTTGTGAGAATACCTTCATCAGTCAACGGTTCATATTTATCTGCACACCAATCTACAATACGTTTGGCATAAGCACGATTAAGATTATCAGCGCAGCCATCTAATTTATTTTGAGTATTTTCTAGATGCTTGATAATTAGTTCTAAACTTTCAATTAGTCCATTGAAGTAATTGCTAATATTACTTTCTACATCCTTAGAATATTTACTGAAAGACTCTTCGGCATTTTTCAGAGCTTTTTGTTGCTGATCTTTGAATTGATTGTTTAGAGAGTTACGGATATTTTCTACAGCTTCACGGCGTTTTTGCTCCTCAGATTTGAGGAAATTAGAAATTAAATGTAAACAAGCACCAGTAATTCCTAGAAAAATTCCAACAGGCGCAGCAAATAAAAATGCTGATGCTCCTAATACTCCTAATAAGTTACCGCTAAAACGTAGCATATCTTTATAGGGGATACTGTCTTGCTCATTTAAGTTAACGTTCCCAAATTTTAATCTAGCTACATTTTGCAATTCATTACCTATTTCTCTTAGTATTTTTTGCACTTCTTTATTAAATTTTTCTTCAGATTGTTTAAAAGCAATATTTAATTTTCCTTCAACATTTAATATGTTGAGTTTATCTTTCAATTTTGAGTTCAACTGACTTTGTTCAGCATTCCAATTTTCTTCTGCAAAAGGTTGTATTATATCAAACACATCTTTAAATACAAGCTTAATGTGCTGTTGTAAAGATTCCCAATTATCCCTAGATGCTTTGTGTACTTCATGCTGAAACCTTTGATGTATATCTTTCAATTGCGTAACCCAATCTTGATAACTTTCTATCTGTTCAGTAACCCACTTGTTTGGTTCGTCAATTGCACTGACAGTAGAACCAAGTAAAGTTTGAGAACGCCGAATTACTCCATGCTCGGCTAACGAAACTCGAATAGCATCAAGAAGCTCTTGCATATGGCTTCCTTGAAACAGCTTCTCTTGATTGTCTTGATGCTCTGGTTCTTGTGACATTTGTGCAGCCAATAACATCACAGGGATAATATCAAAGTAATCATTAGCATAATGATTTTTGGCATAGCGACGAATGCGTTCAATATGTCCGCCTAAACCACTACTACTATCCATAACAAATAATTTATCTGGGTCTTGCAAGAAATAATCTAATCTGCGCTGGTCACGGAGATTATTCTTAATATTTAATAAGATAATCAGTGGTTTTGCTTTTTCTTTTAGAAGTTCTAAAAATTTAAATTCAGTTTCTTGAACACTATCATTTGTAACTACATAGCAGATAACATCAGATTCTTCGATGACTCTAGCAGCAATCTCTTCATCACTTTCTCCTCCAGGCGCACCAATACCAGGAGTGTCAATAATCCGAATATTTTTCCATTCATAAACGCGGTTAAAACGAGTAGTACGCTGTTTACCAACGCCAATTGCTTCCCAACCATCACCCGTAATAATTGCATGGAGAGTGCTTTTACCAGCTTTAGTTTTACCCATAAAGGCGATACTAAAATAATTTAAAGCACGTTGTTTTGATCGGAGTGATTCGCGTACTCCTTCCAGTTTTTTGATAACTTCAGCCGAGAGAGCATTTTTTGTAACTTCAAGCTGTTGTGCTACTTCCTTAGCTTTATTAGCTTGTCCTTTATTACTTGTTTTTTTATGTATTAATTCAGTAGTTTGTTGAATATTTTCTACTAGATTTTTAAGAGAAGTATAAGCACTTTGAAGTGACTTTTCTGTATATTTGTAGTCCTCAGTTGCTATTGATTTACATTTTTGAGTAGCTTTTTCATATTCAGCCCCAGATAGTAATATTTCTTTCCGCAGTTTTTTTACTTTATGTCCAAGACTTTTAGGTACAATTTGTGTTAAATTATCCACAAGAGCGCGTGATAAAAGTGAATCTACTCCCTTTAAAAGACGCGCACCTACAGATAATTCGTATTTTTCGATATCGTTATAAATATTTTGAACTGTGCTAAAGTTTTTTGCTCCTTCTAGCAAGTTTGTAATTTCTGTATCTGACCAATTCCAAATTTTTGCAACATGGTTAACCATTTCCTTTTCTGAAGGTGAACAGTAACCATCAACATAAGCAATTGCTAGTATCTGTCGTATGGCCTCACTTTTCTCCTTGGTGGGGATTTGACGCGCTACCTCTTCAAGAGATATGAAATCTTTATCTTGATTGAGTATTTTCTCCATCTCCTCAAGGGTGCGTGTTCCCATTTTGGCTTGCTGTCCCAAATCTTGTAGTGCTTTTGATTCTTCGCTGTGAATTTGTCCGTCAGCACACACCATATGGGTGAGGAGTAAAAACTGGTAGTTTATTTGCTCAGTAGTTGGTAGTGACATCTTTACCCTAAGTTTAAATCCTATACTTAGGGTAAGCAATAATTATTATTATCAACGTCAGAAAATATACTTAAATTACGAATATACTGAAATGATTGATTTATGGAATTTTCAGAACCTTGAGGTCTTTGATAAAACTGGCCATATATTCACAATTCATGGTTTTTCCAGTTATTCAAGAGCCTGATTAATCTTAAATGACTAAACGAGCTAGGCGTTTGAGAATTTTTGTCACAGTATAAATGTCTTCATCACGGTTGAGAGACAGTGTGTAAGATAATGCGTATCTTGGTACATCTTCTTTAGTTAACTTAATAAACTGAAATTCTCGGCCATTAGTAACAAAGCCAAATGTTGGTTTGTCAGCATTAGGATTACCCAACATATATGCTAAAACTTGAGGAATGGCTACTTCTAAAGAATATTGCGCTCTTTTGGCTTCAATTACTAGCACCCAAAATGGCGGATGAAAAACCAAAATATCAATACGTCCCCTGACAATTGTGCCTTCATCCTCAGAAGAAATTTCCACCTCATATTCGGAAGCAATGTAAAAAGGTGGTCGATAAAAGCCTGCTAGCCGTAATAATGGAGATAAAACCACCATTTTGACGACAGGTTCTAAAATCGCATATTTCGATAAATGCGAATATTCTGCTTTCACTTCATCGAGTAATTCTTTCTCAGAATCACTTAAATCTGGTAAATCCTGCTGCCACTCTAGGAAAAATTCTTTGTCCTGTGCTAGTTCTAGCCCAAATTCATCAATCAATTGGGCTAGGGTAATATCTTTTCCTTGAACAACCTGAACCATTTGCCCATCCCTTTTAGTCAAATAGTAATTGAAAATCCAGGCTTTGCGCTTGCACCGTTAACTTTATACGTTCCTCAAAAAGTCGTAACTTTTATCACTATTATTTTAAAATTTGTCCTGAATAACACCAAATTGTTTCGTTAAAAGAAATAACGGTGTTAGTCAAACGATATACAATGAGTGACATAAGTCTACTGATGGCTGGTGTGTTGACTGGCAAGCCACCATCTTTGACTGATCAAGTACCTGCACAGTCGCCATTTCAGTCAAATCATGTAGATCAGAAATCAACCCAGGAATCATCTCAGGGATTTTCCGCAACTGACATCACACCACCTGAATTTTTACAGGTGGAATATAGTATTACTCAATCTTCAGGAAATAATCAAAAGTATCAAAATAAACTGATTAAGCAAAGAAACGGAGAACAGGAAAAAAGAACTTTAGAATCTCAAACTAACGCAAACACAAATCAGCAAAATACAGAGGAAACATTTTTTTCTTCTCCCACACACACCAGTTTGCTCAAGTCGGGAAACCCGCCCACGCCAGTGGCTCCTCTACACTCCCACACCCTAGATCCAGAAACATCAGATATCAAAGCAGAATTCTCTCCTTATCCTGCTCTAGCTCAATCTCCAGAGGTAGCTGCACCTGAGTCAGATGAGGCGATGACTCAAGTTCTTCCTGTATCGCAATTGGATGATGTGCAGCCTACAGACTGGGCTTTTGATGCTTTGCAATCTATCGGGGAGCGTTACGGTTGTACGGATTATCCTGGGAAAACGTATGATGGCGATCGCCCTATTAGTCGTTATGAATTTGCCGTTGGTTTAGAAACTTGTCTCCAGCAAATTGAAGAGTTACTGACTAGCAATCGAGATCACACTATTGAGCAAGAAGACCTAATCATATTGCAACGTTTGCAATATGAGGTCAAGGAAGAGTTAGCGCAATTACAACAACGTGTAGAATTAGGCGATCGCAAAACTAACAATATCGCAGCACAGCAATTTTCCACAACTACTAAGTTATTTGGCCAAGCCATTTTCAGCATCCAAGGAACAAATACTAACGATGTAGATTTATTTCCCAGGGATGGTGTACCAGAACGTCAAGGTAAAGCCCATCTGACTTTCAGTAACAGTGTGCAGTTAACGTTAGCAACTTCGTTTACTGGTAGAGATTTATTACTAACGGGACTAGCGGCGGGAAATTTGGGTTCTAGTGCGCCATCTGTATTTACGAATATGGGACGTTTGGGTTTTGAATCCAGCACAGATAATAATTTATCGATTAACGATTTATCCTATCGATTTTTAGTAGGGGATAACTTAGGGGTGGTGGTGGGAACAGCAGGTGTTAACCCGATTAACACCTTTCGCGGGATCAATCCCTTAGAAGGTTCTGGTGATGGTGCAATTTCTCTTTTCGGTCAGCGTAACCCGATTTTAGCGATTGGTAATGGTGTGGGTGGTGTAGGATTTGATTGGCAAATTAGCGATCGCATCAGTCTACAAGGAGTATACAGCAGTGAAATCCCTGGTTTTCCTGGGGATAGTAACGCAGGTGGACTGTTCGGCGGTAGATTCACCACCGGCGCGCAGCTAACTTTAACACCTACCGACAATCTTGATATCGGCTTACATTATCTTTATTCTCACTCTCCCGATGATTTATTGGGAACAGGTATCGGTGATGCTCAATTAATGTCACCCTTTGCTGATAGCACCGCTTTTAATACCCATGCTATGGGTGCAACTGTAGCATGGCGTGTCAGTCCAGATTTGCAATTGGGTGCTTGGGGTGGTTACTCTATCTCTAACCCAGAAAATCTGTCAGGAAGTGTGGAAATTAGCAACTGGATGGCGTTTGCAGCCTTTCCTAATCTCCTGCGTCCTGGGAATTTGGGGGGAATTCTAGTCGGACAGCCACCCAAAATTACATCCAGCACCTTACCTGATGGGTTTAACTTTCCTAACTTCTCCGATGGTGGTACACCAGGGGGACGGCGTGATACATCAATTCATTTAGAAATGTTTTATCGCGCACAAGTAAATGAGCATTTATCTATTACACCTGGTTTCTTTGTAGTTTTCCATCCCGATCATAATGCTGCCAATGAGACATTATTTGTTGGCACATTGCGAGCTACTTTCCGGTTTTAATTTTAATTACCTGTAAATGTAATTACTAAGTGGTTTTGAGCTACTTAGGGTTGTAATTCTGTTGAAGTTTGAGAAACAACTAGCGTGTAATCTACCATCGCAGGGATAAATCAGCTTAAAAACTACATTTAACCTCATGGCAGTTACATCTCCCACTTTAAATCACGCATGAGACGAGTTTCCTGAATCTCGCCTGTGCGTGTTTTTTCATTGAACCATTAACCAGGAGCAAATTTACTATGCGATCGCGCTCATCAACTACTAAATTGGGTTATGGGATTCTCAGCAGTAGCAGTTTAGCAGTGATTTTGTTAGGAATGGGGGGAAACAGTGCTTCAGCACAATTAACAATTCAAAGCACCGGAACTTTATCAGGAAATATTCAACTTCCCAACTTTAACCCCAACTTCAACAATCGAGTCACGCGGATTGATACTGACTCTAATGGTACTTACTACCGCAATGGTAATCCCATTTATCAGTCTAATTATGTGAAGATGGAAACAGCCGCAGATGGAAGTTTGCGCTACTTTGTGGATTTTAAAGGTATCCCTGTCATTTCCTTAGATGGTGTTCTCAGTTCACCTGTGCTTTCCAAAGGTGAATTGACTGGTTTCACCTACCAAGGAAAAATCGCAGATACAAAATTTCAAGGTGTAGTTCAAGATGAATTCGGATTAACAAAAGCTTTTTACACTGGCATTGTTACCGATCCTAGCACTGGTAAACAGTACCAAGGGACATTTCAAGTTAGTGGACAAGGCCCAAGATACAGCGATCGCAACGGCGGCGAAAGTCCCACAGTTTTTGACTTCAAATCCGATCTACCAGGTCAGCCAACTGTCACATCGTTGCAGATGAAAAATTCACCTTTGGTGAGATTAACCATCACAGTTCCGGCTGATGCTACTTTAGTCACTCCCAACACTAACACTAATACAACCAATCCTACCCCTACCACTAACACCAGCACCACAAATTCTGCTCCCAACACTAACACCAGCACATCTCAACCCAGCACCAACGTCAGTACACCCACGCCTATTACTAGCGTCACTAATTCCCAACCCAGCACCAACGTTAATACATCCCAACAACCCAGTCAAAATATCACAACTACTAACCTAGCTTCCAATGTTGATATTGGGACATCCAATATAGTCTCTAGTGATGCTCAATTTAGCGGAACAGGATCACCAGGATTAGTCACACCCACGCCTTTTGCAGAAGCCAATATAGAATTCAGCAGTGGTAATCCCTCTGTCTTTGCTTTAGAAACTGTGACTCCTCAATCTCAAGTTAAAGTCGGGCCTCGCAGTCGAATCATGGTGCGCTAACCATTTGGCAATTTTTAATTAATTCGCTGTGAAATAATTCAGGAATCGCAACTAGGCAGATTGTAGTTTATTTCAGAGCTAGGACAAGAGCGAGATTCAGGTGTATAAACTTACCTCAAGTTCTTAGTAGTTGTTTTTACTTCTACTGAGAACTTGTTTTTGTCAATTGATGAGAAATGAAAACCAAATTTTTCAACTACATACATAAGTTTAAAAAATCCTGTAATTCTCACAAAATTAATGAGGATGAATGATGTTTTATCTGTGATTTTATGTATATACTAGCTACTTAGAACAAACTTAGTTAAAGAATATAATTTGTTTAACTAAGTTGCAGTGATACACAATTAATATATTTATCCCCAACAATCGGCTAGTTAATATTACAAATCTCATCCAATTCAATTAATATTTTGTGAGTGAAAGCTATGCCAGAAAAACTAATAGTGAATATCTTGCAGGTTTTAAGTATAAATATGGGGTGGATGACTTGGAATTTATTCCTAGCTTTTATCCCTGTAGTATTAAGTGTTTGGTTATTTCGCCATAAAAAGGGGCGTTCTTGGCTGTGGTGGTTAGGATTCTTAGTTTTCTATGCCTTTTTACCAAATGCGCCTTATTTATTAACTGATATTATTCACTTAATTCGTGACATCCGCACAATTCAATCAGTATGGATGATTATATTGGTACTAATCCCTGTTTATTTTGTAGTCATCTTCTCTGGTTTTGAAGCATATGTTATTTCCTTAATTAACTTCGGTTATTATCTTCACCGCATCGGTAAAAGCCAATGGATTTTAGGGATGGAGTTGATTACTCATGCTCTTTGTGCGGTAGGTGTTTACTGGGGGCGGTTTTTACGTTTCAATAGTTGGGATTTTGTGACTCAACCCGATGCTTTATTAACTAAAGGAGTCGAGGAACTTTTAGGCAAACAACCCTTGTTTATTGTCTTTATAACTTTTGTAATTCTCTCTGTTCTGCACTGGTTAATGAAGCGAGTTACCCTTGGTTTTGTAAATCAACGAAATTCTAGAATCGGAATCGCACCATAGTTATACCAGTTCTCTATGCAATTACACCAAATATAAATATGTAGAGACGTTGTATGGAACGTCTCTACATCACAGAATAAACGGTATCATAAAGATTTCATGTGAGTTTAATATTTAATTTTCCGTATCTTGATGAATGGTAAATGTTGACATGAAATCACCTGAATTACCACTTTTGAGTACGTCAAAAGTACCTTTAATTGTGCCAGCAATAGGAACAGCCACCAGAGTTCCTAATAACCCTGCAATTTCATAACCCATCAAAATAGAGACGAAAATCCAAATGGGATTTAGTCCGATGAAATTGCCAAGTAATTTGGGAGCCAATAAATTATCCTTAATTTGCTGCATAAATATTGTGGCTATGGCAACTTGTACAGCTAACCACCAATTTTGGAGTAAGACTAAAATAACTACTGTTCCAATACCAAGGGCTGCACCAATAAAAGGAATTAATTCAGAAATACCAATGAGTATGGCAAATAATAAAGCAAATGGCACTTTGAGAATCAAAAATATTGGGGTTAGAACTACTGTCATAAATAGTCCTAACAACAACTGACTGAGGAAAAAGTTTTGAAAATTCAGTTGCAAAGCCTTAGTGAAGGGAATTCTGAATTTAGATGGTAAAAGATTGATCAGACCATACCAGACGCGATCGCCATACAATAGCATATAAAATGCCAACACCACCACCAAAATCAAATTCAGCAATCCTGAAAGCAACGTTCCTGCTAAACCCACCGCACCTGAAGCTAACTGCTGAACTAAATTTTGAATACTGGCGTTGATTTGACTAGTCAACACTCTTAAATCAATAGGTAAACGTCGCTGTTTAGCAAACGCCTCTAACTGTATGAAATTATCTTGACTAGCACTTAACCAATCAGGAATTTTATTTAATAATTGAATAGTTTGATCAATTAGCAAGGGTACTAAAGTCACCCCCACAATCACAAATAGAGTTAATGTAACTAGCAGAACAATGATTACAGCTAAAGTTCGAGAAATTTTAGCCCTTTCAAAAAGTTTCACTGGATAATTCAGTAAAAAAGCTAAAATCGCCGCAAAACTCAAAATAGTAATAGGGTTTTGGAAATAACGAAAGAGTACAGATAACAGCCAAACGTTCAGAGCGACAATTGGGCCACCCAGACCGTAGAATAGTAAACTTTGAAGGGATGCCGAACGGCGTATCTGACGCAATCGATACTCCTTAGTAATAGTCAATAGTCAATAGTCAATAGTCATTAGTCATTAAACATCAATACTTCGTCTTCCTTTTCTCCCTTACACCCCTACACCCCTACACCCCTACACCCTTACACCCCCATACCCTTACACCCTAATCTCATAAGGAAATACATTAACGATGGACAGAACAATAGCTGATCTTCGGAAAGATTATTCTTTAGAAGGTTTGAGTAAGAACGAAGTTGACCCCAATCCTTTTATACAATTTAAAAAGTGGTTTGAGCAGGCACTAGCTGCCCAACTTCCCGAACCTAATGCTATGACTCTGGCCACAACTACACTAGATGGTAAACCATCGGCGAGAATGGTGTTGTTAAAAGATTTTGATGAAAGGGGTTTTGTCCTCTTCACCAACTATAACAGTCGTAAAGGACAAGAATTAACAATCAATCCCCAAGCGGCTTTAGTTTTTTGGTGGGCAGAATTAGAACGTCAAGTCAGAATTTTAGGGTGTGTTGAGCGAGTTTCTGAAGCGGAATCAGATTATTATTTTGAGACTCGTCCCGCTAAAAGCCGTTTGGGTGCATGGGCTTCAGAACAAAGTCAAGTCATCCCCAACCGAGAATTTTTAGAACAGAGAATGCAGGAATTGCAGTCTAAATACGAAAATCAAGAGATTCCCCGTCCCCCCCATTGGGGAGGATTTCGGGTGATCCCCAGCGAAATTGAATTTTGGCAAGGACGCTCTAGTCGTTTACACGATCGCTTGCTTTATACTCTTACAGAGAATGGCAATTGGCAAATTGAGCGTTTATCTCCATGAGTCAGTGCTGTTAGCGGAAGCGGGGCGTTTAGCCCCGCTTCCGCTAACAGCACTCATCACTCAGCACTCAACTTTAATCGGGGATCAGGCATATAGTTATATCTCAGGTATATGCCTCCCCAAACGAACAAGATAATTAATAAGCCACCAATTCCTAAAGGACTGGGTAGCCAGAATACTACTTCAATGTGATTCAGTTCACCAGGCTGGAGTTGCCATACTAATTGCTGACCTTTCTTTTCTGGTTCAATGGCGGTTTCTGAGACTGGTATACTTTTGGCACCCCAAGGAGTATTGAGGGCAAATTCTAAATTGAGAATAGAACCAGTATCAGCCATAACGTTGCCTTTACTGCCAATCAAAGCCAGCGATCGCAAATCTAAATCATAAATTAATTTATTCCTGACTGCTAAGATAAAGTTATTTTGGAATAACAGTAAATTAGACTCTACTTTGGGTATATCTGAACTAGATTCTGTACTTTCAGGTTCAGCATCTTGTTGATTTTGTGAAGTGAAAAATTCATTAAATTTAGTCTGCAATTCCTGCCCATTACTAAAAGGAATCGTTACCACAACTTCTTCTCTAGAAATGCGTTTAGCTTTACCATCTAGTTTACGAGCGCGGTTTTCAATACTATTTAACCATTCATAAACATAATCACCGCTAAAACTAGTGAGTCTTTGTTCTAATCTAATGTGTTGTATTAGTTCACCACTATTAGAATTATTAAAATTCACCCCAATATCATACTGAACACAACCCGATAATAGTATTGATATAGACAATACTAAAGGCAAAATTTTACGACTATTAAATCTAAATAAATTAAATGCTCTACTTAAAGACTTTATTCCTTGCCAGAAACTAGAATAATTCATTAAATATACTCCTCCTAAAAATCACATAAAAATCTAATCTCTTCCCAGTCCCCAATCCCAGTCCCCAATCCCCAATCCCCAATCCCCTAAATTCCCTGCCAAACCAAATAAGAAATTGTTAACCCAATAGCAACTAATGCCACCCAAATAAAGCGATTATCTTTAGTATTGACCTGACTTAGATCAACAAACTCTTTTTCTGGTGGTTTACGTTGAGTAGATGGGCGCGGTTTGGGTGCTATGCGGATTTTGGCTTCATTATCTGATATTGCTGCCAAATCGGGAATTTCCGTCATCCAATTACTCGGTCTTTTCAGTTTTGGTGCTTGCAGGATGTAAACTAACCTGCGTGCTTGATCGCGGGTTTCTGAGTGGGGATGACGACGGAGTTGTTGACACAGTGCGATCGCATCTTCTGTACGTCCGGCTGCTTCATAGGCTGTCACTAACCAAATCTCTACTTCACCCCCTAAACGGGAATTACGTTCTAATAAATCCCTGGCTTTCTCTAGATTTTCTACAGATTCCCGATATTTGCCATTTTCAAAAGCAATTTTACCGGCTTGGTATCTAGTTTTAGCTAGTTCTAAACTTTCTGTATTCACCACGATTTACCCACCAATCAGCACTGCTTTTATTTTGCCAAGTGTCCTAATCTTCTTGGAATCTTTATTAAAGCTCGGCAATTTTCGACTCAATAAACTTTTAAAATTCTATCTAAGTAAATGCCGTTATTTTCTTAATAAAAATTGAGATTCTCAAAATTAGGTCAGTAAATATGCTGAAACTTAAGTATTCTCTAGGTTGTTTGGGTACAGGGTTGGTTTTCGGACTGATTAACGCCACAATTAGCCCAGTATCGGCGCAACAAGTATTTGTGATTGATGGGAATAACTCTTTTGGATATAGCCAGACAACTTCAGATGGTTATTTCACCTATGGCAGTCCCTTACCCAACCGGATACCTGTACATCCCAGAATAATAAACGTACATCCCCGAACAATCAATGTACAGCCTAGAAGTATCGGCAATTATTACCCTTATCCTCCAGTCAGACAGCAAGTAATTAATGATACTACGCTGTTTAATCCTACCTTAGTAAATCCCATCATCAATAATTCCACACTAGTAAATCCAGTGATCATTAATAACTCTTGGCACCGTACACCAATCAGGCGATCGCGTGTGATTATCTATCCAGGATGGAAAAGATAGGGCATGGGGCATGGGGCATTGGGCATGGGAAACAGGTGTAAATATCTCTCCTACACCCTTATACCCCTACACCCCTACACCCCTACACCCTTACCCCTTTCTAAATCAACGAACCTAAAATCATCGTCCCAATCCCGACATCGGTGAAGATTTCCAGTAGTAGGGCGTGGGGGATGCGGCCGTCGATGATGTGGGCGGCGCGGACACCTTGGGCTAGCGATCGCACACAGCAATTGACTTTGGGGATCATCCCACCACTCACCACACCACTAGCAATCAAATCTCGTGCTTCCCGAATATCAACTTTGGGAATTAAGGTGGAGGGGTCTTTGTAATCTTTCAAAATCCCTCTGGTATCTGTCAATAAAATCAATTTTTCTGCCCCTAGCGCGGCAGCAATTTCTCCTGCTACTGTATCCGCATTAATGTTATATGCTTGTCCCGTTTCATCGGCGGCGACGCTAGAGACTACGGGAATATAACCATTACTCGCCAGGGTTTCTAAAATTTTGATATTAACGTTACTGACTTCACCGACAAAGCCAATACCTTCTTGACCTTGGGGACGGGCAGTAATCAAGTTACCATCTTTACCACATAGCCCTACAGCTAAACCGCCAGCTTGGTTAATTAAGGCGACAATCTCTTTATTAACGCGTCCTACCAACACCATTTCCACAACATCCATTGTGGGGGCATCGGTAACACGTAGACCATTCTTAAATTGTGCTTCAATACCCAGTTTATCCAACCAGCTGTTAATTTCCGGGCCGCCACCGTGGACTAAAATTGGTCGCAAGCCAACGCAGGATAAAAAGACAATATCCCGGATCACTTGGTCTTTAAGGGTACTGTCTTTCATTGCCGCACCACCATATTTAACAACAACAGTGCGACCGGCGAATTGTTGAATATAAGGTAGTGCTTCGCTGAGAACACGCACCCGTGTGGCTTCAGTTTGCCTGATGTACTCAGTATCGTTGACCATCGTGAATAGATGTTGAGACTTACATATTTATGCAAGTCAGTGTAGAAGACTTTTTACCCAGCCACAATGTCTTATTACATATCTTTTTTAACTGGGCATTGGGGATTGGGCATGGGGCATGGGGCATTAATCTGTTCCCTGTTCCCTGTTCCCTAATGAGTGCTGAGTAATGAGTAATGAGTAATGAGTGCTGAGTGCTGACTAATGACTGATGACTAATGACTAATGACTAATGACTATTGACTATTGACTATTGACTATTCCTCAACACACTAGGAATCGCTGCCATAATTTTGTCTACTGTTTGTTCTGGTGTTTCTTCCTCGGTGATGGTAATTCTGAGATCAGCTTGGGCGTAAAGGGGTGTGCGTTGTTCCAGAAGCGATCGCAGTTTACCTTGAGGATCAGGGTCTTGTAGCAATGGTCTTGTGCTATCCTCAGCTAAACGGGTATACAGTAAATCTACTGGCGCATCTAACCACACAATTAAACCGTGGTGTAAGTAACTCCAATTTTCTCGTTTGAGAACAATACCCCCGCCTGTGGCGACAGTCAATTTGGTATAAGCGCAAACTTGCCCTAACACATCACTTTCCAGTTGCCGAAATGCTGCTTCTCCTTCCTCTGCAAATATCTGATTAATCGATTTTTTGGCGGACTGGGCAATCACATTATCAGTATCAATAAATCCATAGCCTAGTTGTTTGGCGAGTAATTGCCCGACAGTGCTTTTCCCAGCCCCCATCATGCCAATTAAGTACAGATTAACTCCTTGTAACAAACTACTCACGCTAATTTAAAACTCCAGTTTCAGACTGCTTTTTCCTGTATGATTTTGGTTGTGTGCTGTCAACAGCGTCTGCATTAATAAGCAATCTTCTTTTGCAGCACGTAATTTCAAATTTTCCTCTATTAACCGTTCAGTTGTATACTCAGTTAAGGCTGGATTTGGTGAAAATCTACCTGCTTGCTGTTCAATTAAAGAACGTTTTTGTAATAAATCTACAGCATCCAAAATTAATCTCTGGGAAAGTCTTGGTGATAATCCTGGTATGATGTTGTCTTTTAGCTCACTCAGTGAAACCCAATCTTGATTGATTGCTAACCAATACAGAACATTTTTTTCGAGTTGCGACAAGCGATTGAATTGCTGCTCTAAAATTAAACGCAAGTCTCCAAAAATAATGGTGCGTTGGCTGATAAACTCACTAATGTTACCACCAAATAAGTCTTGAATAGCTGTGGCTGCCAATTGTAAAAATAACGGATTACCTGCATACCAATCAGCTAGTATTTGAGACTCTTTCTCTGTTAGTTGACTCAATCCCTTAGATTGGAGGATTGAGAAGCTGGCTTTTTTGCCCAATCCTGTTAGTTTCCATGAACGCACGGGTAAATTTTGCCCCTCTAAGGCTGTGATTTCTGGTGTTTTTTCGCGACTAGTCAAGATGACACAACTTTGATGTTGCGATTCTCCTAAACGTTGAATTAATTCCTGATAAATTTCATAGTCTGGATGATATTTGATGGGCGATATTAAAGAATTCAAATCAGCGTTTTCTGAATTAGAGTTACTGTTTTGATTGTCTTGATGATTACTAACTAATATCGAGTCAAAACTATCTAAAACGATTAAACAACGGGTAGAACGTAAACAATCTATCAGTAGAGATATTTTCTCATCTACTGTGTCAGCAGTTTTATCCTGTTGATCTGGAGATAAAACCGCAATCAGTTGCTCTAATATCTTCTCTAGGGTAGGTGCAAGACGTAGCGATCGCCAGATAATATACTCGAAGTCTGATTGTAGCTCTTGTGCTAGCTTCACGGAAAAAGCAGTTTTCCCAATACCAGCCATGCCCAAGAGTAGCACTAGTCGGCAATTATCTTCTAAAACCCACTGTTTAATTTTTCCTAGTTCTGTCGTTCTCCCTTGAAAATTACTGACATCAACAGCAGCACCCCAATCCATGAGGGCTGTATGTTTAAATTTAACTAAGTTATTTTCTGGTTCTTTGATAGTTTTTCCATTGCCATTAATGGATTGTAATTGCAACTTATCTTTTTTATACCCTGCTTTTTCCAGTAAATAAGTTACACGACTCCAATTTTTGACTTTAACGGAGTTTCCAGCTTGATTACTTAACATTTCTTCTATATATTTGTAGAGTCCGTTAGATAAATAAACTCTCACGGTGCTACTACTACGACTTTGATACACCACACTAGCAATTTCTGCCGGACTACATCCACAAAGTAAGCCTCTGAGAAATTTTTTTTCTACAGGAGTTAATGCCTTACCTTTAGTTGATGCTAAATCGATGTATAGTTTTTCTAACTCCCAATTCTTTCCCGCTTCTAGAAATACCTCTATTTGATTGGCATCAAATGTTGTCATTACTGTTCGCTATGTATTTAATATAACCTTGGCAATATATTAGCGACTCTTCCATAAAGCCAGAATAAATCAGAGATAAATTTCTAACGAATTTCCTAACTTTTGTTAGGTGACTAAGCAGTTATTTATTAGGTATCGTTGGCTTAATAGAAAATTTATAAAGTTTATTTGAAACTTTAAGTGAAACACTGCCGTCATACTTAATTACCGTTGCTCTATCTTTTCACAGAATGTTTCACTGGTACATTTTACTGAGTTACTTACAGTACAAAATCAAGAAGTTACACCCAAGTGAAAAAGCATGATTCCTAAATGGTAAAAATCCCAGGATTTATCAGTGGAATCCGTCCGCAATTTCAGGTCTACCAAGGAAAGTTCTGAATCAGACTTTCGATAAAATCTCTAATTATTGGACAGTCTGTAATTCGTAATATTTGCAATTAAAGGTGTAAAAAATGACAGTTTTACTCAAAACATCAAATAAGTCTATTCATTAGTTTGAGGTTTAGAGAATACTGCATATTTTCCAGTTATTAGACCGAATGTATTAATGTGGTGTGAATGAGGCATCAACCATGACTCGAATTCGTGATGTTGTGCAACAAGCTTTAGTAACTGGCTATCTGACGGTTGAGGCAGAAAATCAATTACGCTACCTATTAACTACTAGGTATGACATTGAAGATTTAAATGCCTTTATGACTTTGCAAGAGGCTGCTATGAACGGTAATGTGAAGCAAGAATCTCGCGAACTTTGCCAAAAAGGTACTAAAGGATAGTACCGTGATTTGTGCCAATTGCCTCATTTACGTGGTTGATCGTTTTCCCAGTTATCATCTTCAAAGAAACTCCAATCATCATCCTCTTCACTGTTGACTTCATCGTTAGTGGGTTGTTTATAAGGGGGAACGATGACTCGGTAATCAGCATCATAAACTGATTCAGTTTTCCCGGCGGCGGTGTTTTTGGGTTCGCGGTAACTATAGGAGTAGGTAGAGCCAGAACGAGAAACTTTGTTAGGTTGCTGTGGACGTTCGTAACTAGTGGAGTTGCGTTTTGGTTCGTTGGCAGAATTCGGTTGAGGTGCTGGGGTTGGTTGCTCATCAAAATCCCAATCATCATTAGCACCATCATTTGTCCAGTCATCAAATTCTTCGTCAAATCTCTCCCTGCTGCTAGAATCTGGCTGGCTTTTAGGTGGAGGGGGTGTTGATGGTTCAGATGTAAATTGTTCGCGCTTGTTAGTTGTGTTACGTCTAGCTGTTGTTGTCGAGGGAATTTTTTGACTAGGCGCAAAATAATTAGACAGCCGAAACAAGCTAGTAATCAATAGAGATGTGCCGGCACCAGCCGTCATACTAAACAAAATCCACAACGCCAAAGGTAACGACTGGCTTCGCATACCCAAAAAATCTAGCGATAGCACAGGCGACCAATTTTGAACTAACAACAGCGTTAGTCCTCCCATGATTGCTATTAATAGAATTAAACGAATTACAGCCATAAACCTGGGGATTGGGGACTGGGGACTGGGGACTGGGGACAAGGTAGAATTTGTTTCCCAATTCAGCACTAACTATTAATTTAGTCAATAGTCAATAGTCATTAGTCAATAGTCAATAGTCATTAGCCATTACTCATTACTCATTACTCAGCACCGGCTAAACGCCGCGCTTGCGCTAACAGCACGGGCTGAACGCCCCGCTTCCGCTAACAGCACTCATTACTCAGCACTCTTTTTACTTTTAACTCATTTATTGCCTTCCCAGCGTTGTATGGGTATGCAGTCGATGTCTAATTGATCTAAGGCACGCGCCACGACAAAATCAACTAAGTCTTCAACGCTGTGTGGGTTGTGATACCAGGCGGGAATTGCTGGGACAATACGAACTCCGGTTTCTGCTAAGGTGGTTAAATTTCGTAGGTGAATCAGGCTAAAGGGGGTTTCACGGGGGACAACAACTAATTTGCGTCCCTCTTTAATGTGAACGTCGGCGGCTCTTTCTAGTAAGTCGGAACTCAAACCTACGGCTAACTTAGCAACGGTACTCATACTGCAAGGAATGACAATCATTCCCAAGGTACGGAAAGAACCACTAGCGATGTTGGCTCCGACGTTACTCCAAGGGTGACAACGCAATTTACCTGCTTGGGAAACTCCGGCTTGTTCGCGCCAGAATTGCTCCTGTTGATTTGGTTCTGAGGGCATCCGAATATCCTGTTCGGCTTGCCAAACCATGTAACTTGATTTAGAGGCGACTAATTCGACTTCATAGTCAGCTGCTAGAAGATATTTGAGGGTACGAACTGCGTAAATCAGACCAGATGCACCTGATACGCCGATAATTAGGGGTTTGCTATGATTTGTCACCGTTAGTTCATGAGAGTGCTGTTAGCGCAAGCGCGGCGTTTAGCCGGTGCTGAGTTGTGAGTTTTGAGTGAGTTTTGAGTGAGTTTAGAAGTTAGTTAGTAATTTGGTAGATGCTTTGTTGCTTGTGGATGTTCAATTTTTCCACAAGATGTTTTATGAATAGCCGATTTACTCAACACTTTTAACTCAGCACTTAGCACTTGTTGACTATTCCTCAGCATAAGGGTCTAAATCATCGGCTTCAAGGTCGTTGGCTAGGTAGATATCCGAAATATCACCATTTACACCACCAACTCCTAAGCCTTTGACTAGTCCGTCGCTACCTACGGTAACTAAATCTATTTGCTGACGGTAGTAATCGACGCTTTTAACTTGGACGGAGACGCGATCGCCTAATCTATAAGAAGCGCGATTTTTTCTGCCAAATAGGGCTTGTTGTCTGGCGCGGTATTCATACCAGTCATCTTTGAGGGAACTAACATGAACGAGTCCTTCTACCCGTAACGGTACGCCGGGATTAGTCTTCACTTCCGCATCTCCAGAGGGAACTTCAATTTCCACAAAGAAACCATAGGATTGCACGCCGGTAATTACACCTTGAAAAACTTGCCCGATGCGCTGTTTCATCAGTTGGGCTTTTTGCAGTCCGGCTAAGTCGGCTTCGGCTTCTTGGACTTCTTTTTCCCTGTCGTTGATTTGGACAATTACCCTGGTTAAATCGCTTTGCAGTTCTTGCTGCAATTCTGGGGGGAGGACGTTCCAGTTAATTTCTGTGTGGCTGGAGGAGTGGCGCAGGTTCACCCGTTCTTTGACACGGGTATTGCGGCGATCGCGTCCGTGTTCTAGTAGTTGATAATACACTCTCTGGATGAGTAAATCGGGGTAACGCCGCAGGGGTGCAGTACAGTGAATGTATTGGGGGAGTGCTAACCCAAAGTGACTGCCCTGAGTAGTGCTGTATACCGATGGTTTGAGGGTATCTTGCAATAGATAAGTCAACACTTGCTCTGAGGGGGAGTCAGCAAAGGCTCTAGTCAGGTGTTGGTAATCTAAGGGTTCAATTTCGACTTCTGGATCTAGTGCTAATTCCACGCCCAAGTTAATGGCTAATTTGAGCATTTCCTGCACATCTTCGGCATCGGGTGTACCTTGAGTGCGCCAGATGGCGGGAACACCCAAAGCGTTTAAATGCACGGCCATTAATTCATTTACCAGTAGCACAAACTCGGTGAAGAGCGATCGCACTGGGGAATCATCTACCACTACAGCCCCCAAAATCCCTTCATCAAAGTAGGGGTTTTGAGTGGAGGGAAGATTTAACTGCAAGCTACCACGGGCGAGGCGGGCTTGTCTCACACTTTGGGAAATGCTGACTAAGTTGTGTAATAGTTCGATGACATCGGGAGATTCTTTTTTCACGTCTCCCGCTAGTACCCCCTCGGCTTTGGCTTTGGTCAAGGCTGTGTCTACATGAATGACACTTGGTTGGATTTCCCATTCCAAGACTGCACCAGATTGGGCAGAGAAGGTGATTAAAAAGGAGATGGCCAGGCGATCGCTTTTGGGGACTAGGGAACAACGCTCCGCCACTGCATCGGGTAACATGGGCAACACTAAATCACCCAAGTATACTGAACGACCTCGTTTTACTGCTTCCCTGTCTAAAGCTTCGTCAGGCTGTATATAGTGGGAAACATCGGCGATGTGAAAACCTAATTGCCAGTTTCCTGCCACCGTTTTTTCTAGACTGAAGGCATTTTCTACTACCTTCTGGTCATTATTTACTTCCGTAATAGCAAGCGTAAATAAATTACGTAAATCCAGTTTGTTTTTCAGGTCAGCCTTGAGCAGCCGTTTGGATAACTTAGAAGCTGCATCGAGGATTGCGTCTGAAAAATTCCGAGATAAATCGTGTTTACAGGTAACTAAATCTATATCAGCTGCGGCTTCTGCGTCACTACCGAGAATTTGTACTACCCGACCGATGGGGGGATATTGGGCTAAAGGATAACGCAGCACTTCCACATGGGCGAGGTGGTCAAGGGCTTCCTCTAATTTCATGCCGTTAGTTAAGATTTTTAACTCAAACAGCAAACGGTCATCTAGGGGAACAGCCCGAAAACCACCATCTACTTGTTTAATCCGGGCGAGTAGAGTGTGATTAGAACGTTCTAAAATTAACTTAACTTCCCCTTCTGGGGAACGGCGACGACTACCTTCTTTCAGGACTCTGACTAAAACGCGATCGCCATTCCAAGCATTACTCAAATGACTTTCACGGATATAAATATCCTCGGCCCCTTCGACATCTTGAATCGCGAAGCAAAAGCCCTTACTAGAACAACGTAGTTTAGCTTCAATTAGACCTTCTTCTGAAATGCGGCGATACTTACCCCGTTCCTTCGCCAATAGACCGATTTTCTCCAACACCTCCAAGGTGATGTGGAGTTTTTCTAAACTTTCTTCGTCCTCGCAACCGAGTTTTTTTTCCAAAACTTTGCGAGCTACCAATTTATCATCGGTGAAATTGGCAAGGAGTGTAGCGATTGAAAATTCCATGCAGTGAACCGACCTTTGGTCAAAACATCATGTTGGCGTAATCTGGTTCTTTGCCGTATGCCCTCACGGACTACAGTATATTAGCTGGAAACGAATTGCCTCAAGGGCGTGTTCCCGACGTTCTCATCAAGGTTCATCTACCCAGAGGGGAAGATGCGTTTTAGCTACTCAGTGCTGAGTTGTGTTAGCGGTAGCAGGGCGGTTAACAGATGCTGATTTTGAGTTGAAGTAGAAAGCATTCAATAGTGTCACACTTAGTGAATGCTTGGCCTTTGGAGAAAAAATCCTCTTACGGAGAGAAGATTTTTCTCATAAGTGGCTTTTTTACTCAACACCGGCTAAACGCCGCGCTACCGCTAACAGCACTCAATACTCAGCACTGTTCATCAGATGATCCGTGTAGCTGGCTTTCCTGGAGAGTACACTCTCAAAGCACTTCTCACTGCATAACCATTTCAGAGTTAATCTAGGTTTGAGTACCTTCATCGAACCAAACTTAATATTAAGTAAAGCTGACGAAAAGTTTTCCCGTTAGTGTTAATTACGCAACTGATTTTGAGTCTAGTGTGGTAATGAGTCGCCGCATCACCCAAAAAAGTGCCACATAGGGGAAACTACAGGTGTTTTGTGGTCGAGGTTGAGGGTACTTTTGCGTGATTTGCCTCTGATTTTTTACTGAAAAAAACTGCCGAATTACCCAACTTGTCCGTATGAAGAATCAGTAACAATCAGGTACTAGGCTAAGTAGCAGTGAGGAAGAACCATTACTCCATTATTGTAGATTTAGAGGGTACTTCCAGAAAATAGTTCTGGATCTCGAATTGGGTAATTAGTATAGCATTAATAGTCAAGGCACTGAGAATAAATGAACTATGATCATCCCATACACTAGCAAATGCTACAGCTAGATCAATCTGATGAGAGCGATCGCCTCTAGAATACCAAGTTGTTACTCATGATTTGGCAAACAATCCTCCCTCAGCTTCTCCACCACTAAAATAGAAAAATTAGCAACACCAAGATATGGTGGTCTAATTGTATTCATAATATTTTCCACCCACTCAAAACTTAGTGGCTGTAAAGTTAAAATACATTTACTAAACCATCCAAGACAAAATTAATCCCACTCACTCAGATTTATATTCTGAAGAGAATAATTTACTTTCTGGCAGTGCTAAAAAGTCTGGTTGTGTAAATTTCATGAGTTTTCACTCCATAATTTCCTAGAATTAGATTTGGTAGCAGTATTATGTTGGCTCAATTCCAGAGCTTGTATCCCAACGGCAGTTTAGTTTCTGAATTAGTAGAAATTTTTCAGGGAAAATTTATTGTTCGCGCCAGCGTGCAGATCGAAGGTGTTACCCGTGCTACAGGTATGGCAGCCGCCGAAACCGTAGAAGCGGCTGAAGACCAAGCCAGAACACGCGCCTTAATGGTGTTAGGAATGACCAATACACCACAAACATCAGTACAAACTGTCTCAACACCCACTCCACAATCAACAACACAGTTTCAACCTGTCAATTCCCCAATTCCTGAATCTACAGTTCCCTCAGTTACAGAAAATCACGCCGGTAGTAATCACTGGTCACTCACGCATAATGAAACTGCGGTGAAAGTTGATACAACTATTCCCAGTTACAACCCAGAGATTAGTTACCCAGCACTAGAACTCAGTCCCATCATGGAAGACACACCACCAATGTCTATTCCAGATGCAGACAATCTACCTTTAACGGATCTTCCTCCCAGCAACGTTACCCCCTTTACACCACGTAATTCTCATCCCCCAGAAAACGTTGCGCCCATATCTGGAACTGGGAAGAAAAAGAAAAAAGCCGAACCCGTAGATTTATCTGATGTCATTGCTAAAACCGATGTAGAGTTGCAGCGACTAGGCTGGACACCAGAACAAGGAAGAGAGTATTTAATTAAAACCTACGGTAAACGCGGACGCACTTTACTAACAGAAGAAGAATTACACAGTTTTCTCAAATACCTAGAATCGCAACCTGATCCCATTGCGGGATTCTAATCTCTTAGTCAGTAACTTAGGAAAGTCAGGTTTTTTACACTTAGATCCAAAAATACTGGTTTCAAGGTATAGGGGTGTAAGGGTATGAGGGTGTAGGGGTGTAAGGGTTCATGAAATGATGATTTTCTCTTTAGTCTGAATCAGTCTGAGAATTCAAAAGGGGAGGGGAAAATTAAATTTTCCCCTCCCCTTTTGCAGTAAAAGCAGTTAACTGTTCAGGACTTATATTACGCACAGAGGTGATTTGTTCAGAAGGTTTGTAAGGGTTTTGAACCCCTACACCCCCACACCCCTATACCCTTATACCCTCACCCAAACCCTTGATTCTTCCTATCACTGCGTAAGTCCTACAGTTAACTGACAACAGCTACCGGACGACTACCCGCAGAATGACGGTCAATTACTTGGTCAATCAAGCCGTATTCTTTGGCTTCCTGTGGTGACATAAAGAAGTCGCGTTCGGTATCTTCTGCAATGCGCTCAAGTGGCTGACCGGTATGTGCGGCTAAATACTCATTGAGTTTTTTCTTGTGGTAGAGAATTTCTCGCGCTTGAATTTCAATATCGGTAGCTTGACCTTGTGCGCCGCCTAAAGGTTGGTGAATCATAATCCGAGAATGGGGTAGACTCATCCGCTTACCTTTCGCGCCAGCACTCAAGAGAAAAGCACCCATACTTGCCGCTAGCCCAGTACAAATAGTACAGACATCAGGGCGAATCTGGTTCATAGTATCGAAAATCCCCATGCCAGCTGTCACCGAACCGCCAGGAGAATTTATATACAAATAAATGTCTTTTTCTGGGTCTTCCGCATCCAGGAAAAGTAATTGAGCCACAATCAAGTTAGCTATGTTGTTGTCAACCTGTTGACCCAAAAAGATAATTCGCTCACGCAACAGGCGTGAGTAAATATCAAAGGCGCGTTCACCGCGACCTGATTGTTCAATGACGATAGGAATAGTCATGCAGCGTACTTGTAGCTATTTTAAATTCCATTTTATCGATGACAACGGCTGATTGTGGTCTTGAATCGGGGCGTAGAGGTATGGATATCCGTCTGAAGCTACAGATTTTTTCGACTATCTACTAGCGCGCTTCTGTGCTGGGGCAGATGCTAATCATCTTTACAGGCACTTTCTATAGTGAGAGAACGTCCAGGGAAATGTGCTGATAAGTCATGATTTTGTGGGATTGAATATCTCATATTTAAGTTTTTTTTAGCTTTTTATCAGCAAAGATACTGTTTATTTTGTGTAAATCCGGTAAAACAAGGTGACAGGGTGTAGTTAAATTCGCCTAGCCTAATCGCAATGTTGTCAACTGAGGGAGACCTGCCATGCCGACAAAACTTGTGCAAGCCGCCATCATCACTTTCTTGCTGTATGTGATTGCAGGACTGAACCATAGTCCCAAAATGCAAAATAGAGCAGTTTCACCCTCAGCAGAATCGCCTGTGCAGATTATTAGTATGCTTTTCCGTTCTAGGCCTTAAGAACTCAAGGTTTTTGGTGAATACTAAAGTTTTCCAGAAAAGGACTAAAGTCCTGACTACGAACTGAATTATAGCTTTATCAGAGATTATGGAAAAAGCAGAGGAATAAATTTAGGGATGATGGAGTGATGATCCCTAAATTTAAATTTCTCAGATGAAATGAGGTGCGATCGCCGATTTATTTCTCATCAACTCAGCTACAACTTGCTTTATTGATAAGCGTCCATTGGTAAACAAGAACAAACAAAGTTTCTGTCTCCAAAAGCTGCGTCAATTCTACCTACACTCGGCCAGAATTTATGTTCTCTTGTCCACGGTGCAGGGTAGGCGGCTTGTTCGCGGGAATAGGGGTGAGTCCATTCGCCAACGATGAGGCTAGCGGCGGTGTGGGGTGCGTTTTTCAAGAGGTTATCTTCAGCATCCATCTTACCTGACTCAATTTCAGCGATTTCTTGCCTAATTGCTATTAGCGCATCACAGAAACGGTCTAATTCTGCTTTCGATTCGCTTTCTGTGGGTTCAACCATGATTGTACCCGCCACAGGCCAAGAGACAGTGGGCGCATGGAAACCGTAGTCCATGAGGCGTTTTGCTACATCATCAATTTCGATGTTGGCGGATTTTTTGAGCGATCGCAAGTCTAAAATACATTCATGGGCAACTAACCCATTCTGCCCTTTGTACAATACCGGATAGTGGTTTTCTAATCTCTTGGCGATGTAATTGGCGTTGAGAATGGCGATTTTTGTCGCTTGCGTCAACCCAGCAGCCCCCATCATCACAATATACATCCAAGAAATCACCAAAATACTCGCACTTCCCCAAGGTGCAGCCGCTACTGCACCGCAAGGAGAGTGGTGAGTGCTGAGTGGTGTTAGCGGAAGCGGGGCGTTTAGCCCGTGCTGAGTGGTTGCAGGTACAACAGGGTGTCCTGGTAAGAAGGGGACGAGATGGGATGCAACGCCAATTGGCCCCATACCTGGGCCGCCGCCGCCGTGGGGGATACAGAAGGTTTTGTGTAAGTTTAGGTGACATACATCTGCACCAATGTCACCAGGGCGGCAAATACCGACTTGGGCGTTCATATTTGCACCGTCCATGTAGACTTGGCCGCCGTGACTATGCACGATGGCACAGATTTCCTGTATGGCTTCCTCAAATACACCATGCGTTGAAGGATATGTCACCATCAACGCCGCTAGTTCATGACTGTGTTTGGCTGCTTTGGCTTTTAAGTCAGTAACATCAATATTACCGTCAGCATCACAGGCAACTGCTACTACTTTCATGCCACACATGACCGCACTGGCGGGGTTTGTGCCGTGGGCTGAGGTGGGAATTAAACAAACGTTGCGGTGTGCTTCTTGTCGGCTTTCGTGGTATTGACGAATTACCAACAGTCCGGCGTATTCCCCTTGTGAACCTGCGTTTGGTTGCAGGGAAATTCCCGCAAAACCGGTGATTTCTGCTAACCACGCCTCTAGCTGTTGAAAGAGAATTTGATAACCTTGGGTTTGTGATGCTGGTGCAAAGGGGTGAATTTTCCCAAATTCTGCCCATGTCACCGGAATCATTTCGGCTGTGGCGTTTAATTTCATGGTGCAAGAACCCAAGGGAATCATTGATGTATTGAGAGATAAGTCCTTGGTTTCTAGTTGGTGCAGGTAACGCAGTAGTTCTGTTTCCGAGTGATAACGGTTGAAAACGGGGTGAGTGAGATATGCACTATTACGGGGTAAGGCAATATGAGAAGCAACCGTTAATTCGGCGGCGGTGAAGGGTAACTCATCTGTCAAAGCAAAAATCTGCCAGAGTTCAATGACATCTTCTAAAGTTGTGGTTTCATCTAAAGAGATACCGACAGCAGTCTTATCAAAAACCCGTAAATTAATGTTTCTGGCTTGGCAGTCTGCGAGAATAGTATCTAGATTTTGCGTTCCCAATTCTACCCGCAGAGTATCAAAGAAGTTTTGAGAACTAATCTTGTAACCTAGACGTTGTAAACCTGCCGCCAAAATAGCAGTTAACTGGTGAATATTCGCCGCAATATTTTTTAGTCCATCGGGGCCATGATAAATGGCATACATACCTGCCATCACAGCTAGTAACACCTGGGCTGTGCAAATATTACTGGTGGCTTTTTCTCGGCGGATGTGTTGTTCACGGGTTTGCAAAGCTAGACGCAAAGCAGTTTTACCTTGGACATCTTTCGACACACCGACAATGCGCCCTGGGACTTGTCGTTTGTATTCTTCCTTGGTGGCGAAGTACGCAGCGTGAGGGCCGCCAAAACCCAGAGGAATACCAAAGCGTTGAGTGCTACCGACGGCGATGTCTGCCCCTAGTTCACCGGGAGGGGTGAGTAAAGTTAAACTTAGGGGATCTGCTGCTACCGTTACCAATGCACCCTCAGCATGGGCTTTTGCGATAAAAGCGCGGTAGTCATAGATAGTGCCATCACTGGCGGGATATTGCAAAACAGCCCCGAAAATTGGTTGAGCAAAATCAAAGGTCTGATGATCACCGATAATAATTTCAATGCCCAAGGGTTTAGCCCGTGTTTGTAAGACATCAATAGTTTGGGGATGACAATCACGGGAAACAAAATAAGCAGTGGCTTTATTTTTGCACACGCCGTAGCTCATGGTCATTGCTTCGGCGGTGGCTGTACCTTCATCTAATAATGAGGCGTTGGCAATTTCCAAACCTGTTAAATCAATAATCATGGTTTGGAAATTTAACAGGGCTTCGAGTCGTCCTTGGGCAATTTCTGGTTGATAGGGGGTGTAGGCAGTATACCAACCAGGATTTTCTAGAATATTACGTTGAATTACTGGGGGAGTAATAGCATCGTAATATCCCATACCAATGTATGAGCGAAATACCTGATTTTTCTGAGCAATTTGTTTTAATTTTGCTAAGGCGGCGTACTCAGTTTGTGCGGTTGGTAATTGTAGCGGTTGATTTAGCCTAATAGATGCGGGTACGGTTTTATCAATCAGGTCTTCTAGGGTGGATAATCCTAAAACATCAAGCATTTGCTGGATATCTTGAGAATTTACCCCTATATGCCTTTGTATAAAATTAGCTGTTTGATCTAGTGATTGATTTTGGCGATTACCTTCGGTGGGGCGTAGCCCATCGCTAGACTGAGAAATAGATGCAAAAGATACCACAAACTTAATACTCCAGACGTAACTTATTCATATTTTGCAACAAATACTCTTGACAAGCTGCCTGAGTTTGTAAATTCTTTAACAGATTATGCAAGAATTTCTTCATAGGTGTGAGAAAAACAATAGAGACGCAGCAAAGCCACGTCTCTAAAAGCTTCCTAGATAAAGCATATTTCAACCTAAGATTCAGGTAAAAGACAAAAAATCCTTCTTTTTACTTTTACCTTTTACCTTTTGCCTTCCTAAGCCCCTTCTACTTCCGAGCGATACTCGTCTGCTGTCATACCATCATTAAATTCATCAGGGTCATTAACACGCAGTTTTAATAGCCACCCTTCTCCATAGGGGTCATCTGCTACTGCTTCAGGAGAATCAATTAAAGCCTCATTGCGTTCGATAACTGTACCGGTGACTGGTGTATTTAACTCTTCCACAGCCTTCACGGATTCAATCGTACCAAACCTTTCTCCCTTGGTCAGCAAATCACCAATTTCTGGCAAGTCCAAAAATACCACATCACCTAATTGGTCTACAGCAAATTCAGTAATACCCACAGTAGCTATTTCCCCATCTAGCCGCACGTATTCATGAGTATCCAAATATCTTAAATCTTCAGGGTAATTAAACGAAGACATTTCTATTCCTCTGCAATATCAAAAAATCACTCTCACAGTAACTTAGGTCATACTTAGCAATTAACCATACTGTAAGCTTGAGTATCTTACAACACATAGTCAAAAGTCAAAAGTTATTAGTCAATAGTCAACAGTCAACAGTCGTTAACTTTGTACTTCTATATTGAGGGTTTGTTTTTCGATTTGTAAAAGGGACGTTTCACAACGGTGGCTGGGTATGTTTTAGTGCGAATTTCTACAGCTAGTTGCTGTCCCACTTTGGAAAACTGGGTAGGAACGTAAGCTAAAGCCACGGGATAACCTAGTGTGGGGGAAAGAGTTCCGCTTGTGACTTCCCCAATGATTTTATCGTCTGCAATGACTGGGTAGCCATGACGGGCGATGTTGCGTCCTTGGGTTTGTAAACCGACGAGTCGGCGTTGCACACCAGCAGTTTTTTGTTGTTGTAAAACGTCTCGACCGATAAAATCGCCTTTGGTATCAAGATGAACTAACCAACCTAAGCCAGCTTCTAGGGGTGTGGTGGTGTCGTCGATATCTTGACCGTAAAGTGCCATCGCTGCTTCTAGGCGTAGGGTATCTCGCGCCCCTAGTCCGCAGGGAATAACACCAGCTTCATACAGATTTCGCCATAGTTCTACGCCGATTTCTGGGTCTAATAATACTTCAAAACCGTCTTCCCCAGTGTAACCAGTACGGGCAAGAAAGGCGGGTTGACCTAGTATGGTGGTTTGGATATGACCGAAAGCCTTAATGGGTTGTAAGTTTGCTGTGACGAAGGGTTGTAAATAACTTATGGCTTTTGGCCCTTGCACGGCAATTAAGACTTTTTCAGATGATAGGTCTTGAAAATTGACCTCGTTTTGGTCAAGATGCTGTAATAACCATGCTTTGTCTTTGCTGGTGGTGGCTGCATTGACGATGATAAATGCTTGTTGTGTCCCGGTGGCATCTTCGCCTTGGTAATAGACAATGATATCGTCAATGATTCCGGCTTGGGGATTTAATAATACTGTGTATTGGGCTTGTCCTGGTTGTAAACGACTTAAATCGGAAGGTACTAAACTCTGGAGTTGCGAAATTAGTTTTTTACCTTGTAGGGTAAATTTGCCCATATGGGAAATATCAAACATCCCGGCTGCGTTGCGTACAGCTTCATGTTCGCGAGTAATACCGCTATATTGTACCGGCATTTCCCAACCACCAAAGCTGGTAAAGCGGGCTTGGAGTTCTACACCCTGTTGATATAAAGGGGTTCGCGCTAAGGTTTCGGCAGAGTTTTGTTGATTAGCCACAGGTAGTTTTACTTATGCGATCGCACTTCAATATATATTCTATGGGCATCAAAAAGGCAAAAGTAAAAAGGTAAAAGGCAAAAGATTTTTTTCTTTGACCTTTTGCTTTTTACCGTTTGCCTTCTTCCTGATGTTTAATATTGAAAGGGAGTGTTGAGTTTTGTTAAGAAGAAATTATGAAATATTGGCGAGTGCTAGCTAGTTTTGTCTTAGCGATGGTTTTATTATTGTTTCCTGTGTCGGCGGAGGCTGCTAGTTCTTCCAGCATTACCCGTTCGGCTGGTGATGAGGTTAAGGGTAAGGATTTTAGTGGTCAAAGTTTAATTGGTAGTGAGTTTACCAATGTGGATTTAGAGAATGCTAACTTTACCAATGCTGACTTACGGGGTGGCGTGTTTAACGGTACTGTTCTGGAGGGTGTGAATCTACATGGTGTAGATTTCACTGATGGTATTGCTTATCTAGCTAAGTTTAAAAACGCTGATTTAAGTGATGCAGTATTCACCAATGCGATGATGTTGCGTTCTACTTTTGATAATGTTGATGTCACTGGAACAGATTTTACTAATGCGGTTTTAGATGGGCTACAGGTGAAGAAACTTTGTGCTAAGGCTGATGGTGTGAATTCTAAAACTGGTGTCGATACTCGTGAGTCTTTGGGTTGTCGATAAGATTTTTTGATATTAGATTAATTTAACCCTGATTTCTTTAAGGAATTGGGGTTTTTATTTGGATTAGGAGAACACCTGGTTTTTTGCGATATTCTAAATTTGGCGTTGCTGATAAGTTTGTGGAAAAGCTCACGCAGAGGCGCAAAGGCGCAAAGAAGGACGCGGAAGGATTATTCTTGAGGTGATCTAGGTTGGATTTTTTCAGGATTTGTAAAAGATGTCTGTTTTAAAAACCCCAACTAATTGTAAGAGTTGGGGTTTCTCTGTTTTATCCTCTTTTGAGAGTCAGTGATAAATTGGGTGATTGTGCTAAATCACTATTGTTGTTGCTATTAGCTTCTTCTGCTGCTGCTAGTAGTTCACGAATTAGTCTGACTATGGCTTTTTGCAGCAATTGATTGGTGATTTGTTGACCTAGCCGTTGCACGTCTGGATTAAATAATAATTGAGCAATCTGTGGTGCAAATTTGGCTGGGTCAAAGCCGCGAGTTTCCCTCAAAATACTAGAGATGTTTTTGATGTGTTCTAGGGTTTGTTGTTGTTCAACTGTGGCGGCTGGTGTTTCGTTAATGGCTGTAATCCCTACTCTTTCTCTTAATAAATAAGTAAAGTTATGCAGCACATTTAAACCAACAGCATTCAGTCCATTTAATAGTTCATCTACTAGCTTATCGCGGATAAAAGCACCGCGTTCAGAAGAGAGAAAATCTAAACCCTGATTGACTACTAAATTAAAGTCGTATTCTTGGTTTTTACGGGCGTTGCGTAATAAGTTTTCTAAGCGATTCCACCGGAATCTACCCTCTTTAAAGAGTAAATCTTTGAGTGAGGTTCTTAATTGTGGTGCGGGGTCGGTTAATAGTCGTTTAGCAACATAAGGATAAGCCTCACTCAACACTTTAAATTCTGGATCTATAAAGATGGCTATACCTTCTAGTGTCACCAAAGAACGAATAATTAAAGCGTAGTAGGGGGGAACGCGGAAGGGATATTCATACATTAATTCTGATAGGTCATCAGTGATGCTTTTAATGTTGAATTCCGCTACACTAGCACCTTGAGCGTTAGCAAAGACTTTGGAGAATGCGGGAATAATGGGGGTTAAATCGGTTTCTGGGGAGAGGAAATCTAGCTTGACGTAATCTTGTGCTAGTCCTTCAAAATCACGGTTAACAACGTGAACGATCGCCTCAATTAAACCATATCTTTGGGGCGGTTGAATCTCGCTCATCATCCCAAAGTCGAGATAGGCTAATTTACCATCCGGTGTGGCTAATAAGTTCCCTGGATGGGGGTCAGCATGGAAAAATCCATGTTCTAGTAATTGTCTTAAAGAACACTGCACACCGACTTCTATTAAATAGCGTGCATCTATCCCTTGAGCGTTAATTTCTGCTGTTTGGGTTAATTTTGTACCGTTAATCCACTCCATCGTTAACACACGACGGTTAGTATATTCCCAGTAAATTTTCGGTACGTAAATGTCTTTAATATGACCATATAATTCAAAAAAGCGTTCGGCATTTTCGCCTTCGTGGATATAATCCATCTCTTCAAAAATGCGATCGCCTAATTCATCTAAAATCCCGACTAAATCGCTGCGGACTCGCTTGACTTGTTTCTGTACCCAAGCCGCTAGCCCTCTTAAAATATATAAGTCTATGGTGATGCGTTCTCTTAAATCAGGACGCTGGACTTTGACAGCCACTTCTTCACCAGTTTTGAGTTTACCTTTGTAAACTTGCCCCAAGGAAGCAGCCGCAATTGGTGTGGCGGAAAGTTCGGTGTAAATCTCCTCTGGTGCGTTTCCTAATTCTTCTTCAATAAACTGATAGGCGATTTCATTGGGAAAAGCAGGTAACTGGTCTTGTAATCTGGTGAGTTCTTCCAGATAAATGGGAGGGACTAAATCCGGTCTTGTGGATAAAGCTTGTCCGATTTTGATATAAGCAGGCCCCAAGCGCGTCAACAACTCTCTTAATTGAATTGCGCGACGGCGATCGCTTTTCACCACAACTCCCCGTTTACTATCCCACCATAAGCCCAAAACAAAGGACAAGGTAGGACTCAAAACTGCAACAATGCGCCGCAACACCTGTAAAGGTCTTGCTTGATAATAAACAGCGATTTCCGCAGGATTGTAACTCAATGTTTCAGGCTCTGTACTAGTTGTCAACATCGCCTGTTCTCTAGTTTGGAGTTCGCCCTCAATCGGTCGGGAGTTAGTGGGAAGTGTCTTAACAGTCATAGAAAAAGCCGCCGGTTGGATTGAATATGTTAAGCATTGTAACAATATGTTTAAAGTAATTCGTAAATCTTAATTTTGTAAAATGTGGGTGTGGGGATGTAAGGGTGTGGGGATGTAAGGGAAAGACGAATGACCAATGACCAATGACCAATGACTAATGACTAATGACTAATTACTTTTGCTACACTTAAATGTGCTTGCTAGTTCAATATTAGTAGGTATTTGCCGAATCTCAAAAATCCAGCTTAACTTCCTGTAATTTGACAATATTCGGCATCTACTTTTAACAAAATATTAAGGTTCAAAGTTTCGCTTTTACGGTAGGCGATAGATACCTTGGTGTTTCTCTCCTGGGGACTTCCAGAAAATAAATTATCCAATTTCCGAGATTCAGACATCGTTCTTTTCCTCCTGCCCCCTGCCTACACAGTGATAGTATATTTTTTAAGTTGGAAGTCCCCTGCGATCCCTTCACCCCTGCTTTTTCACAGAGAGTTGTTCTGATGTTGCTCTGCCTGCGAATTGAGAATTTTGCTTTAATTGATCAACTAGAACTGGAATTTGGCGCGGGATTAAATGTATTGACAGGTGAAACCGGCGCAGGAAAATCAATTATTTTAGATGCGATTGATGCGATTTTAGGGGGGAAAGTCTCTAGTCGCGCCATTCGCACAGGAACGGCTAGGGCGATGGTAGAAGGGACTTTCTCTTCAACGCCACCGTTAGCGGCTTGGTTGACGGAACAAGAAATTGATTTAATTGATGATAGTTCTATAGTCATCAGTCGAGAAATTACAGCTACATCTAGTAATATTCGTAGCCGATCGCGGGTCAATGGGGTGTTAGTTAATCGCCAAATTATGACGGAATTGCGCGATCGCTTGGTGGAAATTACCGCCCAAGGTCAAACTGTACAGGTGGGACAATCCGCCCAAGTCCGTGATTGGCTAGATATGTATGGCGGCGATTCCTTAGTTAAACAGCGTCAAATCATCACCGCAGCCTTTAGTGCTTACCAACAAGCCCACACCAACCTCGAAAAACGCCGCACCTCTGAACGAGAACGTTTACAACAACTAGATTTACTCACCTATCAAGTCCAAGAACTATCAACGGCTAATCTCAGCGATCCCCAAGAATTAGAACAACTCCAACAAGAACGGGAACGTTTAAATCATGTCGTAGATTTGCAACAGATGAGTTACAAAATCTACCAAGCTTTGTATCAAAATGAAGACGAAACCCCAGCCGCATCTGATTTGTTGGGTGATAGTGAAGCCACCTTAAATGACATGGTGGAGTATGATAGCCAACTGCAACCACTCCTAGATTTAATTAGAGATGCACAAACAGCTTTAACGGAAGTCGCACGACAAATTAACACCTATGGTGAAAGTTTAGAAGCTGATCCCCAAAGGTTAGAGGAAGTAGAAGAACGCATCCGAGAGCTAAAACAAATTTGCCGGAAGTATGGCCCTAGTTTACAAGAAGCGATCGCCTATTATCAAAAAATTCAAGCAGAATTAGCAGAACTTAATGACGGTGAACAAAGTATTGAAAGTCTAGAACAGCAAACAGCAGCCTGTTTAGACAAACTCACTCAAGCCTGTGAAAAATTAACCCAATTGCGCCAAAAAACCGCCGCCACCCTCGAATCCCGACTAATAGCTGAACTCAAACCCTTGGCGATGGAAAAGGTACAGTTTCAAGTCGAAATTACCCCCACACCACCAACGGCGGCGGGTGCAGACAAAATCACCTTCATGTTTAGCCCCAACCCCGGCGAACCATTGCAACCATTAACAGAAATTGCTTCCGGTGGGGAAATGAGCCGGTTTTTACTCGCCCTCAAAGCCTGTTTTACCCAAGCCGACGCAGCCGGAACGTTGGTATTTGATGAAATTGATGTAGGAGTTTCAGGAAGAGTAGCCCAAGCGATCGCCGAAAAATTACACCAACTCAGCCAGCATCATCAAGTATTATGCGTCACACACCAACCCTTAGTAGCAGCAATGGCAGACTGTCATTTCAGGGTTAACAAGCAAACCATCACCCAAGGCAAAGGTAAGAAATCAAACAACGGCAACACCGAACAGCGTACAGTGGTGCGAGTGACTAACTTAGATGATTTGACTACCCGTCGGGATGAACTAGCACAACTAGCCGGTGGTAAATCCGCCAGTGATGCGATCGCTTTTGCTGAATCGTTATTACTACAAGCCGCAAATCATCGTAGTCAAGGGAAGAGGGATTAGGGCAGGGGCATGGGGCATGGGGCATAGGGCATTGGATTTTCTTCCCCTACACCCCTACACCCCTACACCCCTACACCCCTATTTCAAAACATCGGCAAAATAGAGTTAAGAGTATTGGGCAAGGCAAATTAATGACTACACTCGTCAAATCAATCACCCTAGAAGAATTTTTACAACTTCCCGAAACTAAACCCGCATCTGAATATATAGAAGGAAAAATTAGTCAAAAACCTATGCCTCAAGGGGAACATAGCCGTCTTCAAGGTAAACTCGTCGCCACTATTAATGGAGTGGCTGAACCTCAGAAAATCGCTCTGGCTTTACCGGAATTGCGTTGTATTTTTGGTGGTGCTGCGATCGTTCCTGATATTGCTGTATTTCGCTGGGAACGTATTCCACGCGAACCATCTGGGAGAATCACCAATAGATTTGAAACGTACCCCGATTGGGCAATAGAAATTCTCTCCCCAGATCAAAGCATGGCCAAAGTTCTCCGTAACCTGCTGTACTGTTCCCAACACGGTACAGAAATAGGTTGGCTAATTATCCCAGAAGAAGCTAGCATTTTATCAGTATTTCCCAGTCAACGGGTCGAAATGTTAACGGGGACAGACAAACTGCCAATTCTTAATAACATTGACCTATCTTTAACCGTTGAACAAGTTTTTAGCTGGCTAACTCTCTAATAGGGCATTGGGCATGGGGCATGGGGTTAAAATCTACCTCATCTACCTTGTCTACTTCTCCCCGTTCCATAATAGACTTCTTGCATAAATACTTTGGTGTTGCTGACAATATTGTTGAAAAGCTCACGCAAAGGCGCAAAGACGCAAAGAAGAACGCAGAAAGATAACTCTTTAATTTATGTATTCGGAGTGTTCAATTATTCGTGCAAGAGGTCTAATAACTAATGACTAATGACTAATGACTAATGACTAATGACTATTGACTAATGACTAATAACCAAAAAATATGGGATGCAAATAAAGCATCCCCCATCTGTTGCAATATTTATTGATAATACTTAACCGAATCTGCCACTGACGTAATCTCTAGTGTCTTCTTGCTTGGGATTGTTGAAAATAACTTCTGTGGCATCATATTCTACTAAGTAGCCGATACGACCTCCGGTTTCTGTGGAACGGACGTTGAAAAAGGCTGTCATGTCGGAGACTCGTGCAGCTTGCTGCATATTGTGAGTCACAATCACAATAGTATATTGCTCTTTCAATTCATGAATCAGTTCTTCTACCCGCAAGGTAGAGATGGGGTCTAACGCTGAACAAGGTTCATCCATCAGGATGATTTCGGGTTGGACGGCTACCGCCCGTGCAATACATAATCTTTGCTGTTGTCCACCAGATAAAGATGAGCCACTTTGTCTGAGTTTATCTTTGACTTCATCCCATAAGGCGGCTTGGCGTAAGCTTCTTTCTACCAACTCATCCATATTACCTTTGTAGCCGTTGATTTTAGCTCCAAAAGCAATGTTGTCATAAATTGATTTGGGGAATGGGTTTGGTCTTTGAAATACCATCCCAATGCGGCGGCGTACTTCTACGGGGTCGATATCAGGTGCATATAAGTTTTTGTCATAATAGAAAATCTTCCCTTCTGCTCGGAATGATTCAATTAGGTCATTGAGACGGTTATAGCATCGCAGTAAGGTACTTTTACCGCAACCAGAAGGGCCAATGAAAGCTGTAACTTTATTTTTGGGAATGTCTAGCCAAATATTCTGCAAAGCCAGAAACTTACCATAGTAGACATTCAAGTTTTCCGTTTTTAAAACGGTCTCTGTACTATTCACTGTGCTAATGTTAGTAGCCATATATTGTTTTGGTATGCGTTAAAAAGAAAGCAAAGCAATCTCGCCAAAGCTAGAAAAAATTTGTTTCTAAGCTTTCTGGCGGGTTGCCCAACGAGCGATGATACTAGTGATCAACACCATCAAGACCAAAATCAAAGAAGCAGCCCAAGCTAAGGCTTGCCAGTTCTTATAGGGAGAAATAGCGAAGTTAAAAACCAAAACAGCCAGGGATGCTGTCGGTTTAAATAGGCTATCTGGCCAAAATGATGAAAATAAGGCGGTAAACAATAAAGGTGCAGTTTCTCCAGCTGCACGGGCGATCGCTAATGTAGTTCCTGTAACAATAGCTGGTAATGCCGCAGGTAAAACAACTTGTACTACAGTCTGAAAATTAGTAGCCCCTAACCCTACTGAAGCTTGGCGTAAATCTTGCGATACTAACTGCAAGGCTTCATCGGTGGTTCTCACAATAATGGGTAGCATTAATATTGAAAGCGCAAACCCCCCACCCAGTGCTGAATATGAGCCGAGATTGAGTTTTACTAAGGCTAAAACCACAACCCCATAGGCAAATACCCCTGCAATAATGGAAGGTACTCCGCTTAGGACGTTAGTCGCAAAACGTATCCATCTAGCCAGTTTACCAGAACTAAATTCTGTTAAATAGATGGCAGCAATTACACCTACAGGAATACTAATTAATGCACCGATACCTACCATTAATAGCGTTCCCAAAATAGCGTTCCCAAAACCACCTTGTCCCCTTAAAGGGGCTGGCGGTAGTTCTGTAAAGATGCTGAAATTGAGGCTGCTAAAACCTTGAATTAAGACATAGGACAGTACCGCAAATAAAGGCAATAGTGCCAATATCCCACAAGCAAACGCTACTCCCGTCATCGCAGTGTTAAACATGGTGCGGGGAGATGTGGAAACACGAGTTAAAGCCCTTTCAGGAAAATGAGCAGTCATAAATATTCTTCCACAACAAAGCTATATGCGTTTGACTCGCAGCACGACAAATTCAGCCAAAATATTGACCACAAGAGTCAAAACAAATAAAACTAAAGCTGCATACATCAAGGCCGCAACTTGTAAACCACTGGCTTCGGCAAACTGATTAGCTAGTAGGGATGAAATAGTATTGGCTGGTGCTAACAGTGAGATGTTGACATTGTTAGAATTACCAATCAACATAGTCACAGCCATTGTTTCTCCCATTGCTCGACCCAGTGCCAACATCACAGCACTGACAATACCAGAGAATGCTGAGGGAATGAGAACTTGAAGAATTGTTTCCCAGCGTGTTGCACCTAGTCCTAAAGAGGCTTGTCTTAAACTAGGCGGTACGGAAATGAGTGCATCACGAGAAATAGCTGTGATGATTGGTAAGGTCATGATCGCGAGAATCACGCCCGCAGGTAACATTCCTGGGCCAGTGGGAGGGGTGCTAAAAATGGGCAACCACCCAAGACTACTATTTAGCCATTTCCCCAAGTTAGTTAAAATTGGTACTAGTACAAAAATTCCCCAGACACCGTACACTACACTGGGAATAGCTGCTAGTAATTCTACCAGAAACACTAAGACGGTGCGTACTTTACCTGGCAGAAAGTCTTCACTTAATAGTACAGCCGTACCTACACCGATAGGTACGGCTAATAGTAAACCAATAAAAGCACTGACGAGAGTTCCATAGATTTGAGGTAGCACCCCATAGGTTTCATTGACTGGATTCCAGGTACTTTGGGCGAGGAAGCCAAGACCAAACTTCTGGATGGCTGGCCAAGCATCAACCATGACCTGGAGGGTAATCCATAATAGAGTACCTGCGATCGCGATCGCAAAAATTCGAGTCAGCCAAATAAAACCTCTGTCTAATGATCGCTCTGCATCGGAGCGATTCTTAATTGCTGCTGGCAGATTCTGAGAATTTGTAGCCATGACGACTGACTGTAAAAATTAAATCAGAGATAAATGTGAGAAGCAACCAGATTACTAAATAGTTGTCGTTGCCGTGATCAAAACCATAAAAACCTAGATTGATTAAGTTTTTAGGCGTTCATCAACTCACAACGCAACGCATGACATGAGATTAACTAGTACAACACGGCATCAATTCAGTCATGCACAATCAACTCTGTTACCTGTTCGTAATAGTTCCAGACCAATAACTATTTGCTAGCACTTGTACTGCTACCAACAGCAATTTTATAATCTGGGCTGATTTGGTCAGCAGCAGTAGCAACTTTTTGAACTACATTTTGAGGTAAAGGCACATATCCTAATTCAGCAGCTACTTTTTGTCCTTCAGTTAAGCCATACTCAATCATGGCTTCAATGGCTTTAGCCTTAGCTGCGTCAGGATATTTCTTATAAACCATAATCCACGAATATGTGACTACAGGATAAGAGTCAGCACCTTCAGGATCAGTAATAAAAGCTCTTAAGTTTTCTGGGAGAGTTACAGCTTCTAAGGTTTTAGCGGCTGACTCTTCTGTCGGAACTACGAATTTTCCACCTTTGTTTTCTAAAGCAGCAAACTTCAAATTGTTTTGTTTAGCGTAGCCGTATTCAACATAACCAATCGAACCTTGTGTTTGCTGAATTTGTGCGGTTACACCTTCATTACCTTTAGCACCCACCCCAGTAGGCCAATTAACGGTTTTACCATCGCCTACTTTGCTTTTCCAGTCTGGACTAATAGCACTGAGGTGTTTGGTAAATACCCCTGTAGTACCGCTACCATCAGAGCGATAAATTACTGTAATGGGTTGGTCAGGCAACTTGGCCTCTGGGTTAGCAGCTGCTATTTTAGGGTCGTTCCAGTTTTTAATGTTACCTAGCAGAATGTCAACATAAACAGCCCGTGGTAACTTGAGTTCACCAACATCAGGCAAGTTGTAAGCCAGAACAATACTACCTGCTGTCATTGGTAGTAATATCACACCTTTATCTGTCGACACTTTTTGGATTTCTTCATCCTTCATTGCCACGTCGCTGGCTCCAAAGTCTACAGTCCCTTTGGTAAATTGCTCAACACCAGCACCACTACCTACTGACTGATAGTTGACTTGCAAATTAGGATACTTTTTGTTTAAGTCTGTGAACCAACTTTGATATAAAGGTGCAGGAAAAGATGCACCTGCTCCTGTTAAGGAGACATTACCACCTAAATCTAATTTCGCAGGGCTGGAAGCTGTAGCATCTTTAGTAGTGCCAGAGGAAGCATCATTAGTATTATTATTGTCTGATGCTTGCTGTCCACCACAAGCAGTTAAACCTGCTGCTAGTGCTAATACTGAGATTAAGACCGGAACACGGTTAATTTTTTTTGTCTGTAGACGTGAAAGCATAGCTTGTCAATTGTGAGTGAATTTCCACATAGGCGTTTCTAACCTACCTCCTATGAGTAGTATTTAAAGTTAAGGCAAGGTTAACAAAAAAGAAAGAATATATTTTTTTTAGATTAGGATACTGAGTTATTTAGAAAATTAGCTAGATAAATTTTATACCCATTAATTATTATTTATTGTTCATCGAACATTTAACAATCTATAATGTGTATTCACAAAAATCTATTAATTTCTATTCAGATGCCCTTAGTCAATAAAGAATTTGTCACCAGAATAACCACTCTTGACCGCTAGATTTATTTTTACATGAAGCAAAAATAAATATGTATTTATACTGAAAAATTTTTCCTTTTTACTTACAAAATAATTGTAATGCCAAGAGAAGTTAGAAAGCTGAGGTATGACCTCGTAATTATGGCACAAAATCTAGTTTACAAAACTCTTAGAGATGTGAGCGATCGCCTAGTTAGCACGCATAAACACCAACAATACTGTCAATTATTTTACCACAATATCTAAGGCAATCCCATAAGACAACAATTAAATCAAAATGCAAAAAAATGAACTGTTACAACAAACTACAAATGTAAATCTCCACTAATTGAGGGTATCAGCATGAGTCCCAGTTACATAGATTAATGCCTATACTGGTTGCTGTTAGTTTTCCTTTGGCCTCATAATCAATGTTTGCCGCTTCCAATCAATTGCTCTGGTCTATGATTGGCTTACTCTTGACGATAGGTGGTACTTTTCTCGAAGCCCACAGTATTGCCTTACCCTGGAGTTGGAGTCAACATGGAATTAAAACTGTTTCTTTAGGTGTCTCTTATCAAATTGGTGCGGTGCTATTAATAGGCTGCCTGGGAGGACAAAATGCTGGCGCGCTGTCACAAATTGCTTATTTAGTGATGGGGTTAGCTCTACACCCTGTATTTGTTGATGGCGGCGGTGTTGGCTACGTGAGATTATCTCAATTTGGCTACTTATTAGGATTTATCCCTGGTGCATGGATTTGTGGCTTTGTGGCTTTTCAAACTAGGCCGAAGTTGGAAACTCTAACATTTAGCTGTATTTGTGGCTTGTTAACAATCCATCTGTGTGGAATTATTTATTTAATTGTTAGTCATGCTTTTCAAGGGCAAGGTTTGGATAATCCCCTATTAACACAAACCATTCTCAATTATTCTTGGTTTGCCATACCTAGCCAGCTAGCTGTAGTTTGTGCAGTCACCGTAGTAGCATATGTGTTGCGACACTTAATGTTTTATTAGTTGTAGGGTTAGAAGCTAAGTAAGTCGGTGAGAAAAAACCTAACTATCTTAAGAAATGTAAACTAGGCTAAAATCCTCTTTCCCCCTGCTCCCTGCCCCCTTGCCCCCTGCCTAATCAGAACCACAAATATTTACCCTGTTCTACTTAGTATTTTTTAGTACCTGCGATCCAATTCTTAGTCCTGATCCTCTACCCCCTAGTTTCATGCGTTTCAAAAATCCTCTGTTTCTAAGTCTTGCTTTTGTCATCGTCATTTTAGACCAATTAACAAAATACTGGGTGGTAGAAGTAGTTGCGTCTTGGCCGTTGGAAACTGTCACTAATCCAAAAACTGGCTTGACCTACGATAGACACACCCTACCACTCTTACAAGGGATATTTCATTTAACCTACGCAGAAAATCCTGGCGCAGCCTTTAGCATACTAAGCGGACAGATAGATTTATTACGCTGGCTATCTTTAGTAGTTAGTTTAGTTTTAATAGGATGGGCTTTGTTTGGGCCAGTTTTAAATCGTTGGGAGCAGATAGGATATGGCTTTATCTTAGGTGGTGCGATAGGTAACGGTATTGATAGATTTGCTCTAGGTTATGTAGTTGATTTTTTTGATTTTCGACTGATTAATTTTGCTATCTTTAACGTGGCAGATTCATTTATTAGTATAGGTATTGTTTGTTTATTAATTGCTTCCTTGCAGAAAACGCCTAGTCCCAATCGTAGACTGCATTAACAGAGTTTTTGATCCATAAAAAAAAGGGACAAGTTGGAAAAACTTGTTCCTTGAAAAGTCTTGTTTTTTGATCCTTGTGGATTTTAGGAGGAGAGAGGTGAGAAATCACCGTCTCTACAGAAAATTTATTTATTCCTTAACAGATTTGCAGCACTTTTACTTTCCAGTAGCAGGAGTTGAAGGTAAATCAGAGCTGGGAAGTTGATTTGGAGATGCGCTTTCCGGTGCGGGAGAGGTGCTTTCAGGAGTGTTAGATTCTGGTGCTGTGATATTTCCTGGTGCGGGAGTGGTGCTTTCAGGAGTGTTAGATTCTGGTACTGTGATATTTCCTGGTGCGGGAGTGGTGCTTCCAGGGGTAGTAGATTCTGGTACTGTGGGATCTCCTGGTGCGGGAGTGGTGCTTTCAGGAGTAGTAAAGTCTGGTGCTGTGGTATTTCCTGGTGCGGGGGTAGTGCTTTCGGTGGGTTGAGTTTCTACTTCAGTGCTACCAGGCGCGCTGGGTGTGGTAGGTGTAGTAGACTGATTACCTGCACAACGAGAATTAAGTGGAAAACGTTCACACAGAATTTTAAATCCTTCTGGTGACAAGTTAATTTCCGTTGGGGAACTTGTAGATGAGCTACTAGATTGAGCAATTGGGGATTTACTAGATTGAGCCAAAGCCATGTTAGCTGTGATTGCCAAAGTCAGGGCTGTACCAATCAGGGTCAGAGATTTTCCCATAATTCTGAACTTAACCTTAACGGAAACGGAACACTCGCACCATTAAAACAGACAATAGATTTTTTGAAAATATTCCTAAATGGGGATGTTTGCTTTTGTTGTAATGTTATGTGGATGTGCAGGGTAATAGAACTTCAAAGATTACTTTGTTGTTCAAAGTTGTAATAAATACTAAAAAGGGTAAGTAATATATGGTGCTATTAGATAACTAAAAATCAGTTTAAATAACCATTTTGCCGGATAATTCAAGATTTTAATTGGTATTAATGAGTAACGAAATAATCAAGTAAATTTACTTGAGATACAATCTCTTGATGTAAGATTGAATCGGCAATAATTCCGTATAGCCAATTAATGTTTTGGCTTATGAGTAAAATGGTGTAAGACCAATCAGAGAAACTGCCATTAACCCGATTCTTCACTCTTCACTGTGATGTAAGTAGCCGATGAACTCTCCCCAACCTCCCCAAAAGCCACAAACGTTACTTGGTCAACTGACTCAAGCAGTACATACGATTCAAGCTAGGGTTGACTTTTCTAAATTGGCACTCAAGCCTAATGCCAAGGTACCAGAACTCTGGGTGCAGGATGCCGGAGCAGATAAGGCAGAGATATATCCATTGTTGGGCGATCGCTATCTTCTAGGGCGCAGTTCCAAATCCTGTGATATAGTCATCCGCAACCCCGTTGTCAGCCAAATTCATCTGTCCTTATCGCGGGATTCTTCACACCGTAAACCCGTGTTTGTGATTAAAGATGAAAACTCCACGAATGGCATTTATCGCGGTAAGCGACGCGTTAATAACTTAGAACTACGTCATGGCGATATTCTCACCCTCGGCCCGCCAGAGCTCGCGGCTTCAGTGCGTCTGCAATATGTCGATCCGCCACCGTGGTACGTCAAAGCTGCAACCTGGACTGGTTATGGTGTAGCTGGTGTGAGTGCCTTGCTAGGATTGGTGATTGGGGTGGAATCTTTAAAATTTCGCGTCCGTCCTCTACCCACAGCGACCCGTGCGCCTGTGGTAGTATATGCCCGTGATGGTAGTACCCCTTTACGTGAACCCAGAACAGTGGCTCACGTAGATATGAAGCGGCTAGAAGATTTTGGGCCTTATTTGCCGGCGGCGGTGATTGCTTCGGAAGATAGCCGCTATTATTGGCACATCGGGGTTGACCCCTTGGGTGTTTTACGGGCTGTGTTGATTAATACTCGGAGTGGGGATGTCCAGCAGGGAGCTAGTACCATCACCCAGCAGGTGTCTAGAAGTTTATTTCGGGAATATGTGGGCGCGCAAGACTCCATTGGGCGCAAAGTCAGAGAAGCCATTGTTTCCTTGAAATTAGAAGCATTCTACAGCAAAGATGAAATTTTGCTGACTTATTTGAATCGAGTATTTTTAGGGGCGGATACCTCTGGATTTGAAGATGCGGCTAAATATTACTTTGATAAATCAGCCAAGGATTTAAATCTAGCGGAAGCCGCTACTTTAGTGGGTATTTTACCTGCTCCCAATGCGTTTAACTTTTGTGGAGATGGGCCAAGGAAACTGGATGCAGCCGACTATCGCAACCGTGTAATTAAACGGATGCTAGAAATGGGCAAAATTAGCCAAGAAGAAGCTAACCGCGCCAGAAGATCCACAGTACAAGTCAGTCCCAAGGTTTGCGAACAGCAAGCTAAGACCATTGCACCTTATTTTTATGATTATGTGTTTGTGGAACTAGAGAAAATTCTGGGTGAAGGTGCAGCCAGGGAAGGCAATTACATCATTGAAACTCAGCTAGACCCCAGAATTCAAGCTCAAGCAGAAGCATCTCTGCAAAATGCTGTCAGAACAGCCGGTTCAACTTTCCGCTTTTCTCAAGGGGGAATGGTCACTTTAGATACTAGAACTGGCAGTATTTTGGCTATGGTAGGAGGCACGGACTATCGGCAAAGTCAGTTTAATCGGGCTGTACAAGCGAAACGTCAACCAGGTTCTACATTTAAAATTTTTGCCTATACCCAAGCCCTTGTCCAAGGTATACCAGCATCCAGGACATATTCCTGTTCTCCTTTAACTTGGCAAGGTTTTACTTATCGGCCTTGTCGTTCAGGTGCAGATATAAGTTTAGATATTGCTACTGGCTTGGCACTTTCAGAAAACCCTATTGCTTTGCGGATAGGTAGGGAAGTGGGTTTAGATAGAGTGGTGTCAATGGCACAGCGTTTAGGGGTAAAGTCATCCCTTGAACCCGTACCAGGTTTGATATTGGGTCAAAGTGTAGTCAATGTTTTAGAAATGACTGGTGCTTTCGGTGCTATCGGCAATCGGGGCGTGTGGAATCCTCCCCATGCTATTAGTAGGATTTTAGACAGCAGTGATTGCCGCGATCGCAATGATTTTAAAACCTGTCGTGTCATTTACTCCTTCGACCAAGACCGAGAAGCCAACAAAAGAGTTTTACCCACTGCTGTCGCTGACGAGATGACTAATTTAATGCAAGGGGTAGTAACAAGAGGGACTGGACGTAGCGCAGCCCTTGGACTTGGGGAAGCGGGTAAGACTGGTACAACCGATAAAAACGTTGACTTGTGGTTTATCGGTTTCATCCCCAGCCGCCGACTAGTTACAGGCGTGTGGTTAGGTAACGACAATAATTCACCCACTAACGGTAGTAGCGCACAAGCTGCTCAGTTATGGGGCAATTATATGCGGAGAATTACAAGGTAAATTGACAATGGGGCATGGGGCATGGGGCATTGGGCATTGGGCAAGTAGGAAGTGTGGGAGGGGTGGGAGGTGTGGGAAGATAGGGAAGAAATCTTTCCCCCCACACTCCCCACACTCCCCACACTCCCCCATCTTCCCAGTCCCCAGTCCTCAGTCCACAATCCCGATTCCCGATTCCCAATTCCCGATTCCCCATTCCCCAATCCCCAATCACTGATACCCCTGCCAAGGAGTAACTTCTAACTGACCACTAGGTTTGAAGATGACTTGAAAGTGTGCTAAAGCTTGTTTATTATCAGGGGCGGTGGAATTAGAACCGTAAACAGCTTGCATAATTTGGGGTAAAGGTGTTTCCCGAAAATAGTCAAAAGCTACTTGGTTTAGAGGTTCATAATCAGCAATTACGCCGTCCTTATTAATAGCAACACGGTACTTCAAATCTTTGTTGAAGGTGGGGGTACCACCCCAATTTTGTCGGACTGTATCGTAAAGTGTTTTATTTAAAGTTTTGATGGTGTTGGAGTCTGTGATTTTTGCCCCTATGACTTCTGGTGTTCTGGCATATCCCCGCCAAGGACTCACCTCTAATATGCCTTTACTGGTAAAAACGACCTTAAATTGGGCAATGGGTTCATTAGGAATGGGAGGACGTTTAGCCAGACTATAAATGAGGTTGGGCAAGGGAGTTAATTCTATACCTTGGTTGGCTTCTTTGTTGACGGCTTTGTAACCAACAATAGAACCATCCGCCGCGACTCCCACACGATAAACTAAATCCTGTTTAACTTCTGTGCGACTTTTCCAAGAGGGTTCAATTTGATTCCAAACTTGACGATTTAAAGCTTTGAGTTGAGAGGGATCTGTAATTTCATTAACGTTACTTAAAAGTGCTTCTAAATCTTTGATAGCAGGTGGAGTTGTGGCTGCTGTAGGTGCGGGAGTTGCAGCGACGGTTGTGGCTGCTGTAGGTGCGGGAGTTGCAGCGACGGTTGTGGCTGCTGTAGGTGTAGACTCAGCAATGGGTGTGGTTGTAGTTGTTGTGCTGGGAGTCTGAGTGGGAGCATTAGTTGAGGTGTTAGAACTTTGCTCCTGTGGTTTAGTTTCTGGTGGACGAACTTCTGGGGCAGGAATTAAACTGAAGGCGATCGCTGCCACTGCTAAACTAGAAACACCAATAGTTGCGGGTACGGCTTGTTTGATAATGGCTTGACTCGCACCACCGTAACGCCTGGTGACTGGTTGCAGTTCTAAAGATAACTCCGGTAAAGTTTGGGTGTCTGCAAAAAATTGATCTACAGCTTCCACCAAATCAAACAACTGTACTGTATTTAAATCAATTTGAATGGGCTGTTGATGACGATTAGCACCAGAATTAAATTCATCCGGCGCGTTTTCAGCATGAACTATCAATCTGTGGTGGTTAGCGTCAATTTTCTGCAATTCCACCAATTCTGAGTCTTGGTTATGTGCTTGGGGATTGGGTACATTACTTAAAAATTCCTGAGCATAGCCGCTTACAGCTCTCACCAAGCTTTCAAAAAACTCTCTTCCTCCTACAAGGGGTTGATTGTGATTGGAGATATAGCATTCTGCATTGACCAATATTGACAGTTCTGGACGCAGTTCTTGAAACTGTGCGCCGCGTGTAGCATCACTTAATCCCTCTAGAAGCAATGTACAATTAGGTAAACTGTACTTACGTTGAATATTCATTCCACTTCACCGTCAAAAAGACTAATCCAGAAACGCTGCATTCCTGCTGTACCAGTACAAAATAACAATTGTCCTAGTAAATTTATCGCTAAGTCGTTCAATTTTTCATCAGAATTTACAGCCAATGCACCAAAACGACGGGCATTCATTCTGCTTTTGAAGTGCGCTCTAAATCTTTCCAAATAATTAGATAGGCGCAAATTCTGTTCTAAGGGGATTTGTTTGTCGTTCATCTGCTGACAAATCATCAGCATTTGCCGAATGACAACTGTTAACCGTCGAGCGATGTAACAGGCAATCACTACTAAGGCTTTTGCTTCCATAATGCTTAAAGGGCGGCGGATATGCGCTCTTCTGATGGGGTTAGAACTACGCATCCGCCACAAATTTACCCTATCTTTGACAATGCCCTTCAAATCCAACTCTTCAGCAAAAGCCAGGATAGCTTCAGAACCACCTAATTCTAAAGCTTCTATCGCCAATAAGATGAGATCAATTTGCAATCTAGTTCTAGCGGGACATCCCTGTCCGGCGATCGCGGGATCTGGTAAAGTGTCCAAAATCATCGGCAATGATGGGGGGGTTGGACTATTGAACGGCGTTAAGCTTGCTGAGACATTCATTCTATAAAATACCTTATGCGGTTCTAATAGACTAGGTAAAACTAGTACAACTAACTTTAAGATCAACAGCTAATAATCAAGATTAAACTTGTAGCCATAACAAGTCTAATGGATATATACATTACTTAGTGCTTCTACTCCTGGAGTGACTTTACGTAAATTTAAGTTTTTAAAGCATAATTTTACTCTTTTGTCCTGTGAGTAATAATCTATCTTCAGCTTGGTGTAGATTCGCGATATCGTCAATGGATAACAGCACGGATACTATCATCCCAAGCGTATGACATTATAGTGTACGATTTTTCAGGTAACTGGGGGCATGGGGCATTGGGCAAGTAGGAAGTGTGGGAAGGGTGGGAGGATAGGGAAGAAATCTTTCCCCCCACACTCCCCACACTCCCCACACTTCCCCATCTTCCCAGTCCCCAGTCCCTAATCCCCAATCCCCAACAACTATGGATCTAAAATCTCTCATTCGCGACATTCCAGATTTTCCTAAGCCCGGCATTATGTTTCGGGATATCACTACTTTACTGCGCGATCGCGAAGGATTGCGCTATACTATTGACTTTTTTACAGAAAAATGTATTGAGTCTGGTTTTGAGGTTGATTATGTTGCGGGTATGGAGTCACGGGGGTTCATTTTTGGTACACCATTGGCTTATAGATTAGGTGCTGGTTTTATCCCTGTCCGCAAAAAAGGCAAGTTGCCAGCAGCAGTCCATTCAGTGGAATATCAGCTAGAGTATGGTACTGACTGTTTAGAAGTGCATCAAGATGCTTTACACCCAGGTAGCAGAGTTTTAATCGTAGATGATTTGATTGCCACTGGAGGAACAGCTACTGCCACGGCTCAGTTAGTCCAGCAAATAGGCTGCGAATTAGTGGGATTTGGGTTTATTATCGAGCTACGAGATTTACAAGGACGTAAGAATTTGCCAGATGTGCCAATAATTTCTTTAGTTGAATATTAGTCAATAGTCAATGGTCAATAGTCCACAGTGTTCTGTTTAACTTATGAACCAAAACTAACTTAGTAGATACTTCTCAGGTTGATTGAGGGGAAATTGTTAATTTGAAATTCGGAGCAAGGTAACGTGACTTCTACACGCATTTCTGGGGATACGTTTTGGAACTGGTTGATCAGATTTATCACCAGCGAAACCTTTATTTATGTAGTGAAACGGATATTGCAGTCGCTGTTGACTATTTTGTTAGCGTCGGCGTTGACATTTTTCATTATGAAATTGTCCCCAGGGAATTATGTAGACACACTGCGGTCAAATCCAAAAATTTCCCCAGAAAGAGTAGCAGAATTAATCAAGCAATTTGGTTTAGATAAGCCGTGGACAGAACAATATAGGCTATGGTTGTGGCGCATTATCACTAAGGGTGATTTTGGTACCAGCTTTGTATACCAACGTTCAGTTGCATCGCTGTTGTGGGAGAGAGTACCAGCTACTTTACTTTTAGCGATCGCTTCTTTAATTTTCACATGGGCGATCGCTATTCCTTTAGGGATTGTGGCTGCTGTCAAACAAAATAAAGCCGCAGACCGGATTTTGCAGGTGATTAGCTATACCGGTCAAGGATTTCCCAGTTTCATTACTGTGCTGTGTCTTTTAATATTCGCCCAATACACCACACCGTTATTTCCAGTCGGTGGAATGACGAGCATTAACCATACAGATTTATCTTGGTTCGGTAAAATCCTAGATGTAGGCTGGCACATGATTTTACCTACTATTGCCTTGAGTATCACCAGTTTTGCCGGCTTACAACGCATCATGCGTGGTGAATTACTAGACGTACTAAGACAAGACTACATCCAAACAGCACGCGCCAAAGGACTTCCAGAAAATCGAGTTATTTATGTTCACGCGTTGCGTAACGCCATTAACCCGTTGATTACTTTGTTAGGTTTTGAGTTAGCTGGTTTATTAGGCGGTGCATTTATCGCAGAACAGTTCTTTAACTGGCCAGGTTTAGGTAGATTAACCCTGCAAGCCGTAATTGCCAAAGACCAATATTTAGTCATGGCGAGTCTAGTCATGAGTGCTGTATTGCTCAATGTCGGCAACTTAATGGCAGACTTATTACTCAAAGTAGCAGATCCTCGTATTCGTTTAGATTCTTAGTCACTATTCACTAGTCATTAGGAAACAAAATCTTGAATTTTGAATTTTGAATTTTGAATTTTGAATTGATTAGTCCCCAATCTCCATGCTCTCCGAAGTCTACTACATACTGCGCTCTAAAGCTGATGGGCGTTACCTCACAGCCCGTCCTAGTGAAGAAACATCAGGTTATTTATTACTCTTTCGGGAAAATTTTGATGCTTTAAGTTATCTCAACACTCACGCGCCAGAAGTTGCAAACCGGTTTGCTATTGAGTCACTTCCAGGTACACAGTTGGGTAGTTTGCTCAAACGCTGGGGTTTTATAGGTGTGGGGATTGTGACTGACCCATTGTTGCCGAAGGTGGATTTTCTACAGCACAGTTGAGTAATTCAGCGTCAGGAAGCAATAAATTATGGCTTACAGTGACTTTACTATCCGCAAAGTCAAACAAGCTTTTGGACTCAGTACCATTGAAGGAGAAAAATTTCTACCACAAATCACCCCTATTACTCCTAGTTCTACCTTGAGTGACTTTTTAGCAGAAAGCTTACCATTAGCGATCGCCACAGGTAGCGAAAAGGCACGTTCTGAGTTAATTATTAGTCCGGTTTTACTAGAAGTCCGCAAGATTTTACACCGACAAATAAGTCTGTTTTCAGGGACAGAATTTACTGTGGATGCCGCATCTGGATTGAGTGGAGTTTGTGATTTTTTGATCAGTCGCTCTCCTGAACAATTAGAAATTGAAGCTCCAGCCGTAATTATTATTGAAGCGAAAAAGGCAGATTTAAATTTAGGAATTGGACAATGTATTGCCGAAATGGTTGCTGCTCAAAAATTTAATGAGATGAATAATCAGCCTATTTCTAGAATATTTGGCAGTGTTACCAACGGTACTGCTTGGCGGTTTATCCAACTCACAGAACAAACTGTCACTATTGAGTTAACAGATTATCCTCTGCCTCCAGTTGATTTCATACTAGGAATTCTAGTCTGGATGCTATCTTCTGGTAACTATAACAGGGAAAAGGAACAGAGTTGAAAGTTTTTTGATATCTAGGTTTTGCGATTAGTGGGACGTAGACAAAAAGTAGGCTGAAAAAATCATCAAAGGTATACACCAAAAAGCTTTGACATCGTTTTACTCAGTTTCTTAATATATCTGAGTTTGAAGCATTTTTGAGCATTCAATGTATTTATCTTGCCCTGTATAGCTTTGAGCCTTGTTTCTACCTCAACAATGTCTAAGTCCCGATATTTGAGGACTAAAGTCCTTATTACAAACACATTAAAAAAGTAAGCTAGGTTTTCCCCGCTTACTTTTCTAGTCTCCAATTCCTGGTTTCTAAACTACGACTTTCTCCAAAATCAATTTAGAACGCTTCACCTGTTCTGGGATGGCTACGGGGTAATCTCCAGTGAAGCAAGCGGAACAAAAATTATTGGTGTCTTCCCCTGTGGCTTCCAACATTCCTGACCAACTCAGGTAAGCGAGGCTGTCTACTTCTAATTGTTGCGCGATTTCTTCTACAGATTTGGTAGCTGCAATCAATTGATCCTGGGTATCGGTGTCAATACCGTAGAAGCAAGGATGAGTAACCGGTGGGGAGGAAATCCGCATATGTACTTCTGCTGCACCGGCTTCACGCAAGGCTTTGACTAGTTTGCGGCTGGTTGTACCCCGCACGATGGAGTCGTCAACAATAATCACTCTTTTACCCGCCAACACATCTTTAAGCGGATTGAGTTTCATTTTGATTCCCGACTCCCGCATGGTTTGGGTAGGCTGAATAAATGTGCGTCCGACATAGCGGTTTTTAATTAAGCCTTCACCGTAGGCGACGCCAGAGGCTTGGGAAAAGCCAATAGCCGCAGGTATGCCAGAATCGGGAACTCCAAACACGATATCTGCGTCCACATAGGATTCTTTTGCCAATTGCCTTCCTAAACGCATCCGATAGCTATACAAGCTTTCATTGTGCATTTGACTATCGGGACGGGCAAAGTAAATCATTTCAAAAATACATAGTTTGGGTTGGGGTTTTTGACTCCAATGGTAGGAGGCTAAACCTTCGTCGGTAATCCAAACTACTTCACCTGGTTCAACATCCCGCAGGTATTCTGCACCGATAATATCTAAACCGCAGGTTTCAGAAGACAAAACATAACGGACTGGGTTTTCTGGTAAAGTCCCGATAACTAAGGGACGAATGCCATTAGGGTCACGCACACCCATCACACCGACGGGTGTACCTATCACTAAACTAAATGCGCCTTGACAGCGATGAAACGCCTGAATCGCTCCTTCTAACCAGTCCGCACCTGCGTTAACTGCTTCTGCGATCGCAAAGGCAATCATCTCTGAATCAGTGGTTGTCACTAAGTTAAAATTGCTCTTGACTAACTCTTCCCGCAACTGCACAGTATTGACTAAATTGCCGTTATGTGCTAAAGCTAGTGAACCTAAGCGGGTGTCCACTACAGCAGGTTGAGCGTTGACTTTGCGACTAGAGCCGGTGGTGGAATAGCGAGTGTGACCAACCCCAATACCGCCAGGTAACTCTTCTAAAATCGACTCATTAAAGACTTGAGACACCAAACCCATATCTTTGTGCAGGTGTACGGTTGTCCCATCAAAGGTGGCAATGCCAGCTGATTCTTGACCCCGATGTTGTAGGGCATACAATCCAAAATAAGTTAGTTTGGCAACATTTTCTCCTGGTGCGTAGATGCCGAAAACTCCGCAAGCTTCTTCAGGCTTGTCAGGACGATTTCCCAGACCATTAATTGAGTCGTCGGTATGCTGGGCGTATTCATCCAAAGTGACGGAATCGATGGGAATCATGCTAGCTTTGCTCCTGGTTGGGGTGTCAAGTCACTGGGATTATTTTTTATGAACTGGATAGCGATGCTACTCTTAATAAATCTTTAACCATCCATTAAAACACTACCTTAAATGTGTCCAAAGATGCTATTGATTTGATGGAATTGGGAATTGGGCATGGCAATAGGTCAAAGATAATTTTTACCTTTTGCCTTTTGCCTTTTACCTTTTGCCTTACTTATTCTCTGACGTAAACTAAACGTCTAGCGATCGCATTTTGATAAAGATTGTTCATCTCTTCGATACTAGCTTGAATTAAGGTTTGGTTATCAGTGGTTAAAACACTTAAACCTGTATCGTGATTACCGACTGTACCGAGTTTTTGCCATGCCTGAGCCAAATTAGTCTGTAAATATGATTCCCAATTTTCTTGTTCTGCTGGCGACACGGACACAATAATTCTTGCCCCACCTTCACCAAAGAGTAATTCATCGAGACGTTGTGACTGGCTAGTTTCTAAATCAATTTGCGCGCCTAGTTTACCACCTAGACAGCATTCTGCTAAAGCGATAACTAAACCACCCTCAGCACAATCATGGGCTGAATTTACCCAACCTGCACGGATACCTTCACGACAGACGGCTTGCACACGACGTTCTAAGCCAAAATCCACCTTAGATGGTCTACCTGCAACAGTGTTATGAATTGCGGCTAAATATTCCGATGCGCCTAAATTATGGGGAGATGAACCAAGGAGATAAATTACATCACCTGGATTTTGCCAACCTTGACCACAAATCTTAGTTAAATCAGGAATCAGTCCAACCATCCCCACAACGGGAGTCGGGTAAATAGGTTGGGGATTACCTTGAGAATCAAGGGTTTCGTTATATAAAGAAACATTACCACCAGTTACAGGAGTAGATAATTCTTGACAACCTTCCGCTAAACCGCGACAAGCTTCAGCCAGTTGCCAATAACCAATGGGTTTTTCGGGACTACCAAAATTGAGGTTATCTGTCACCGCTAAAGGTTCTGCACCCACACAGCTAAGATTCCGCGCCGCTTCCGCGACTACTGCCTTAGCTCCCTCATAGGGGTCAAGGTAAACATAACGGGGATTACAATCTACTGTAGCTGCTACACCGCTTGGGGCATTAATACTTTCCCCCTGCTCACCTGCTCCCCTGCTCCCTTGCTTCCGTTCCAAAGGCCGTAAACGTACCACTGCTGCATCTGCACCACCAGGGAAAATAACAGTATTATTCTGGACTTGGTGGTCATATTGACGATATACCCAATTTTTAGAGGCGATGGTAGGTGTATCTAGTAAAGTCAACAAAATATCACGCCAAGTTTTTAGATTCCCTTGAATTTCAATTCCCGCAGTTGTACAAGCAGGTAAAGTATCAACCGACCATTGCCAAGCTTTTTGGGCATATTCTGGGGGTTCTGCTAATAACTCACGCTCATACAGTGGGGTATTTTCTGCCAAAGCATCAGCCGGAATTTCGGCGGCGACTCCACCCTGAAAGAGAATCCTCACAATAGGTTCGGCAATTACTGTACCTGCAACAACCGCCTGTAGTCCCCAACGATGGAAAATATCAATTAATTCTTGCTCTCGTCCTTTATGCGCGACAAACAGCATCCGTTCTTGGGACTCAGAAAGTAAATATTCATAGGGAACCATCCCTAATTCCCGCACCGGAATCTTATCTAAATCTAATTCAATCCCGACACCACCTTTGGCTGCCATCTCGGAAGTAGAACAGGTAATACCCGCAGCACCCATATCTTGAGCCGCCACTACTGCACCTGTTTTAAATGCTTCCAGACAAGCTTCTATGAGTGACTTTTCTAAAAAGGGGTCGCCTACTTGCACCGCCGGACGGTCATCAATTGATTCATCACTTAATTCTGCACTAGCAAAACTAGCTCCTCCCATACCATCGCGTCCGGTGGTCGAACCAACGTATAACACAGGATTTCCCAGACCAGATGCTCCAGATTTGACGATTTCCGGCGTTTCCATCAAGCCTAGAGCCATGACGTTCACTAAAGGATTACCGGAGTAAGCAGGGTCAAAGTAAACTTCACCGCCGACAGTGGGAACCCCAACACAGTTACCATAGTGGGAAATACCAGCAACTACGCCAGAGAATAGCCTTTGAGTTTTGGGGTCATCCAGAGAACCAAAACGCAGGGAGTTTAACAAAGCAATAGGACGCGCGCCCATTGTGAAAATATCTCGAAGAATACCACCTACTCCGGTGGCAGCACCTTGAAATGGTTCAACTGCTGAGGGGTGGTTATGAGACTCAATTTTAAAAGCTAGTTGCAGTCCCTCACCCAAATCTACAACCCCAGCATTTTCCCCAGGCCCAACCAAGATGCGGGGGCCAGTGGTGGGAAACTGTTTGAGTAAAGGACGGGAATTTTTATAGCAACAATGCTCAGACCACATTACCCCAAACATTCCCAATTCGGCTTTGTTGGGATGACGACCTAAGCGGCGGACAATTTCTGTATATTCTTCTGGTTTAATACCTTCAGCAGCGATTTCTTGGGGAGAGAAGGGAGCAGGAGATGTGGCAGTCATGGAAATAATGCACCAAAGAGTCCAGAGCATTATTGTATCGACTTACCTGTGCTGTATGTGCAGTTCTGGGAGAGCAAATTGTCACTTTTATTTCCCAGCCAACTCAGCCTTCCAAGCATGAGTTATGGGAAACAGACTTTTGAGAAGTGCGTAGGTTTAGCCCGTTGTCAAAATTACTCTATATAGAAGGCTACAGTCATGGTGTGGATATTTAGCTTATCAGCAGAATGTGGATCTGAAGAAATCATTGCCAGTAAATTTGCTCAACACTTTATGGGGCCAATATTGACGCTATCAAATGGTAGCCCATGCCTATGTCGTGCAGAAACTTTTCAAGATATCGAAAACAATTGGTGGTGTCGCGTTTACCCCAATAATATTAGTGAACTAGGAATAGATAGCCCTGAAAGTGCTTATTTAATGACAGAATTAGGTATTCTACTCTATAAACATCTACGTACTGCCCTACAATTTCGTTATGCTTTAGTAGGTGTTGAAGTAGATGAATTTAGAACCTATAGTGAACTGATTGAAGACTTACCTAATTTATCTATACCAGGATTAGTGTTAGCAAAAAAAATTCAGCAGGAAGTTGAGGCATTACAAGTTTTTAGACTTTTTACTTCTGGTTATGTTTGGCAACCTTATGAGGGAGAAATTTACAATCCATTAATGGCATCTCCAGACTTAAAAAATAAACTTGATGAACTTTTGGCTGCAAGTTTAACTTAGTCTTGATGAATTAAAGAAACCCACATAATAACCAACCACAATGATTTTTAAATCGAATCCTTTTTAAAGGACGAACCTGTGATCAATTCGATAAAAATCTAATTTATAATAGTTGCATATATTAATGGGTATTTTTATTTGCTTTACTTATATAATTTAAATTATTAATTTTTAAGGGAAATATAAAACTATCTATTCTATATACCAAAAAATATGACAGCTAAAGTTGTTAGTATTTGTAACCTCAAGGGTGGGGTAGGTAAAACTACGATAGTTATGGCTTTGGCAGAATATCTAGCAGGCGATACTATGTATCGCAAACGGGTGCTTGCAATTGATCTTGATCCTCAAACTAATTTGACTGGCGCACTGATGTCTGAAGAAGTTTGGGAAAAGCAATTTGAAAGTAGAAAAGCTACTTTGCCATATTTATTTAGAAACCCCGAAGATTTTCTAGAGAATTTTAAACAGCATAATTTTATAGTGAAAGAAAATATATCAAACGTCAGAAACAGAAATTCTTTTACTTGCTTACATCTTATACCTAGTAGTCCTAGATTATTTGAAATCCAGGAAGATTTACCATCAAACTATTCTTCTATTAACTTAAAACCTGTTGATCTTATTCGGAAAATAATAAAACCTTTATTGGAAAATTATGATTATGTTTTAATAGACTGCCCACCAAATATTAACCAAGTTACTAAAAGTGCATTCTTAGCTAGTGATGCTTGTATAATACCTTGCGTACCAAATAGAATGTCAATTCAGGGACTAGATTTATTGCTAGAACAAATTGATAAATTTAATAGAAATTATGTCCATAATCTAAAACCAGTGGGGACTTTAATCTCTCGTTATAACCGAACCATAGCCCAAAGTGAAAATTTACAATCAATTATTACAAATCCTTTTTATCCACACGTATTTCAAACCAAAATACTAGAAAGAGCAAGAATTGCGGAAGGTTTAGAATTGAGTAATTATTTGACATATAGACAAAAATATGACGATTCCCATAGTTCTATGGTAGAACTAGCCAAAGAGTTCATTCAAAGAGTAGGTAAATAAATGGATTACTCACAAATTGCAAGTTTATTAAGGGCAATTGCAGATATTATAGAATCTGAACCCAAATTAGCTAAAGCTTTAGAAAAGCATTTAAGCAATCGTCTAAGCTCTCAATCATATAATAATTTACCAAATTCAAAACACAATTTTACCAACGATTCTAATAATTTAGAAAACGGTGATGCTGTATTAGCAGAATGTCGGCGAATCTTACGTGAACAAGGTGAAGAAGAATTAAACATTTACCTGACTGAATTAGGAGAGCAGATTAGGGAATTATTAAAGTATGGCCAACTAGACAGAAATCGCTCTATTCGTCGGCGGAAAGACTTAAATAGTATTGTTGAGCATATTATTGAACAATTAGTAGCTCAAGATAAAAGTGGCAAAATATTTGCACGCACAATTTCTGAAGATTAAATTTATCTAAATTATTTATAATTTGTTTTTCATTATAAAATTAACCAATTTTCTAACTGTAAATCTTTCACTCTAGTTAAATCAGAATCATGAGAAACTAAAATTAAATCATGAATTATAGCGGTAGCAGCTATCAAAATATCCGCATCCTGAATAATTTGACCTCTGCTGGTTAAATCAGCATGAATTTCTGAGGCTTTTTCAAAAATTTTGAGATCATCTAGAAATAATATAGGATAATCTTGGCAAAATTGTTGAAATAAAGCTAGTTTTTTAGTGGCATTACTTCTTAAAAGTCCTCTTTGGATTTCATAGTAAGTTATGCCACTAATCAAAATGTCTATTTCTAACCTACTTACCTCTTGCAATTTTAAGTTGATTTTGACATTTTGTTTTAGTGATGCTGAAACAATATTAGTATCTAATAAATAACCCATCTAACCTCGTTTTACGGATTCGTCAAAAAGTTGCATTTGCTCTGGTGTCAAATCATTTAGCATTCCTGAAACTAAATGTAAGGATAAAATCCTTTTAATACGTTTCGTCAATTCTTCCTCAGAGATGCTTTCCAGATCAGGAACAGCAGCCGGATCAAAAGTACGATTAATCATTGCAATCATTTCCTGTTTATTTAAGTTTTCCTGATAAAGATGATTATTGTCAATTAAGGTTTTGACAATTTCAGTTAGTCTCTGAGAATTAGGTTGATGATTAATCAAAGTCATAGTTAAATTTCCTCAAAATAATATGTCTGTCGCTTAAATCTTATGTTAGCAGTTTCCATTTTTCTGGAGAGGTAAGAGTTGACAAAAAATAGCCGCCTCCATTCAGGAAGCAGCTATTTTTTAAACTTATGTGACTACAGAATATTAGTAATCGAAGTCACCGCCGCCAGCACCAGCAGCAGCAGGCGCGCCATCTTTGGGTTCTGGTTTGTCAACAACGATGCACTCGGTTGTTAACACCATACCAGCGATAGAAGCAGCGTTTTGCAGTGCAGAACGGGTTACTTTCGCGGGGTCAACGATACCAGCCGCGAGCATATCTACGAATTCGTTGGTAGCAGCGTTGAAACCAACGTTGAATTCCTTCTCTTTGACGCGTTCAGCAATTACAGCACCGTTTTGACCTGCGTTTTCAGCAATTCTCTTCAGAGGTGCGGGTAATGCACGAGCAACAATCAAAGCACCGGTTAATTCTTCTTCTTTGAGGTTGCTGTTAGCCCAAGCTTCGAGTTCAGGGGTGAGGTGAGCTAGGGTTGTACCACCACCAGGAACGATACCTTCTTCAACAGCCGCTTTGGTGGCGTTGATAGCATCTTCTAGGCGGAGTTTCTTGTCTTTCATTTCGGTTTCGGTAGCTGCGCCAACTTTCACTACAGCTACACCACCAGACAATTTAGCTAAACGCTCTTGGAGTTTTTCTTTGTCGTAGGAAGATTCGGTTTCTTCCATTTGACGACGAATTTGTTCTACACGAGCTTTAACTGCAACGTCGTTACCTTCAGCAACAATTGTGGTGCTGTCTTTGGTAATGGTGATGCGGCGTGCTTTACCTAAGCTATCCAGCTTGGTGTTGTCGAGCTTCAAACCAGCATCTTCGGTGATGAGTTGACCGCCGGTAAGGATAGCGATATCTTCCAGCATAGCTTTGCGGCGATCGCCAAATCCAGGAGCTTTGACAGCAGCAACGTTGAGTACACCGCGTAGACGGTTAACTACTAAGGTTGCTAAAGCTTCTTTTTCAATATCTTCAGCGATAATCACCAAAGGACGACCAGCACGAGCTACTTGCTCAAGAACGGGTACTAAATCTTGTACCAGTGCAATTTTCTTATCTGTTAACAACAGGTAAGGCTCATCGAAAATTGCTTCCATCCGTTCTGGGTCGGTGGCGAAGTAGGGGGAGATATAGCCTTTGTCAAAGCGCATACCTTCGGTAACTTCCAATTCGGTAGTTACAGACTTACCTTCTTCTAAGGAAATAACGCCTTCTTTACCGACTTTGTCCATTGCTTCCGCAATCATCTGACCGACTTCATCGTCGTTACCAGCAGAGATTGCGCCTACTTGTGCGATCGCCTTAGAATCTTCTACAGGACGAGCGTGTTCTTTAATTTTTTCTACCAAGAAGTTGGTAGCTTTATCAATACCGCGCTTTAAGAGAATAGCGTTTGCGCCTGCGGCTACGTTCCGCAAACCTTCTTTGACGATGGCGTGAGCCAAAACGGTAGCTGTGGTTGTACCGTCACCTGCTGCATCGTTGGTTTTAGAAGCAGCTTGGCGAATCAAAGACACGCCAGTGTTTTCAATATGATCTTCTAATTCGATTTCTTTAGCAATGGTTACGCCGTCGTTAACGATTTGGGGCGCACCAAATTTCTTTTCTAATACTACGTTGCGACCTTTGGGGCCAAGGGTAACAGCTACAGCCTCAGCTAGAATGTCGATACCACGCTCTAGGGCGCGACGAGCGTTTTCGTTGTAAATAATGCGCTTTGCCATAGGTGTCTTAATCTCAGGTAGTGTGAGTCAATTTGGTTTTGAAAATTAATTTGGGCATGGGGCATTGGGCATTGGGCATGGTTTATGCTTATGCTTTGTGTGCCGTCACCCGCACCACTCATTTAGCCAACGACTGCTAGAATGTCTTTTTCAGAGAGCAGTACGTATTCTTCAGTGCCGAGCTTGATATCTGTGCCAGCGTACTTGGAGTACAGCACTTTATCGCCAACTTTAACTTCCAATTCTTGACGGCTACCGTCGTCATTACGTCTGCCAGGGCCAAGGGCGACTACTTCACCTACTTGGGGCTTTTCTTTCGCGGTGTCGGGCAAGTAAAGACCACCGGCGGTCTTTTCTTCGGACGCGCTTACTTTGACAAAAACGCGATCGCCTAAAGGTTTAACTGTAGATACGCTTAAAGATACAGCTGCCATAATTTCAATTTCTCCAGAGTTAGCACTCTCAACTCCTGAGTGCTAATTTATCGAAGAGTAACCCCCAATGGCAATAATTTGGTGTGTACGGGTTTCCGAACTATGGTTGGTGATTAGGCATTGGGCATGGGTATTGGGCATGGGGCTTTGAGAGAAGGAGACAAGGTAGGAGAGGAAAAACTAATAACTAATGACTAATGACTAATGACTATTGACCAATGACTATTGACTAATAACTAAATAACTAATTTTTATACCCTTTTGGTTAGTTGCGTAAGTATAAATTCTTAATTATTAGTATTTTTCTGGTTCTTTTCTATAAGTTACGAATATTTTTATATGGTCAACTTTATTTGCAAAGTGGGGAAATTAGTATAGAACAGTAATCAGAGAGCCGCTCGATGAGTAACAATACAGTGATCTGGTGCAACAAAATACGAGTTTATTACTTGCGAGTTTGTTGTTCTAGATAGATAATAGTTGTCTACCCGGATAGTGTCTGGTTTCGCCAAGCAAACCCGGAGGTTATTGAGCGGATCGTCCGAGAACACTTGATAGGCATAATGGTGGTGAAAGAATATGCGTTTTTAACCCATCCTTTGCCAACAACTCCCTTACTTGCTCGTAAACATCTTTAAAGATTAAGGCTGAACATCGGCAGGGTATTGTAGAGTAGTCAGCCTATGAAAGTGCAGGTGGTTTGACAGCTAGGGTCATCATAGACCAACACTTACTGAGTGAACTACTGTGAACTAGAAAGATTATTATTTAATCAGTGTTTTTTCACCCACCACTTTCAAAGGGATATATAATAGCGCATTATAATTACTACTGCTCTACGTATCCTTACTAGAATATTGCCAATGAGCTAACAGTCTTACAGAAAGTGGAAACTACTTGTGAGACTTCAAGTCAAGCAAGGGTAAGTTAAGTGGGAAAAATGACAACATCTCAACAATCCACCATATTAAGGATAACTATATCAAGACCTTGATGGATCGAAGCGCGACAAGTGCCACTGCTATGAAAGAGCCCAGCATGAAAGATCACAAACGACTTCTACTGATTGATGATGACCCTAACCTCATCTTGCTGGTGAAGGACTATCTGGAATTCCGAGGATATGAAGTCATCACCGCAGAAAACGGACGGGAAGCTTTAGAGATTCTCGAACATGAGGTTCCCGACATGATTATCTGTGATGTGATGATGCCGGAAATGGACGGATACACATTTGTAGAACAAGTCCGGCAAAATGACAAAACAAGTTGGATTCCTGTCCTTTTCCTGTCAGCCAAAGGACAAAGTGCAGACCGAGTTAAAGGTCTCAATAAAGGTGCCGATGTCTATATGGTCAAGCCTTTTGAGCCAGAAGAACTCGTAGCACAGGTAGAATCTTCCCTGAAACAAACTATCCGTTGGAAAGACCACCAAACCAAAGGAGGCGAAAATGGTTCTCGCATCCAAGTTCCGTTTGATGTGCAATTGACTCCGACTGAACTGAAAGTAGTGCAGTTTGTAGCTAGGGGTTTAGCTAACCGCGAAATCGCTGAAGAATTAAACGTTAGTCAGCGCACGGTTGAAAGCCACGTTTCCAATATGTTGGGCAAAACCAATCTCCATAACCGCACTGAGTTGGCGCGGTGGGCGATTGAAAATCAAATGGCTTAACTAGCTATCAGCGTTCAGCCGTCAGCTTTACAATAATTAACTGACTGCTGACAGCTGATAGCTTAATTATTGCAGGAAGAAATAGGTGCGTAGGGGTATAAGGGTGTGAGGTTTGGGTGGATTTTTTGAAATTTCCTAAAAACCAAGAACTTTACTCTTCATTATCATTGGTAACTGCTGAGGTGTTATCTGTTGGACGCTTTTCAGGAAACCAACAGTTTTAAAAAATTCCTCATTTGCTTTTTCCGTGTTGTAACGAGGATGGAGAAAGAGCCACAACACGGCGACTTAATAGAAGCAAGGATTGAAAACCCTAAATTTTGTTAGAATGATAATCACACACTTCAGTTAAGGAACTATTGCTAGGCAAAGTTTTGGGGTAAAAATTTAGATGTACCTTGGACTCAATTCCTTACTAGACACTTGCTCATGATTATCCTGCTGATGGGTGTTTCTGGTTCTGGGAAAACCACTATAGGACAGATGCTAGCAACATCTTTAAACTGGGAGTTTATTGACGCAGATGATTTCCACTCGCCAGAAAACGTTGAGAAAATGCGCCGTGGTATTCCTTTAAGTGAAGCGGATAGGATACCCTGGTTACAAGATTTACAAACGGCAATTAAGCAATGGTTGCAAGAAAATAGAAATGTTGTGCTGGCGTGTTCTGCACTAAAAGCAAGTTATCGTCAATTTTTAGTCATAGATAGGGATGATGCTCTGCCCACCGTAGGTGACGATGCTCCGCCCACCGTAGGCGATCGCATTAAAATAGTTTACCTCAAAGGGTCTTATGATGTGATTCAACAACGACTGCAAGCCCGTCAAAATCACTATATGAACCCCACACTCTTGAAGAGTCAATTTACTACACTAGAAGAGCCACTAGACGCTGTCTGTATAGATGTTACAGCCCCGCCGCAAGTCATAGTTAGAGATATTAGAACAGCTTTGCAAATTTAATTTAAGTAGAACGACTGGGAAAAACTAAACTGAGTGAAGAATAATACAATATCAAAGAACCCTCTTCCCTTCTGTCTCGTCTTCAAGATCAATCTTCACTTTGTCCTAGCTTAACTGCGATCGCAGTAGGAGAAAACGTATGTTTCTCAGATTAGCGCAACAACATCAAGAATTTATTCACGACTTGGTCATTAACTTGCAAGCCCTAGCGATCGCGCTAGAGAATAAAGGGTACACTACATCTTTCTATACCTGCGGCGACCAAATGAGAAGTGCTTCCTTCATGGTCAGTTTAGAAGAAAAGCACTTAATTCGGTTTTTAGTCTCTGACTATGGAATCACTTGGATGGAAATGTGGGATGACCGCGAGTTAATGAAATGTGAGGGTGCAGAAGCCATCACCCAACTAGACGAGTTAGCTAATTTAGTTAAGTATCCTAACGGCAAAATTCCTAAATTACATTTCTTCAGTAAAGTTTGATGGGTGTTAGAACATCTAGCGTCAACAAATTTAACATTTATTCAAAATTAATCATCCTTAATTTATTTAAATTATGTATGACAATATCTGTAAATTTATTGCCGAAAATTTCAAAGATGACTTAGCAACCTGGTTACTAGGTTCACCGATTAAACTCACAGAATTAAGTCCTACGGAACTCTCAAATGAACCTATCCGTGCCGATTCGTTAATCCTATTACAGTCGGATAACCTAGTTCTACATACTGAATTACGTCTAATGTGAATTAAAATCGGGTAATTCCGTAGATATTTTTAGGGGCGGGTTCACCGAGATCATCGTTAATTGTTCATGATATTTGATTAACCCGCCCCTACCAAGTCTCATTAGCTCCCAGCATCGGCTATTTTTGGGATATAGAAGGTTTTCCTAATTCACATCAGGCGTGAATTTCAAACTGATGCAGACGAAGATATGCCCTTTCGGATGTTAGATTATCGTGTGAGGGTGTATCGGCGTTTTCCTGAAAAACAAATGCGTCAAGTGGTTATCTATTTGCGAAAAACCGCTTCTCCATTGGTCAATAAAGATGATTTTCGGTTAGAGAAAACTTACCATGAGTTTGAGGTCATACGCCTATGGGAAGAACCAACAGAAAGGTTTATGACTGTTCCTGGCTTATTACCCTTCGCTGCCTTAAGTCAGACTAAAGATCCTACAATGGTATTAAATGAAGTAGCAAAGGCGGTTGAAGCAATTACAGATCAACAGCTACAAAGAAACATAGCAGCCGCCAGCGCAATTCTAGCAGGTATCGTTTTACAAAAAGATGTAATTAGCAGAATTTTCAGGAGTGAGATTATGCGCGAATCAGTCATTTATCAGGAAATTCTCCAAGAAGGTAGAGATGAAGGTAGAGTTGAAGGTCGAGTTGAAGGTCGAGTTGAAGCAACAAGAAAGTTAGCTTTAAATCTACTACAAATAGGTATGGATGTAGAGCAAATTGCTCAAGTAACTGAATTATCTCTTGAGCAAGTTCAGGCTTTACAAAAACAGATGCAAGAATCTTAAAATCTCAACAAAAAACCCGCGTTTGCGGGTTTTTTTCGTCTCATTGATAGTGAGATTAAAACTCAGCGTTTTGTGGTGTACGGGGGAAGGGAATCACATCACGAATATTTCCCATACCTGTGATGAACTGCACCAGTCTTTCAAAACCCAAACCAAACCCAGCATGAGGAACGGTACCGTAACGACGTAAATCGAGATACCACCACAAATCTTCAGACTTCATTCCTTGGGCTAACACACGGCGTTCTAAGACATCTAAACGTTCTTCCCGTTGTGAACCGCCAATGATTTCCCCAATTTTCGGTGCTAGGATATCCATTGCACGGACGGTTTTTTCATCATCATTCAGGCGCATATAAAAGGCTTTAATTTGTGCGGGATAATCTGTGACGATGACTGGTTTTTTAAAAAGTTGTTCTGCTAAATAACGCTCATGTTCTGATTGTAAATCTAAGCCCCAACTTACAGGATAATCAAATTTCACATCAGCTTTTTCTAATAGTTTGATGGCATCTGTGTAAGTTAAACGCTCAAATTGATTGTTAATGATATTTTCAGCTGTAGCTAAGACTGTATTATCAATGCGTTGATTGAAAAATTCCATGTCTTCTGGACATTTTGCTAACACATAATTAAAAATGTGTTTGAGAAACGCCTCAGCTAAATCCATATCACCTTCTAGATCACAAAACGCCATTTCCGGCTCAACCATCCAGAATTCTGCGAGGTGACGGGAGGTGTTGGAGTTTTCTGCACGGAATGTGGGGCCGAATGTGTAGACGTTGCTAAAAGCCATTGCCATGACTTCGGCTTCTAGTTGTCCACTGACGGTTAAGTAGGTGGGTTTAGCAAAGAAATCTTGACTGTAATCGACGGCTTGATTTTCTGTGCGGGGGACATTCTTTAAATCTAAACTGGTGACACTGAATAGTTCCCCTGCGCCTTCGCAGTCGCTAGCGGTGATAATGGGTGTGTGTACCCACAAAAAACCTCTTTCTTGGAAAAATTGGTGAATAGCTGTAGAACAGGCGTTTCTGACGCGGAAAACTGCACCAAAAGAGTTGGTACGCGATCGCAAATGTCCAATGGTGCGTAAAAATTCAAAGGAGTGGCGTTTTTTTTGCAATGGATAAGTTTCGGGATCAGCATCACCGTAGACTTTCACTGCCTCGGCTGTTAACTCAATGCGCTGTCCCTTCCCTTGGGAAGCCACCAGCACACCTTTAACTTCCACTGACGCGCCTGTGTTGATTTGTTTTAAGATGGCTTCGTAGTCTGGTAAATCCTGATTGATGACGACTTGCAAATTAGCTAGTGATGAGCCGTCATTAACTTCAAGAAACGCAAATCCCTTAAGTTCACGCTTGGTTCTCACCCAGCCTTGAACTACTAAAGACTCATCAGGTTGACCACTCCGCAATATTTCTGCAATCCGTTGACTTACCATATTCTGCTATCGATAGGGTTTGAATATAAGGCGTACTATTTAAAGAATGCTAACAGCTAATTCTATTCAAAATCCAATATTGAGGCTACGCAACCAAGGACTTTAATATCCAGCCTATAATAACGCCCATACCGCCAAAGCGAATAGCTTGCCAGAAAGGTTTTTTCAGGCTACGCCAAGAAAATAACTGACTTTCTAAGTTGAGTTCTAGCAATTCTAGTTGCTGTTTAATTTGCCGTAACTCTGCTTTGATTTCTGGTGTCTGATGCTGATTGTGCTGCAATTCTTGGCGACGTTGTTGCCATTGTGCCTTTTCGGTGCGATCGCGCTGCACTTGATCATACCGTTGTTTAAACGCCGATAGCGATCGCTCTAATTCTGCTAGTTCTTGTTCTAAATTAAATTCTGGATTTTCCCCTGACTGCTGGGATGATTTTTTTGGCGGCTTCATTTACAGGTAGTACAGTAATAAGTAAATGTAACTGTTGCCAATGGTTATTTATGTCTCAACCTAGCCAGGTTTCACAAACCAATCAACTCAATGAATTTAGCGACTTAGAACTAGCCCAAGCCCTGATGGAAAGGCTGAGTATTTCACCTAACGATTGGCATCGCCTCAAGTCTAACCGCAATTCCCGCGCTAGTGAACAAATCGCAGCCGCTATGATATTTATGCTCAAAAACCAACCCCAAGAAGCTCTTGTTAGACTAGAACAAGCTGTTGGTTGGTTAAATCGTTCTATTTCCGCCCCTCCCTGTCCAACGCATGGAAATAAGGGAATGGGGACTGGGGACTAGGGACAAGGAAAGAATTTCCTCATACCCAGTACCCGATCCCCAATCACCAATCCCCAATTTACCGCCTCAAAGACAGACGGGGGCGGTTTTCCATTTGCTTACACAGTCTTAGTTCTGTCCCTTTGCGATTCCACTCTACTTGATCAAAAATTTGGTGTAGCAGACACATACCTCTGCCACTTTCTGATTCATCAGGTGGTAAATAATCGGTTGGGTCTTCATTTTCACTATTCGTAGGACTAAAGCCAGAACCCTGGTCTGATATCACCCACCAATATTGATTGTCTATTAGGGAAAAGCGGACTACAACTTTTTTACTCGGATCAAGATTATTACCATGTTTAGCTGCATTTACTAGGGCTTCTTGGAGTCCTAGCCGCAGTTCTGCTTGTAATTTGGCTGGAATTTCCGCCAAAAGTAAGTCTAAGATAGGACAGAGATAAAGCGTTGAGGCGAAACTAAGTGTGCCCCAATAACGTCCAACTGGACGAAGGGAAATGGTAATCACGAGAGAAACCCCATAGCTTTCATTTAGCTAGACATCAGTTAGTTTTTACGGACAGCCTGATATTATTTGAGGTAGTCATACTGCCTTCAAACTTACGTCTTGATTAATAGATATTGAAAATGCTGGGGAGCATTGACTCTGTTGATTTTGTGTGATTGTTGATACATAAAACGACTTGAATTCATTCATGCTATTACATTTAGCAAGTTGAAAAATCATAGGAATTACAGAGTTAATAAAGTTCTCTTGAAGTCGTCGATTTGTAATTTCAACAATCTTTTTATTAGTGGATAGAGCCTATGCAACTTTAGTTGTATGAGCAAAATTATTGATGTTTTGATGTTAATCCGATTTTAGCATTTTTACTATGCAATAGACTACAAATTTGCAATTTGAGTTTTTTGTAAAGGACTAAGTATCCTTGCCAAAATGTGATAACACAAGAAAGGCGGCGGCTTCAACATGAGATGTTTGAGGGAAAAAATCGGCGGGTTGAATGCGTTCAATCGTGTACAAGTCATGTTCACAAAGTAATTTCAAATCACGAGCTAGGGTAGCTACTTTGCAGCTGACGTAAACGATGCGCTCTGGTTTCGACAATAATAAAGATTCGATGACAGCGCGATCGCATCCCTTACGTGGCGGGTCTAGTATGACTACACTCGGTATTATTCCCATGTTTGGCAGTAATTTCTCAGCCGCACCCACTTTAAATGTTACGTTATGTATACTGTTGCGCTCGGCATTAGCGATCGCTTGTTGAACTGATTGAGTTTGTAATTCTATTCCTATAGCTTGCCGTACCTGCTTTGCTAGGGGCAAAGTTAACGTACCAATGCCGCAATAAGCATCAACTAAGACTTCATCACCCTGCAATTGTAGTTGTGACTGAATAACATTTAAGAGAGCTTCAGCAGTTTCCGTAGAAACTTGGAAAAATGTATCGGGGCGGACTTGAAATTCTAATCCCGCAAATGTTTCTCGCAGATACGGTATTCCTGCAATGCAGCGAGTTTCCGCACCGAAAATAGCATTGGTGCGCTGGGGGTTGTAATTTAATGACACTCCCACTAGCTGGGGATATCGCTTTAGCCAAATCTCGGCTTGCTTAGTAATTCTTGGTAAATCTTGATCTTTGACCACCAAAGTTAATAACATTTCACCCGTCCGCCTACCAATGCGGAGACTCAAATGGCGAATTTGTCCTTGATGGCGGTTTTCATCATAAATTGTCCAGCCTTGCTGTTGAATATCTTGCTTAACTTCCGCTAATAACGGATTTAAGCGTGAATCCTGGACTGGACATTGATTTAAATTCACTAATTGATGGCTACCCTTTTGGTAATAACCAGCTTGTACTTGACCCGTAGTAGAAATATTTAATGGATAGGTGGACTTGTTGCGATAATCCAAAGGTGAGTGTGCTACGAGGACGGGATCTACTGATGGTGCAGTAAAACCACCGATGCGTTGTAAAGCTTGGATAACCTGATCACGTTTGGCAATGATTTGATACTCATAATCAATATGTTGCCACTGACAACCGCCACACTTGTCAGCCACAATGCAGCTAGGGCGAATGCGGTGTGGGGAAGGTTGTAATAATTCTTTAAGTTTGCCGTGAGCGTATTTAGGTTTGACATTTACCAAGCGTACCAGAGCGCGATCGCCTGGTACAGTATCCGGCACAAACACCACCCGTTCTTGAAAACGCCCCACACCGTCACCTGTATCGCTCAAATCTGCGATCGTCAGTTCTATTAATTCACCCTGTTGCCAAATAGAATTAGTCATTAGTCATTAGTCAATAGTCAACAGTCAACAGTTATTCTTTCCCCGTTCCCCCTGCCCCCTGCCCCCTGCCCTCATTCTTCCCCTCTTCACTTCTGTACCTCCAACTCGTTAAACTAACAAATAATATTTCGCGTGATTTAAATAATCATGACTGTAATTAGCCAAGTTATTCTCAAAGCCGACGACGAACTGCGTTATCCCAGCAGTGGCGAACTCAAGAGCATTAAAGAGTTCTTGCAAACTGGTGAACAAAGAACACGCATTGCTGCTACCTTAGCGGAAAACGAAAAAAAGATAGTCCAGGAAGCCACCAAAAAACTTTGGCAGAAGCGTCCTGATTTTATCGCACCTGGCGGTAACGCTTACGGTGATAAACAGCGCGCTTTGTGCATCCGTGACTATGGCTGGTACTTACGCCTAATTACCTACGGTGTACTTGCTGGCGATAAAGAACCAATTGAAAGCATTGGTTTAATCGGAGTGCGGGAAATGTATAACTCCTTGGGTGTACCTGTTCCTGGAATGGTAGAAGCTATCAATTGCCTAAAAACAGCATCTTTAGACTTATTAAGTGCAGAAGATGCAGCAGCCACAGCCCCTTACTTCGATTACATCATTCAAGCGATGTCTTAGTAATTAAGTTTAAGCTGGTTCTACAACTGTGCTTCTAATCTACTAGATTGAGTGTGAAGTCTTAACCTCATACATCGATAAAATCTCCAATTTGATCATACCTCCCCACATTTGGTTGTGGCTGTGGCCAGTTCTGTGTCAAGTTACCAACCAGAGGTGGGGAAATTTTATTTAGTCAATGGTCAATAGTCAATAGTCAATAGTCAATAGTCAATACTTATTACTCAATAGTCATTACTCATTACTCATTACTCATTACTCATTACTCATTACTCAGCACTCATTACTTCTACCTTGTCTCCCTTGTCGCCCTTATCCCCAGTCCCCAGTCCCCAGTCCCCAGTCCCCAGTCCCCAGTCCCCAGTCCCCAATCCCCAGTCCCAATACAAACAAAAAGCCGACAACCTTGTTCACAAGACTGTCGGCAATTAGTGTGTTCCCTATTAATGACTCGGCTAGAGTTCAGTAATGAGGTAATCATCTCAATTTGTTCACGGAGATCCAAGGATCTTAATCATAAATCTATGTGATTGTTATCACTTAACTTTTTAAAAAAGGCTGCATATCTAGGTAAATTATGTCACCAGTACGAAAGCAAAACTACTTATAATAGCAAATTCACGTAAAAAAATCGCAAAATTTAGCTTTTTTTTAATCATGATTACGGATCGAAAAAAAATAAGTTCTGCTGTGCTACGTTCTGTGTCTGAGCGATATCAGGAAAGAATAGGAAGGTTGATTTTCTCTGGATATGTGTTTTGTTCTTGAAGTTGAGCCTCCTTCTATCTGCTATCTGTTATGTTGACACTGCACCATCATGGGAAAGAATTTTTAACAACAACAAAATTTTATATTTCTTTATATTTATAGTAATTTTCCTGTTGAGCAGGAGTTTAATCAGTTTTTCTAGGGATGTTGTTGTAGGTTTTATTTGGATTTGTGGATAATTAATTAACTATGATACTCTGTTTTAAATCAAGCGATTGCTTTATTTAAATTTCCGAGAGTTAATAAATAGAAAAGCCAGTAATATAAGTTTACTGGCTTCATTAAATAAATACAGTGGGATTACCACTTATATCTAATCCAGTCGTAAATACTTAAGTATTCTGTGCCTGGGTAATTCCACGAATAGTCATATTTCATACCCTGAGTAGCTAGTTTTTGAAACTCTTCAGGAGACTGATACCACAAGTCAATTGCTCGATTCATTGCTGATTCTAAAGCATGATTATCAGTTTGATAAAAGACATAACCATTACGTTTTTCTGCTGGTAAATCTGGGTCGTAATCACGGTCAAATACTGTGTTGACCAATCCACCAACACCCCGCACTATAGGGACAGTACCATACTTTAACCCAATCATTTGGGTTAAACCACAGGGTTCATAATTGCTGGGAACAACAATCATGTCTGCCCCAGCATAAATGAGGTGAGATAATTCTTCATTAAAGCCCAGTTCTAAATGAACATCTGGGTTACTATTCAAAAATGCTTTTTCATGACGAAAATGGTCGTTAATTCTGGGTTCTGTGGCTGAACCTAGCAAGACAAATTGTGCTTCTTTATTCAGGGAATGATAAATGGCGTGGTGGACAAGATGCACACCTTTTTGATGATCTAAGCGACCGATATAAGCAATGATGGGTTTATCAGAGGCACGGAGCATTAATCGCTCACGCAAAGCTTTTTTGTTATATATTTTTTGTTCAAAATCGTCGGCAGTGTAGTTATACGGTATGTAACGGTCAATTTCTGGATTCCAAAAATCGTAATCGATACCGTTGAGTACCCCTTTAAATTTATCTCGCTGCAAATGCAAAGTATGACCTAAACCACAGCCGACTTCTGTATGTTGAGCTTCAAAAGCGTGGTGGGGTGAAACTGTGGTGACTGCATTGGAGTAAACAATCCCCCCTTTCATGTAGTTCAATGCAAAGGGATTGAAGTTGTCACGCAGCTTATCGTATTGGAAGTAATAGGATTCTCGATTTAAACCGGTAGCCCAAAGAGTTTTAACACCTCCAATTCCTTGATGTTTAAAGTTGTGGATGGTGTAACAAACCCGTTGATGTGCCATGCCATGATACTTGTAAATTTCGTACAGCATGACGGGAATTAAGCCTGTTTGCCAGTCATGGCAATGAATGATATCAGGACGCTTATTGCTTTGATGGAGAAATTCTAAAGCAGCTTTGCTAAAGAAGGCAAAGCGCATATCATCATCGTCACAACCGTAGTAGCAACCACGATTGAAGAAATTATCTTCTGAGTGGGGTTCAATGAAGAAACACACCCGTCCATGTACCCAACCGCAGTAAACGGTACAGTGAATTGCCCCACCAAACCAAGGCACAGATAAGTTTAAGTAAGCCTCATGTAACCCCCAAATATGGTCGTAACGCATACAATCATACTTGGGTAAAATTAGTTCGACGCAATTGCCCCGAATGTCTAATTCTCGACTCAAACCGTAAACGACATCCCCTAAACCTCCTGCCTTAATTACAGGAGCGCATTCCGAGGCAATCTGTACTATGTACATTCCTAGTCCTCGCTTTACAAAAGTTTATCTTTACTATACATCCCAGTATATGAAAGATTTACTCATTGACAACCGAGTGTTTGAGTGATAAACGCACATAGATTACCTGAAACTTAGATTTATTCACTAAAAGTTCAAGATTTCTTGACTTGATTCAACACTCCACTCACCACTCATCACCGGCTAAACGCCGCGCTACCGCTAACATCACCAGCTAAACGCCTCACTTCCGCTAACACCACTCAAATCAATTCAAAATTAAAGAATTGATTACTCATTACTCATTACTCATTACTCATTACTCATTACTCAGCACCGGCTAAACGCCGCGCTACCGCTAACAGCACTCACCAATTCTCTTTCGCTCCTAACATTTGTAGAAGTTTTTCGGGATTATCTAAATCACCAACTAGACGGCGAATGGGATGAGGCCAAACTTTTACTAGGGTGGGAGTGGCAGATACTTGATCAATTTCTGCTTGTTCAGGATTCGTTAAAACATCAATGACTTTCATTGTGTAGGGGTATCGTAGCGATCGCTCTAATTGTTCATGTAGATTCTTAAGGATACGTTCTGTATTGGCACTATGTCCGGCGACAAATAAACGCAGAACATAGGGCTTGATTTGAGTCTTTTGTATTGGTCTAGCTGGAGGATAATATCTTGGTGCTGGTTCAGAAAGGTCTAAATTGACGACTAGATCATGTTCTTCCCAGAGTTGAGGAAATGCGGATTGATAGGTGGATAGTACCATGCGATCGCACAACCCATCCTGCCAAGGCGCAGGTTGCCATACCAAGTCATTAGTCTCGAAAATTGCATTCAATATAGCCTGATGCTTCATTACCAATGGATAAGCTTCCGCGAATGTCTTCACTTGCTGGGTTTGCGGATCTAACCAGTGGTCAATAGTAGCTGTATAACATGGAACCAGAAAATGAGGCGGTTCTGGTAAATCGAGAATTTCTTGCAAAGCAGTACATAGATGCGAATGCCATCGACCTTGCTTATCAGGGTCAATACAGTAAATTAAATCTCCTCCTGGTGTGAATAGGGCAATTCCCTTGAATAACTGAGGTTGAAATAGCTTATCTGTAGTCAAGTTAATTTATTTAGGGGACTGGGGACTGGGGACTGGGGCATGGGTTATGGGGCATGGGGCATGGGGTAAAATCTTTTCTACACCCTTACACCCTTACACCCCTACACCCTTACACCCCTACCTTAAACTCTTCCTCGGAGGAACTGAGCCATTTCATTAGGCGTTGGAGACATTTCTAAGGCTGTTTCTTCAGTGATGCGACCTTCTTGATAAAGGTTGAGCAACGACTGGTTCATAGTAATCATACCGTCAAAACCAGCTTGCTTCATCAATTCGGTAATTTCATCATACTTACCATCTTTGATCCATTCTTTAATTGCCTCTGTATTAATCAGGATATCGTGGAAAGCTGCCCGCTTGCCGTCAGTTGTCCGGCACAAGCCTTGAGCAATGACTGCCACTAAAGATTCTGCCAGTGCTACCCGCATCGCATCTTGTTCTTCACCTGAATAGAGGTTCAAAATCCGTTCAATGGTTTTTACCGCACTGTTAGTGTGCAGAGTTCCCATTACTAAGTGACCAGTTTGAGCAGCTTTTAAAGCTGTGTTGACGGTTTCTTTGTCCCGCATTTCACCCACTAGAATCAAATCTGGGTCTTCCCGCAAAGCTGCCTTTAAGGCATTATCGAATTTTCGGGTGTGCATCCCCACTTCCCGTTGCTTCACTAAAGATTTACGGCTTTGATGCACAAATTCCACAGGGTCTTCAATGGTGATGATGTGTTTAGCCATTTCTCGGTTGATATAGTCAATCATGGCTGCCATTGTTGTGGATTTACCAGAACCCGTGGGGCCTGTCACCAGAATTAAGCCTTTGTGATAATGACAAATATCACGGAAGACAGGCGGTAATCTCAATTGATCAATAGACAGAATTTTTAAAGGAATCAACCGCAGAACCATTGCATAGCCTTTGAGCGAGTCAAAGACGTTAATCCGAACACGGGCAAATTCGTACTGAGTCGCACCATCAAATTCTAGATGTTCTTGGAATCTTTGAATTTCTGCCTCACTCATTACCTCTCGCAACCAACTCATGAAGATTGCTTTGTCCGTTTCTGGGTAGTCTGTAGGGGTAATCTCTCCTCGGTTACGGAAGCGGGGGACTTCACCTATTCCTAAGTGAATATCCGAATAACCTTTATCAAAGGCTTCCTTAATAATCTCACCTAAAGTTAGCCCTGAACTAGCAGGACTAGCAACAGGCATTGGTGGTGGCATTCCCGGACGGTGCGCCGCCGCAGGAGGAGCTGGAACTGGGGGAGGTGGTGCGGCTTGTCCGCCACTTCTATTCACTGAAGACATATCCAATGTTTGGGTATATTGGCGTTGCGTCATCACATTTGGGGGTGGTGGCGGTGGCGGCGGTGCTGGCGGCACATTTCTCACAGTCACAGAGTTTGGATTGGAGGAATTGGCTGGTTCTGTCATATATCTTTAGAATTTCGCAGTCAAACAGGGAATGAGTAGAAATCTTGGCTCAACAGCTTGGGAATTTAGAAAACAGGGAACTTCAGGCTTCTGACTAATGTGAGAGGGTTCTGTAACACTCTGTTACATTGCTTTTGTTGGCTTTGTATAGTTTGTGACGCTAAAATAAAAACAAAAAAAATAACTATACATAAACTGGTTTAGCCTAAGAGTTTCAGAAAAAACCTCAGTAAATATATTGTTAATAAATAGTGTTTGATAATGCAGAAAAATACGTCACTGAGGTTGCAATATTTTAAATGAGAAATTAAATGAGAGAAGTTTGGCTGTGTTGACTATAAGTGACTAGCAGTTAACAGTGAAATCATCCGTAGATAATTTGTTGAGTCCGTTGAGACAATTATGAGAAACATCGCCATTTTTTATAAGAAATGTTAAGCATAATGCTACTCACAAGCCTGAAATAAACTTTTTGGTCAAATGATTTTTAGCTGCTATGCCTGAAGATAGATATTAAAAGTGGTATTTATGGTGAAATGTGAACTCAACTTTACATTCATAGTTACAAAAAATTAATTGTAAAGTTTAATAAATAAACCCTCATTTTTGCGGATGAGTTTTATATACTGAAACTTCATTGAATCATTCAGTTGCTTGCTCAAGCGAGATATTACTGAAATTAAATTTTGCTGTGTACTTAGGAGGAAAAGTCATGGTTTTGGCTCAGAGTTCTAATCTCGGAAAGACCTACTCCTTGTTAATGATTAAAAGTTTTTTGATATGGACTTTTACATTGGCAGTATGCTTGTTGGTTGTCGGGTTTCCATTGGTTGTATTAATGGCTACGGTCGGATGTTTGTTGTCGATTGTTTTGCAATCTGTAATGCCTGTTAGCGCAGTATTGCTTGTTGCAGGTGGTTTGATTATGTTTAATGTGATGTCCGTTTTAATTGGTGCAGGTGTGCTGACCATGAAAGGTGTACATCCAACAGAAGTTCAATGGTTGAGCTGGTTACACGGCGGAGAAGCAGAGCAACTGCAAACAACTGTATATGCGTCTTGCCCACTAACTTGCGACCTCAAAATGTAGTTATCCCAAAAAATTCGACAAAAAGCATCTGCCCGGTTAAGCCGGGTTTTTTCGTTTTTGGGGGAATTAGGGAATTAGGGGTGTAGGGGTAGCAGAGGAAGAAAAACAATAACTAATGACTATTGACTAATGACTATTGACTAATGACTATTGACTAATGACTATTGACTAATGACTATTGACTAATGACTAATCAAAAACGTGTTTGCATTATCTTGGGAACTCGTCCAGAGGCGATTAAGTTAGCTCCGGTAATTCAGGTGTTTCAGGACGCACCGGACTTTGATTTGCAGGTGATTTTAACTGGACAACATCGAGAGATGGTTGAGCAGGTGATGCAGCTGTTCAATTTGAAGGCAAATTATGATTTGGAGATTATGCAGCCGCAGCAATCTTTGAGTGATATTACTTGCCGGAGTTTACGAGGTTTAGAACAGTTATTTCTAGAAAATAAGCCGGATTTTGTGATTGTTCAAGGTGACACGACTACGGCTTTTGCAGCCACTTTGGCGGCGTTTTATCAAAAAATTCCTGTTGGTCATGTGGAGGCTGGTTTAAGAACTGATAATCTCTATAATCCTTATCCAGAGGAAGCTAATCGCCGATTAATTTCTCAACTGACGCAGTTACATTTTGCCCCTACGGCTTTGGCTGTGGAAAATTTGGAACGTTCTGGGGTGTTAGGGGAAATTCATTTGACGGGAAATACAGTGATTGACGCGCTGTTAAATGTGGCTGCAACTCAACCTGCTTGCAATATTCCTGGTTTGGATTGGAATTCTTACCGGACTTTGCTGGCGACTGTGCATCGTCGGGAAAATTGGGGAGAACCTCTGCAAGCGATCGCCCAAGGTTTTTTACAAATCTTAAATAATTTTCCTGATACGGCTTTACTCCTACCCTTACATCGCAATCCCACGGTGCGAGAACCATTGCAAGCATTATTAGGCGATCATCCGCGTGTATTTTTAACTGAACCGCTAGATTATGCCGAACTTGTGGGAGCAATTGGGCGATCGCATTTTCTGTTGACTGATTCCGGTGGGTTACAAGAAGAAGCACCCAGTCTGGGAAAACCAGTGTTAGTCCTTAGAGAAACCACAGAAAGACCGGAAGCTGTGGCTGCGGGTACCGCAAAACTAATAGGTACTGCTAGCGATAGTATTGCGGCGGCGGCTGGTGCGTTATTAAGTAATCCCACAGCATACGAAACAATGGCTAACGCCATCAATCCCTTTGGGGATGGTCACGCAGCCGAATATATTTTGCAGATTGTCAGAAAATATTTTGGGATGGGGGATTAAGGATTGGGGACTGGGGATTAGGGATTGGGAAAAATCTCCCTTGTCTTCCTTTTCCCCCTTGTCTCCCTCATTCCCTATCCCCGTAGTAGCGCACTGCGAGTTTCTGGGCCGACTACGCCATCGATGCGTAAGTTGTTATTAGCTTGGAATTCTTTTACTTTCCTTGCTGTCACAGGCCCGTAATAACCTGTGGGTTCAATGCCTAAAGCTTTTTGTACTTCTGAGACAGCCTCACCTTTAGAACCAAGAGTGAGGGTGACAGGGCCGCCAGTTCCTGGATTTGGTTTATCTGGCATATTGCCTGTAGAAGCTGTGGTAAACAAGGCCGTGCGAGTTTCTGGGCCGACTATGCCATCAACGCGCAAGTCGTTATTGCTTTGAAATTCTCGGACTCTTCGTGCTGTTACAGGCCCGTAATAGCCAGTGGGATTAATTCCTAAAACTTTCTGTACTTCTGCTACGGCTGCGCCTCTAGAACCAAGGCTGAGTGTAACGCGTCCACCTACACCTGCATTGTTATTGGGTTTGTTGGGGCGGGTGGCAGACATATTACCCACCCACTTTGCAGATACATATTTATTAGCAGATAGGCGCACGAAACCGTTAACTGTTTGAGTGCTGGTGATTTTTGTCCCGTTTGGTAAACAGTCTACGACCTTAGCGTCCGTTTCTGGCTGTATACGCACATTCAGACAACTGCCATTAGTTCTGACATAGGCAGCTACAGCAGATTGGGTTTGGGTAATAGCAGCAAAAAATACCATACAGCCTGCTAAAGATAACCAAGCTGAAGATTTGAGTAATTTTTGCCAATTCCAATTGAATTGGGGCAATTCGTAGTCGATATATTCAGCCTGACCATTTGCCTCTTCGTTGGCAATAACCATAGAGGAATAAGCAATATATTCCATTGGTAAACACCTTATATTTTGGTAACGACTAAAAACTTACAGACAATATTTTTGTTTGTGTAATTTTGACTACTTTATATCATAAAGCGTTTTGCTGTTGCCAAGGTTAAATACGCGGAAAATGTATAAAAATTGTTGCAAAAAGAACTGACGCGATCGCACCAGTTCTTTTTCATCATGTCTATGCTATTGTTGATTTAAGGAGACTAGACCAGCAAATATTTAGAGATTAGTTGCTCTGATACAAAAGTCATAAAACCTTAATTTTTGCTCTCATCAAAAGCTGAGTTTTTCACTTATTGAAACTATGAAAAGTATCAGTGCGAATTTGGCTGCCGTGACGTAATACTTGCACCTTATCGGCACTGACTAAGTAAGAATAACTGCCATTATTAGCTTGATATTTGTTTTGACCAACACTCCACGCTGGGATTTTGATTGGTTGATGAGGATCTTGTTTTAATTGACCAATGTAGAAAAACTGGCCGTTTTCTTGGCAAACTGTAACAAATGTATTTTTGGTTTCACCGTGAACAACTGAGACACCATTGCAGCCTGTATTGTGAATGGGGGAAAGAGTTATGGGAATTGGGATGATTTGGGATGGTGAAACTGTTTGTGTTACTGAAGGTGGGACAATTGATTGGGGTTTATGAATTTGATAGCCACCAGCCGCCGTGGAAGATATGTGAGATGGGGGAGTATGGCTAGCAACGGATGAGGCTAATAAACGCTGAGGATCAGAAGCAACTTTACCATTGGGGTAAATTTCAAAATGTAAATGAGAACCGGTGCTATTACCAGTAGATCCCATTTCTGCGATGATTTGACCTTGTTGGACTTGTTGACCTTTGCTAACTAGTAAACGGCGGTTATGACCATAAACGGTGACGCTGCCATTGGGGTGTTTGATTTCTATGGCATTTCCTAATCCCCATTCATCCCAGCCTGCTTTCATGACTGTTCCATCCGCCGCCGCCATAATTGGTGTGCCAATTGCCCCAGCGATGTCGATTCCTTCGTGTTTATACTTGCGGAAGCCTTGAGAAATATATCCAGTAGTAGGCCAGATAAATTGGGTATCAGAAGAGGGTGTTTGTGGAATTGCGACTTGAGTGAAGGCAGTAGTATTGCTGATGACTACCGCAGTTAATGAAATTAATCCTGTCAAGCCATAAGTACACCCACGGAGAATAGTATTTTTTCTCACAAGTTATAACCCTTGCAAATATCGCTTAGATAGTCTGTATATATTCGTTTGTTCAAGATAGCACTGGAAATATCAGGATAAAATCCGTAAAATTTATTACTTTTATAGATGCCGCACATTACATAGACGCAGATGTTGTAGAGAAAGTGTCAGGCGGCGATAATTTGTGCAAGGATAGCGAAAAATTTTGATGGGATCAGGCAGTTCTAAATCATTGTTAAGAAACAAGAACCCTGACTTTTTGAAAAAGTCGGGGTTCTGGAGGCTCAATGCTTTAAAAAACAGTAGCTTGCGTTATCGCTAACTCAGCCTCAATTTATTGAATGATTGCTAATTCTGGTTGTGGTGTTTCTTCTGGTTCTGGTAAGCCGTACATGGAACGATAGAGTCTGTCATATTCTTTAGCGGATTTGTACCAACTGAAGTCTTGACTCATACCGCGTTTTTGTAGTTCTTGCCATTGGGGTTTGTAGCGGAAGCCTTCCCAGGCGCGAATCATACAGGTGAATAAGTCTAGGGGTTCGTAACGGTCGAAGCAATAGCCTGTACCTGCTTCGTTCATGGGGTCGTGGTGGGATACAGTGTCTACTAGTCCACCCGTGCGGCGGACGATGGGGACGCTACCGTAACGCAACGCCATCATTTGGCTAATACCGCAGGGTTCAAAGCGGCTAGGCATTAAGAAGGCATCTGTACCGGCGTAAATGCGGCGGGAGAGGGGGTCATTATATAGTAGGTAGGTGGCCATGCGTCCAGGATAGCGGGAGGCTAATTGCCACATTTGGGTTTCGTAGTAGCGATCGCCTGTTCCTAGCAAGACGAACTGAGCATCAGTATACGCCATGAAGCGGTCTAACATTTGGATGACTAAATCCAAACCTTTTTGTTCGACTAACCGCGTCACCATGCCAATTAAAAAGGCGTTTTTATTAACTTCTAAACCAACTTCTTCTTGTAGGGAAATTTTGTTAACTTTACGTTGATCTAAAGTTTCTGTTGTGAAGGTTTGAGCGATATATTTATCGGTGGCTGGGTCGTATACCTCTGTATCGATACCGTTAACAATCCCAGATAACTTACCACTAATAAAAGATAGTAAGCCTTCTATCGTTTCACCGTAAGCTGGAGTCTTAATTTGTTCGGCGTAGGTGGGAGAAACTGTATTAACTCTATCGGCAAATTGGACTGCGGCTGCCATTGTATTATGTCCTTGCATATACCAAGGACACCAAGTAATTTTCTCTAAATACCAACGCCAAGGCCCTTGATAAGCCAAATTGTGAATTGTAAAGACTGTGGTAATGTCTGGAGACTGGTGCATCCACACAGGAATCATCCCTGTGTGCCAATCATGACAGTGAATAATGTCTGGTTTCCAGTGATTCCAGCAAAATTCGGCTGCACCATTGGCGAAAAATGTGAAACGCCAGTCTTCATCATCACCACCATAGATGCGACGAGGATCGAAGGCAGGATGTCCGAATAAATACAAGGGAACATCAGTACCAGGCAGAATTGTTTCGTAAACTGCAAAATCTTGGAACATGGCATATCCCCACCACACAGGTTCTTGGGGAATCTCCATTTTATCGGCGAGAAAGCCGTAATAGGGCAGGAAAATTCTGACATCATGCCCCATTTTTCTCAAGATTTTTGGTAATGCCCCGACAACATCACCCATACCACCAACTTTAGCAATGGGTGCTGCTTCTGCTGCTACAAATAGAATCCGCATGGTAATTTTTATGTCCCCGGCTCTTGAGGTTTTCTGTGAAGTAATTACAAGAATTACTCATATCTAAACACATCTCGGAGCATCATCGTCTAAGAACCACGTTGAATCTCTGCAAAGATAGCATCGAGAATTTCTTGCGCGCCTTGTTCCCGTAGTCGGTTGGCTAATTCTATCCCCAGGTTTTCAGCATCACTAGCTGCACCAGATACGGTGTCTTTGACTAGGTTTTGTCCGTCTATGCTGGCAACTACACCCGTTAGTGTTAAATTATCCCCATCTATTTCTGTGTTTACACCTATGGGTACTTGACAGCCACCTTCTAAACTGCGGAGAAATGAGCGTTCTGCTAAACAACGATCGCGGGTTTCGGGGTGTTCAATTACCTTCAGTAGTGAAATTAATTCTGTATCATCACCACGGCATTCGATGCCTAATGCACCTTGACCGACGGCGTGTAATGATACTTCCTTGGGGAGAATTTGGTGGACGCGATCGCCCATACCTAAACGTTGCAATCCAGCAGCCGCTAAAATTAAAGCATCGTACTCACCTGCATCGAGTTTAGCAAGGCGTGTATTTAAGTTTCCGCGCACATCTTTAAATGTCAGGTGGGGGAACTTGTGGCGTAACTGCGCCAAGCGTCGCAAAGATGATGTACCCACTACCGCACCGGCGGGGAGAGTATCGATTTGCTTATCTTTAAATTTTTCATGCACTACTAGTGCATCGGCGGGGTTTTCCCGTTCCGTGATGGCGGCTAATGCTAAACCTGCGGGAAGGTTGGTAGGTAAGTCTTTGAGGGAATGCACGGCAAAATCAATCTCTTGATTGATCATTCCCAATTCTAGTTCCTTGGTGAATAGTCCCTTGTCGCCAATTTTGGCTAATGCTACATCCAGGATGTTGTCGCCTTGGGTAGACATGGTATGGACTTCAAAGGTAATATCTGGATAACTTTTTTGCAGTTGGTCTCTTACCCAGTAAGTCTGAACCAGGGCTAGTTGACTTTTACGTGAACCAATCCGAATTGTGCGTTGGGCTGTCGAAATAACTGAAGTCATAAAACAATATGTCAAACCAGGCGATATTTTCACTTCTCATCTAGACTACCGCAGTGGGTGACTTACCGGATGGCGATCGCCTGATTTTAGTTAAGTTTATTTTGGTTTTTGTTTACAGTTTGTAACACTAGGGGATCAGGTGTGAGTTAGGGCGATCGTACTATATAGCGGCAATTGTTTGGATGTTAAGATTAATAGAGGTGGATAATATTAACTTGCAATAACTATGCAAATTGAAGAATATTTTACCTTTCTAGCCCCCGATGATATTAGGTTGAAAGGTACACGCGTAGGAATTGAAACTATCTTGTTTGACTACCTATTTCATGCTAGAACACCAGAAGAAATTGCTAAAACTTACACTTCCTTAACTTTAGAACAAGTTTATGCAACTATTCTTTACTATTTACAAAATCAGCAAGCAATAGATGCTTATATGACTGATTGGATGGAGTGGGGCGATCGCATGAGAGCAGAACAAAGCCGTAACCCTAACCCAGTTCTGGAAAAGTTACGTAAGTTAAAAACAGTATTCATAAAATCGCCTCATGAAATTTATCGTTGAGGTTACAATCAGGAAATAAATATTGAGTTAAATTGATGAATTTACCACTGCAAAAAATGTTCAGCGAGATTGACAAACTCACACCAGAAGAGCAATTAACGGTGATGGAATATTTAGTAGAACGTATGAAAAAACGCCTGATTCCGGCACAGACAAAACGCAAATGGAGCGATTTAAAAGGTATGGCTTCTCATCCACTCTTTGGTGAAGATGCTCAACAGTGGGTTTCTCAAACTAGGCGTGAAGGGGATGAACATCGGGAAGATTTGTTAAAAACAGAATAATGAGAATTAGTGAAGCATTAGCAGGGGTTTCTCACATATTTATTGATACAGCACCAGTTATTTATTTTGTAGAGCGTAATCCACAATTTTTTTATTTAGTAGAACCAATTTTTGACCGATTGGCAACTGATATTCAAGCCGTGGTATCTCCGATAACATTATCTGAATGTTTAGTGGGTGCTATACGTTCAGGCTTACCGGATTTAGAGCAAGCCTTTGTTGATGTATTACTCAGTAATGAAGTTGTTTTTGTAGATATCAATGCTGCGATCGCACAAAATGCTGCAAACATTCGGATGCGTTACAATCTTCAGTTACCCGATGCTTTGCAGATTGCAACTGCTATCTCAAGCGGTTGTGATGCTTTTTTGACTAATGATGCAGCTTTGCAACGAGTCACAGAGTTGAGAATTTTGGTAGTTAGTGAGTTAGAGTTAGGGTAAATTAATCTCTCAATATCCGTATCGCATCCTAACCAGTATTTACAGTTTGGTAGGGTGCGTCAGTATGAATAATTTCTCGGTATAGTTAGCTTCTCTCGCACTGACGCACCTTAGATTTTGAAAGGCGATCGCACTATCGCACTACATAATACTTACCACTTGATTAAATTTAAAGTTTCCTTTAGTACAGTTGAAAATACTCATCCAAAAATTGTAAAAAAATTTCATCGCGCGAGGTGTGAGAGGGCAAGAAGATAAAAAGAAGCGCAAAGTGCTAAAGGGCAAAATTGTAAAGAGCTAAGTCCTCGCGGCGGAACACACAACCCGAAAACCGATGTAGTCGGCCCTGTATTCCGGCTCACTCCAGCTACGAGATGCACAGCGACAGAGCCAAGGATTACTGGGCCAAGAACCACCGCGCAACGGCCTATATTTATTATTAGCACCGAACCAAGCACTTCCGTCGGTAGGTGCATTGTCATAATTTTTGTGCCACTTATCCTGACACCATTCCCATATATTACCACACATATCAGATAAACCAAAGAGGGTTGCAGGAAATGCTCCCACATCAGTTGTTTGTTGGTAAATATTGTCGTAATTCGCTAAATCCTTGGTAATTGTTTCACCAAAGTAATAGGGCGTAGTCGTCCCCACGCGACAAGCATATTCCCATTCTGCTTCACTCGGTAAACGATAAATTCTCCCAGTTGTTTGAGATAATCTCGCGCAAAATTCTACCGCCTCATACCAAGAAACCTTTTCTACAGGACGATTAGCACCTTTAAAATGAGATGGGTTGGGATTTAAATCAATATTCACCTTAGCAAAACCAGTAACAGCTTGCCATTGTGCTTGAGTCACAGGAAATTTACCCATGAAAAAGGGTTTTACATTAACTGGATGCTGTGGACTTTCAGTATCATTTCGTCCTGGTTCATTTTTTGGTGAACCCATGATAAATTTACCGCCAGGAATTGCCACCATATCTAAAGACACGCCATTACCCAGGTTTTCTCTAAAATACTCAGCACTTCCCCGAATGCGGTTGATTTCATGTTTCTTTCCTAAACCTATAAACCCTGAATTTATAACTGTAATGGTAGCGGTTTCAAATTCAAAGGTTTGAGTTTGAATAATGGCGTTAGATTTAGCCTTAGACGCTTCCTGTTGTTGTTTTCGCTGTTGTTGTTGATGTAATCTTTCGGCTTCCTGCTGCTGTCGTTGTAATTCTGACTGTAGTGGCGCAAATACTCTTGCTTCTATGGCTGCAATATCTTCATTCCGTAATCCCAAATATTGCTGATAGTCTTGTAATTCCTTTTGTGTTCGCTGACTAAGGGGATATTCTTGTTTGACTACATCAATTAACGCCTGTTCATATTCTTTTAACTTGCGTTGATATTCCCGATAGGGTTGCAAAACTTGTGCTTGAATTTCTCTTGCTTCCTCCTCCAACAACCCCAACTCGACGCGCCTTGATTCTAATATTCTCAAAGCAATGACAGAAAGATCACCTTCACCCTGCTGGGCGCGACTCGTAACTTCTTGCAGATATAATTCCTTGTTAACCTCAGATACAACTGTCGGTGGTAATGGTGCTGTGACTGAGATTAAAGCTTGTAATGTTTCTGTGGCGTTAGGGTAGCGCATACTGAAATGATGACGCACCATTTTAGTTAACACTTCAGCCAAATGATCGCTCACCTGTACTTGATTTTGCCAGATAATTTCCCCTGTTTGGCTGTCTTCTGGCAATTCTGCGGGTAAAACACCTGTTAAAGCTTGAATAGCCATTACCCCTAACGCATAAATATCGCTACCAAAACAAGGTTTACCGCGATATTGTTCATAAGACATATAACCAGGTGTGCCAATCACTACGCTAGAATTGACCTCACCTTGGCTATTAATCATTAATGTTCCTAATTCTTTGACTGCGCCGAAGTCTATCAAAATAATCTTGCCATCTTGGCGACGCATTAAGTTTTGGGGTTTGATGTCGCGGTGAATAACTCCCTGTTGATGGACAAAGGAGAGGATTTCTAACGCATCTTGTAAAAGTTTGGTGACATAACTTTCACTCAGCCGCTTACCAGGTACAATTTCTCGACTTAAATCTTGCCCTTCGATAAACTCTTGCACTATATATAGATTCTGGTCTTGGTTAAAGTGTGCCAGTAGTTGAGGAATGTAGGGATGTTTTCCCAGTCTTTCGAGGATAGCGGCTTCTTTCTCAAAAAATTCGATAACGCGGCTTTGGGTTTGGTTGGGACGTAGTTGTTTTACAACACATAAGGGTTTACTAGGTTGAAAATTATCCCTAGCCAGATATGTGACGGCAAAACCACCGCCACCTAGTAACTTGATGATTTCGTAGCGTCCCACCAGCGTGTTCAAGATAAGTATAAACCCTGAGAAGCTTAATTAATCTCAGTGTAATTGTTGAGGGTTAAATTTGGCAAGACTGGGGATTGGGGACTAACTAAATTCAAAATTCAAAATTCAAAAATGACTGGGGATTGGGTATGATTTATTCTCTCCCTTGTCTGTCTTGTCTCCCCTACACCCCCACACCCTTACACCCCTCCTTCTAGAAATACGCGAAGATTTGGCAAAAATGATACTGTAAAAGAAAATGGTTTAGCGATCGCATTTAACCTTTGGCAATTTTATGAATCGTTCCGCTTGCCTGATTTTTAATCCCGTGGCTGGACAAGGTAATCCAGATTTGGATTTGGCTCAAATTCGGTCAATTTTAGAACCAGAACTTAATTTAGATGTGCAATTAACTACAGAAGAAACTGGTGCTGATGAACTGGCAACAGCAGCAGTTCAACGGGGTGTCGATTTAATTATCGCCTCTGGTGGTGACGGAACTTTATCGGCGGCGGCTGTGGCTGTGGCTGGGACTAATATTCCCTTTGGGATTATCTCACGAGGGACAGCTAACGCTTTTGCAGCTGCTTTAAGAGTTCCTGATACTATTGACGCAGCTTGTCGGACGATTTTACAGGGAATCACCCGTGATGTAGATATAGCTTATTGCAATGATCTGCCAATGATTCTATTAGCGGGAATTGGGTTTGAGGCGGAAACTGTAGAACTAGCAGACAGAGAAGCCAAAAAACGCTTTGGGATTATGGCGTATATCCTAGCGGGAATTCAGCAGTTAAGAGAGTTAGAAAGCTTTGATGTCGAAATTGAAACAGAAGATAAAATCATCAAAACTACTGCGGCGGCGGTAACTGTAGCCAATGCTGCACCCCCAACTTCAGTTTTAGCCCAAGGCCCGGCGGGAATTGTCTATGATGATGGATTATTAGATTTAACAATTGTAGCTCCTAGTAGTAAAGCCGGAGCGATCGCCGCTACCTATCATCTATTTCAAACCGCTTCTTCAGGAAACGCCGCCGAACGCGATGATATTGGTTATTTACGTGCGAAACAGTTCAAAATCACCACAGATCCACCACAAAAGATAGTAATTGATGGCGAAGTCGTAGGAACAACACCAGTTGACATTAAATGTGTTCCTGGCGCGTTAAAAGTATTTGTTCCCTCAGTGCCAGAATTAGAACCAATGGAGAAATTAGAAGGATTACCGAACTTACAGATTGAGTTGAAAGAGTCAGGGAGTGAGGAGGGATGAGTGATGAGTGCTGTTAGCGGAAACGAGACGTTTAGTCCGTGCTGAGTAGTGAGTAGAAACTCAATTTTAGTTTTGGAAGTTCGTGATTGAGGGTAAAAACGTGAAAATTATCATTATGAACATCAATATCTGAGTTATGAACTAAAATATTCTCATTTAGAAGAAAAACGTTTTCGTTTGGAACAAGAACTTTCTAATTTGCAACAGGAATTTTCTCGTTTGAAACTGCAATGTTCTCACGGGAAACGATAATATTCTCGTCTCAAACTCAAACTTTCATCCTGAAAATATATGTAGTATATGTAGGGTGCGTTAGACGTAAGCCGCAACGCATCTAACACCGAGGGCTTTGGTACCTTACGCTGTCGCTAACTCATTACTCACCACTCACCACTCAGCACGGGCTAAACGCCCCGCTTCCGCTAACAGCACGGGCTAACGCCCCGCTTCCGCTAACACTACTCAGCACTCAAAAAGGAGTAAATGATCGTGAAACTGGTTCATGATCCTGCAATAGCCAAGAAAATCCGTAAAATGCAGCAACGAGTACGTTGGCAAGATGCGTCAATTTTAGAACGAAACATCGACCAAACGCGCTTAGTTCTAGAAGACGGACAAGCAGACTCAAAAGAATTCTCTTTTTTAGTTGTGGGTGATAGTGGTTCGGGAAAACATAAGGGACATAACCCCCAGCGACAAGTTGCAGAGTTGATGTTACCCCACTATCAAGACTGTCGCTTTTTACTACATACAGGTGATGTGGTTTATTTAGTGGGTTCGAGTGAATATTATCACCAAAATTTTATTCAACCTTATCGGGAATTACTTGTGGGAGGGGAACATCCCAAAGATATCGCTTACGATCGCATAGTGTTTAAGTTACCAGTTCTCCCTGTCCCCGGCAATCATGATTACTATGAATTACCGTTAGTTTTAAGTTTACTGTCTCTGACCACTTTACCGATTCGGTATGTATTGCGATCGCAGTTAGATATTGATGTCGGTTTACATGGTTCTGGTGTTGGCGATGCTTATGCTAAGGCGTTTATTGATTATCTCCATAGGTTGAAGTTACCAGGAGAATTACCCCGTCATTTAGATCAACACTACACCGCTACCACCGACACAGGACGCACTCTCGTCTATAAACCGGGGTATTTCACACGCATACCCAATCGTTATTACACCTTTCGCTATGGTGGGATTGATTTTTTCGCCCTTGATTCTAATACATTCAATGCACCCCAGCCTTTACCCCACACTCAAAAAGGCGATCGCGATCGGCAAATTTTAGCCAGTCGTCAGCAAGACTTAGAAAGGGAGAAAATGCAAATTATTGAATCTTCCGCTAAATTAAATCCTGAAAATCCCAACGAAGCTGAACAATTAGACGATTTTCACCACAAGTTATCTCAAATTGAAGAAATTATTTTAGATATCAGCAAACAATTAACCACTGAACAGCCGCAAAAAATCGACACCGTACAACTAGACTGGCTAAAGCAGAGATTAATTGCATCTTGGCATAATCCCGAAGTGCGGGGAAGAGTCATCTATTTTCATCATCCGCCATATGTGACAGAGGCGACGAAATGGGAACAGGCGCAAACCCTGGCTATTCGCAGCCATTTGCGGGAAGTTTTTCAGGCTGTAGCCGCAGCGATCGGTAAACTTAACCAAGGACGACCTTTGGTAGACTTAGTTTTAAATGGTCACGCTCATTGCTTAGAATATCTGCAAACCCTAGACACAGGACACGCCGACAGCAATATCAATTGGTTAGTTTGTGGTGGTAGTGGCTATAGTTTACGTCGCCAACGGACAGAAGGCGCAGACTTAACAGAAACTTGGGGAAATACAGAAAGATTAATTGCGCGATCGCATTTTTTCCTCGGACGTAATGGACAAGGTTTTGAGAAACGTCGTCCTTATTCCTGTGTGCGAATTGATGTCACAGGCGAAGATAAACCCCAATTTAAAATCCGTCCCCTAGTCGCTGAATGGTATCAGCGTCAGTGGCATAATTATGAGTTACCAGCCATCATGATTTGAGAGACAATTTATCAAGTAAAACGTAAATTCTTTATAGCCAAGTAGGTTGGGCTGACGTAAGGAAACCCAACACCAATATTCATTAAAATTAACGATATTTATGTTGGGTTGTGCTACGCTTTATCCAACCTACGTCTATCAAGCTTTATTATCTTTTACCCAAACACGAAAAGATTTCAACAAAGCAATTTCCCCCATGCTTTTACTTTGCTGAATAAATTTACTTAAAACACTTACAGATATCATGGGGAAAGCAAGACTAAACCCAAATTCCGCAGGTAAGAGAGGAGATCAATGGTATTTTTGATAAATGACACCATCAGTATCAGAAATAAGAGTACAAGATATTGACCACTGCGGCATAGTGGCAGGGATAGTTGACCAAATGTGTTTGGTAGAACAAATAAACCAAATACTAGGAACACACCAGCAAGAAATAGTTAGCCCAGGTCAAGCAGTTAAAGCAATGATTCTCAACGGATTGGGGCCGTTAAGTGCGCCATTATACCTGTTTGAAAAGTTTTTTGTTGGCAAAGCCACAGAACATTTACTAGGGGAAGGTATAAAACTAAGAAGTTGAAAAAACTAAATTTTTAGTTTTCTGAGTGAGAAGCATCGCGTAAATCTGCTAAGTTGTGACGCACGCTCACCGTATGGGGATGATTCGTCCCTAATTGCTGTACTAAAATATCTAAAGCTTGAATAAACAGAGGTTCAGCTTCACTGTATCTTTGTTGTGAATAGTAAAAGAATGCCAAATTGTTGAGGCTAGTAGCAAAATCTGGGTGTTCTTCTCCCAATAACTGACGGATAATTGTTAAAGCTTGAATAAACAGAGATTCCGCTTCATTAAATTTATCTTGCAGATAATAGATAACTGCTAGATTATTCAACATATTGGCAACATCAGGATGTTCTTCTCCTAGTAATTTACGCTTGATTGTTAAAGCTTCTTGTAAAACATATTCTGCCCATTTATAGTAATTTCTAGCTTGAAAACGACTAATTTCTACCCGGTTGTTGAGGTATGTGGCAAAATCAATGTGTTCTTTTCCTTGTAATTTTTCAATCATTGAACCGGCTGGAATCAAAAATGATTCAGCAGTTGTATACATACCTTGTGAGTGACAAATTACTGCTAGGTTATTCCGTGTAGGGATAATATCAAGATGGTTTTCTCCTAGCAGCTTGTATTTAAGTGCTAATATTTGCAGACACAATAATCGAGCTTCATTATATCTGCCTTGGTAATTGTATAGGGTTGCTACATTATTTAGAATAGTAGTGACATGACGATGTTCTTGATTTAAAAAGATTAGCCTTAATGCTTGGGCGTATAATGTTTCAGCTTCACTGTATTTACCTTGGAAACAATAAAGCGTTGCTAGGTTATTGAGAATAGTAACGACATCGGGCTGTTCTTTTCCTAGTAAATTCCATCTTATTTCTAAAGCTGCAATATATAGCGGTTCGGCTTCACTATATTTACCTTGGTAACGGTATATTTCTGCTAATTTATTGAGGAGAGTAGCAATATCAGGATGTTCTCTTCCCCACAACTTACTTTTAATTCCCAAAGCTTCAAGATACAAAATTTCGGCTTCATTATATTTATTTTGGGAATAATAGAGATGTTCTAACCTTTTAAAGCTAGTAGCAATATCAGGATGTTCTGCATCCAAAAGTTTGCGCCTAATTGTCAAAGCTTCAATATACAAAGGCTCTATTTCGTTGTGCCTATTTTGAGAACGATAAAAATACGCTAACCTATCTAAACTAGTAGCAACATCTAGATGTTCATCTCCTCGCACTCTACGCGTAATTTCTAATGCTTTGACATAACAATATTCAGCAGAACCGTTTCTACCATTGGCATGATAAAAAGTAGCTAAGTGATGGAAACTGGTGATAACGGTTAGGTGTTCTTTACCCCAACGATTTTGACAAAATTCTAGACATTGTAGATAACAACCTAAAGTTTCACTGTATAAACCTTGCTCTTGATAAGTTTGAGCCTGGTTGAGAAAGGGCAAAATTAAATCATCATCACTCAAGTTCATAGTTTATAGAGTTTAGTCTATTGAGGATTAAGTGATTAAGTTAGTGAGGTTAATCACTCAATCCCTTTGTGATGATGGATAATTTAACCTACTTACTCGTTATTTACTTGAGAAAGTAACAGAAAAGAGATAATTATTGATGAGCGATCGCTGAAAAATAGATATGATTAAATTGAGAGCGATATCTAGCCAATGGCTTGAAAACAAACATTATTTCACCTCAGAACAAGAACATTCTCCTTTGGAACATGAAACTTCGAGTTGAAAGCATAAAACTTTGAGTTCAGAGCATAAAACTTCGAGTTCGGAACACGAAAATTGGTGTTCGGAACACGAAAATTGGTGTTCAGAGCATGAAACTTCGCGTTCAGAACATGACTGATGAGGTTAGGAACTTGAATTTTATTGTTCTGAGGTGAGAGAGTCGCGCAAATATGCTAAATTTTTACGCACAGTTACCGTATTAGGATGATTTAACCCTAATTGTCGCTCTAAAATATTTAAAGCTTGGATGTACAAGGCTTCGGCTTGGCTGTATTTCCCTTGGGAGTTGTAGAGTGCAGCTAGGTTGTTGAGGCTAGTGGCGACAGATGGATGTTCTTCACCCAGGAGTTTGCGCCGCAGTGCCAAAGCTTGGATGTACAAGGGTTCGGCTTCCCTGTATTTCCCTTGGGAACGGTACAGTTCTGCTAGGTTGTTGAGGCTAGTGGCAATAGATGGATGTTCTTCACCCAAGAGTTCGCGCCACAGTGCCAAGGCCTGAATTAACAACAGTTCGGCTTCGCTGTACTTCCCTTGGGAACGGTAGAGTAGAGCTAGGTTGTTGAGGCTAGTGGCGACATCTGGATGTTCTTCCCCCAGGAGTTTGCGCCACAGTGCCAAAGCTTCGATGTACAAGGGTTCGGCTTCGCTGTATCTCCTTTGGGAACGATAGAGTTCTGCTAGGTTGTTGAGGCTAGTGGCAACAGATGGATGTTCTTCACCCAAGAGTTTGCGCCTCAGTGCTAAAGCTTCGATGTACAAGGGTTCGGCTTCGCTGTATCTTCCTTGGGAACGGTAGAGTGCTGCTAGGTTGTTGAGGCTAGTGGCGACAGATGGATGTTCTTCACCCAGGAGTTTGCGCGACAGTGCCAAAGCTTGGATGTGCAATGGTTCGGCTTGGCTGTATTTCCCTTGGGAACGGTAGAGTTCTGCTAGGTTGTTGAGGCTAAGAGCTACGTCTCTTTCTAAACCTAACTCTTTTTGCAGTTCTACAGCCTTGCTTAAATACTTAATTCCTAATTCTTGCTCTTTTTGGTAGTCTTGAAATTCACTTCTTTCAAGTCTTTCGCTATAAATATGACCTAAATTAAAATACAAAGTCGCTAAAGTTGCATCTTTTTCACCCCGTTTTTCCTGATCCTGAATAAATCTTTGCAAATCTTCTATAGGTAGCAAGTAAGGATTGTCATCATCAAAGTTCGATATTTCATGACCAATAAAAGCATAAAAAATTGGCTCTAACTCTCTACTAGAAACAGTGTTTTTCTTTTTTGATATAAAGTGAAAAACACCATTTCGCCAACTCCAAAAATCAGGAGCTTTTTTAATCAAACTAACTAAAAGCTGATTAGTCACCCACAAGACAATAGCAAAGGGAAATTCCCTTAAAGCTTCTCTAGTCCACTGCAAATAACCGAAAAATATTTCTTGTTCAGAACGCTCCTTTCCCAGCTTGAGAAAATAAAGCTTTTCTGCACCAGTCACCGTAATTACTGCTGGTTGATGTTGCTGCAAATATGCTTCATTTTCCACTAAGTGAGCAATAGCAGCCCTCAAACTTGGCTCACCTCTGGGTAATGTCACACGATAAGGACGGATTTCTGGTTGTAATTCTGTTTCATACTGCTCGATAATTTGCTCTCGAAAATTCAAATCATCGCAAACAGCTATCAGCAAACTCAAACCCTGTTCTTTCGCTTGAATGCTGACAATTAAATCATCATAAGCATCTAGATTGTCATCATCATCAAATAGTTCATTAATTGTCATTGATGAAACCCTGCTCTCTCAAGAGTTCTACAACGATGGGGTGAACATCATACCAGTTTTTGCGATTGCGATATTCCAAAACATAAAGCCCGTGAAGTAAGTCTAAAAACTCAGGTTCTTTGGGATCATCAGGCATAAAGTTCTGATATGTAGTTTGCAAGATGGTATAGTCAATTTTCCCCAAAGGCACAGCAAAATCATTGCGGATATTATTAATTGCTTCGTCTAAAATTTGCTGATTAATGACCACCGCCTGTCCTGGTTTACGACGAATTAACCGCAGACAAATACGACAACATTCATTAGCAATTCTCACCAACTCTCGCAACACACCACCACTATTAACAACAATATCTTCTACTGCTTGTAATTCTATAAGTGCAGCAGGAATTCGCTTTTGTAAGATTTCACATAAAATATTTTTCGCTTGTGGGCGAGGCTGGGCATTAGGTTGACGATTTTGCCCCTGTTCAAATAATTTTAATACAGGCATGACTACAACTTGGTCATTAGTTTCTGTCTCAATTAGTGGTCTGAGAAACTTATCTCTTAAAACAGCAATAGGTATAGTATAAATAATTCTAAAGTTTGGTTGACATAGAGCTTTGATATTATCTCTATAAATATCATTGACTCTTTCCAATTCCAATTTATCTAAATCATCTATAATAACTAAAACATCTTTTTTTGTGGCAACATGAATGATAGCCGCAATTTCATTAATTCGCGCAATTAAATCAGAAATTTTTCTCTCGAATTCCTGCTTAATTTCATAGCGGACAGCCGCATCAGCTTTTAATTTATTACTAATTAATTTAAGTAAATCGAAACCCAGAGAAGTTTCCGCCTCAAGATTAAATTCTTCTGTCTTAGTCCGAGTTGCGAACCATTTATACAAAGCATCTTTTGTAGACTTAGGAATCTCCACTTTCAGAGCTTCCGCTTCGTACATTAAATTTACAGCAATAGAAAACAAAATATTGATATGATTGACATCAGACATTTCAATTGTGTCTGAAATAGAGAACAAAACCACAAAGTAACGGTCTTGCGATCGCCTGCTAAACTCCGCTAACAAAGTAGACTTGCCACAACCACGATGTCCTGTAAAAATAATCTTGCCATCACCATTAGGGCTATCTTCAACCAACTGCTCTAATTCAGCAATCACATCATCACCATAATCCACCCTAAATCTCTCTAAATCTCTTGTCTGAATCAGTGGCAATAACTCTAAATTTCTGTATGCTTGTTGAAAAGACTTTAACAAATCGTCAGACATATACAATCACTGTATAACCTCGCTATCCATATCATCACCCATCTTTGCTAAAGTCAAGCTGAAATCTTTATCCACACTAATTAACATGAGTTCGACGAACAGAAGAACCCCTCTCCAAAGACGCGAAGCGGCTTCTCGTCAGAGTACCTATCCCCTGCAAGGAGAGAGGCTTTAAAACCTCATTTTTTGTTGATATTTTAGCTCTTTACTCCCCTCTCCGCGTCGGAGAGGGGCTGGGGGAGAGGTCAAAAAAGGCTTATCGAACTCATACTAAATTAAAGGTTTGTAGACAACTTTAGTAGGTTGGGTTGAGCAAGGCGTTTGCCCTTGGCGTTCCCGTAGGGTAAACCAACATAGATATAGGTGTTGGGTTTCCTTACGTCAACCCAGAATTTCGCAATTGCGAATTGCGAATTGCGAATTGCGAATTGGTATTACACATTCGCTTGCTGACGCTGATACAGTGACCAATACAAACCCTTTTGCTGTAATAATTCTGTATGAGTTCCGCGTTCAGCAATCACACCTTTTTCTAACACGAAAATCTGATCAGCACGTTTCAAAGGTGCAAAACGGTGAGCAATCAAAAACACAGTCCGGTTAGTGGAAATTGCTTGTAGATTTTGCAATACTTGTTGCTCAGTTTCACTATCTAAAGCACTAGTCGCTTCATCTAAGACTAAAATCGGCGCATCGGAAAGAAACAATCTTGCTAAAGCAATGCGTTGTCTTTGTCCTCCCGATAAAGCTGTTCCCCTTTCTCCGACATTAGTCTCATAGCCATAGGGTAATTGACTAATAAAATCGTGGGCTACTGCCATTCTGGCTGCTTGCACCACTTGTTCGGCGGTAATATCAGGATTACCAAGGGTGATATTTTCCAAGATAGAACCATTAAATAAAAAGTCTTCTTGGAGAACTACACCAATTTGTTGTCGCAATGAGGATAAATCAGCACTCTTGATATCAAATCCATCAATCAAAATCCGTCCTGATTCTATTTGATATAGTCGCTGCAAAAGTTTTGATAGGGTACTTTTCCCCGAACCACTACGCCCGACAATTCCGACGAATTGTCCTGGTTCAACATTAAAAGAAATTCCTCGCACCACAGGTTCAGTATTAGCTTTATACCGGAAAAATACCTGTTCAAAACTTATTTGTCCTTTCAATGGTGGTAATACTAAGCCCGTCCCCATTTCGGCTTCTGGGGCGACGTTGAGAATGTCACCGATTCTATCTACTGAGAGTAAGACTTGTTGCAGATTTTGCCATAACTGCACTAACCTTAACAGTGGCCCTGTCACCCTGCCAGATAACATCTGAAAAGCTACAAGTTGCCCGACTGTCATATGTCTATCAATGACTAATTTCGCACCAAACCAGAGAATTAACAGAGAAGAAAAATTAGTGAGGAAGTCGCCAATATTACTGCTAATGTTAGAAGTGGTGGAAGCTTTAAAGCCGGTACGCACGAAACGAGCAAATAAGCCTTCCCAGCGATCGCGCGCTACAGATTCGGCAGCATGGGCTTTCACAGAGTGGATACCCGTGACTGTTTCTACTAAAAATGACTGACTATCAGCACTGCGGTTAAAGGTTTCGTTTAACCAGTTCCGCAAAATCGGTGTCGCCACTAAGGTTAAAGCTGCAAACAACGGTAACACCGCCAACGCCACAAAGGTAAGGGGAATATTGTAGTAAAACATCAATACCAAGTAGACGACGGCAAAGATGCTATCTAAAATCACCGTTAGGGCTGTACCCGTGAGAAATTGGCGGATTTGTTCCAATTCTTGCACTCTGGCGACAGTATCACCGACGCGCCTCGACTCAAAATAAGCCAAGGGCAAGCGCATGAGATGACGGAATAACTGTGCTGATAAACTTAAGTCTAAGCGTCTGGCTGTGTGGGTAAAGATAAATAGCCTCAGAATACCGAGTATAGACTCAAATAACGCAATAAATAACAGTGCGATCGCCATGACATCGAGAGTGGGTAAACTCTCTTGTACCATGACTTTATCAATCACCACTTGGGTAATTAGTGGTGTCCCCAAACCCAATAATTGCAAGGTAAAGGAAGCTAGTAAAACTTCCCCTAATAGTCCTTTGTATTTCCAAACGGCTGGCGTAAACCAACTGAGATTAAATTTTTCTTGTCGGGAGATGAGTTCAACTTGCCATAACTGCCCATCCCAGGATTCTTCTACTACAGATTGGGGCAGATTCTCACAAATACTATCAGGATGCTGGGGGTTAGCGACAATCAAGCGATCGCCTTTCATCCCATAAACTACTACCCATGACTGAGATTCCCAATGTAATAAAGCCGGGAATGATAACTGGCGTAACTCACTCCAACTCACGTTTAAGCGGCGCAAAACTAAGCCCAGTTTCTCACCAGCTTCCATCACCTGTTTAGGATTTTGTCCCCGCAGTTGGCGTTGTACCCATTCTAATTTCACAGGATTATTTAACTGTTGGGCTGCCATAGTTAAACAAGCCGCAGCCGTATTCCAACTAGCCACAAAGGGGTAACTTTGGGCTGTTGGGGTTGTGGTAGGTTCTGGTGTCGCAGGCTGAAATACCTGCGTCTCGGTGACGACTGTGGGGATTTCCGGCTGCACAACACCTAACCAAAAATCTTCCACATCCGAGTTAGATATTTCCGCCCAGAGTTTTGTATCCCAACAAGCCACAACTACTTCTTTTGTCGCTGCTACAGCTTTATAGTCTCCTGGGATTTTTTGCAAATCACCAAACCAGTCTCCCACTTCCAAAGCCGCTAGAGGCGTACCCGTGTCTTCCTCCCGCAGACGGACTTTACCAGCAATAATTAAAAACTGATATCCGCCTACTTCACTCGACCAAATTTTTTCTCCCAGTCGATAGCGACGGGTTTCTAAGCGTTGTTCTAATTGGGATTTTTGTTCAGGATTGAGCAAACCCAGAGGTGGTTGATTCCAAGGTATAGCAGCTAGCACGTATTGTCTTAGAGATTCATTATCCTGAAGTTTTAACTCACCTGTAATTTGACTGTCAGCTTTTGAATTTTCTCCGCTAGCCATTTTTCAAATAGTTCGTTTTGTAGTGCTTGTGTTAATTGCGTATCTTCCAAAGACGCTGGTAAAAATTGTTCGACGCGAAACAATCCATAACGTCCATCCAGTTCGATGGGGCCGATGACTTGTCCGAGTTGAGCCATATCTACCGCCGCCCTTAAGACATCCGGCATTGTGCCTCGGCTAATTGGCCCCATCATGCCGTTGACAATGCGATCGTCTGCTTGGGAATATTCCTTAGCTAATTGCTCAAAACTACCTCCTTCAGCAATTTGCAGTTGTAACTCCTCCGCCAGTTCTCGACTATCAACAACAATTCGTGAGATTACCACCCGATCTAGAAAAATCTTGCGTTCAATAAAATATTCAGAGATTTTTGCTTCTGTCACTACAGCTTTTAATTTTTCTAGTTTGAAGTTCGATGTAATTGCCGTGTGGAATGTGTTGTAGTCTGTGCCATTTCTCTTCAACCACTCCTGAAAAGCCTGCGGATCAGCTAGTTGATTTTTCAGCCGGAAATCAATAATCGTTTGTTCGGTGAGGGCTGGGTTAATTTCCATATCCCCACGGTTATTGAATTCCTGCTCAATTACATACTGACGCAGCACATCACTAATAAATTGACCTAATTTCCCTGAAACTTGCAGATATTTTACTGTTTGTTCTAGAGAAATTGCTTGGTCGTCAACGCTTAAAAAAGTTAGATTTTCCATGAGTTCACCTGGTAATGGGGGTTGGGGATTGGGGACTGGGGACTGGGAAAAGAAAGAAATATAGAAAGGGAATTAACTTCCGACTTAATTTATATGGCTTTTTCTGGAAATTTTGTAACTCATTTACCAGTAATGCGATGTTAAAGAAAAAATTAAAAGATAAATAAATTTTCTATTCAGAAAAATCAAGTTTTTTAGCATACACAAAACAGTCAAATTTAGCTATGTAGCCAAAAGTGACTTTCACTGAAATTTATTCAGCTTCAAAATAACGAATTTTTGGGAATGGGGCATTGGGAATTGAAGGAATAAATTATTTGTTACTTTCTATTCCTATTCCCCAATCCCTAACTAAACTAGACTCGCCCAAATAAAGGCGAATACCATAGCAGCGATCGCACCAATTAAAGTGTTAAAAATATTAACAACTTCATTTGTTAACCAAGTGTATTTAGCTTGCAAGGTTGCGCCAATTACACTTTCTAGGTTTGTGGCAATAAATGCTGCTACGACACACCACAGTATACCCATCGGTGTAACTAAACTCACACCCCAGCCTAAAATAGCGATCGCAACGGAAGCTACTACACCCGCTAAAGTCCCCTCTAAACTGACTGCGCCTTCTGTTCCTCTGGCTACTGGTTGTAGTGTCGTAATTAAAAAAGTCCTTTTACCGTAGGCTTTACCAACTTCACTAGCACAGGTGTCAGATAATTTGGTGCTAAAACTCGCCACATAACCCAACATCAAAAGGGATTGGGGACTGGGGATTAGGGATTGGGGACTGGGTACAATTCCGGTATTAATTAGCCCCAAGCCGACAGCACATAAAGCCGCAGTCAAAGCCGAACCCCAAACGTTTTCCGGGCCTCTTACACCTGAACGCTTTTCCGCTATCCCTTCGGCTTCTTTTTGTGCTAAACCAATGCGTGTCACACCAGAACCTACTAAAAAATAAAACGCTACCACTAAATATCCCTGCCAGCCGAGAGTCCCCCAAACCAATACACCCAATATCCCAGCGTGGAGTATTCCTGCCGGAGTCAACAGCTTTTTGGGAACAAACCAAACGAAACTCAACAAGATGGCGTTCAGTGCTATTCCTACTAACCAAGGATTGGCAGAGCTAATTAATGAGATCATCAGCAATAAACTATGGTAGTGTTGCCCAGATATCAACCAGAATAGCGAATTTTAACGTGAATTCGATGAGTATTTGTGACCTCACCCCCAACCCCTCTCCTTGTAGGAGAGGGGCGTAAAACCCAAACTTTTCATTGCTCAACAGCAGAATTTAGCCCACAGTCAGCAATTGACAGGATTCAGGCATTTTCTTCACTTTACCTCCCCATCCCAAAGTGCATAGTTTATATTTTCTTTACAGGTTAGAGCAGAACCAACAGGCAAAATTGCTAAAAATTATGTGTAGGGCAAAAGTAGAGAATAAAAAATCACCCTAATACTCCCATGCCCAATGCCCAATTCCCCATACCCAATTTATGAACCAAACCATATTTCATCTTGCTTTCCCCGTGACTGATATTCCTCAAGCCAAGGCTTATTATGTTGATGGTTTAGGCTGCACAGCCGGGCGAGAAAACCCCCAAGCCCTCATTCTCAATCTTTATGGACATCAACTCGTAGCCCATCTCACGAAAGAACCATTAACCCGTCAACGCACTATTTACCCCAGACACTTTGGCTTAATTTTCGCTGAAGAAACCGACTGGGAAGAACTACTAGAAAGGGCGCAACAAAGACAGCTCTTATTTCGTGAAGAACCCAAGAATCGCTTTGTGGGAAGTACCTTAGAACATCGCACCTTTTTCTTAGAAGATCCGTTTAATAATTTAATGGAGTTTAAATATTATCGTCATGTAGAAGCAATTTTCGGCAGTCAAGAATATGCCCAAATAGGTGATAGAAAGTAATACAATTTTGGATTTTAGATTTTAGATTTTGGATTTGGAATGATTGCTGTTGAGCTTTTGAAAAGTCTCTTTGTCGTAATCCTTTGCCAAATTGGTATAAGATTATCCAGCCTCTAGTCCCCATTCTCTACTTTCTACTTCCAACCCATACAAATTAGTTGAATTCTCTACATTTAGCTTGACTGGTTCTGCTAAGGCTTTGGCTACTTCTGCTATACAACGAGAATCTGTCAGCATCCATGAATGTAAGGCTACTGGAATGATTACTTCTTTACCCAGAGGCATTTTAGAGCTATGTGCCGGAATAATCATTAAATCGTAATTTGTCCAAATCGAAGTGAAATTTAACTGCTGTAACATCATCACATCAGCATTTAAATCACTCAGCAATTCGCTATTAGGACGCATTTGCATACAACCAGGAAGCTGAGACGCATAGGCGACAACAGTGCCATTATGAGGCGAAGAAATTGTGATAAACCGTTGTACTCGCTTAATGCCTTCTAAACGCTGTATGTAGTAACGACTGACAATTCCACCCATACTAAAGCCCACTATATCCAAGGCTTGTTCTGGTGCAAAAGTTTTGTTAATATAGCCAGCTAGTTGCTGTGCTAAAACATCTAGACCAGCTGCACCATTATTTGGTACTAAATCCAGTGAATGTACAGGCCAGCCTTGTTTGCCTAGAAAAACAGCCATTTCATCAAAGACGGCTTCTGTATCAGTAATGCCATGCACCAACACAACAGGGTTACGTTGTTGGTTTTGTGTGTTCATATTTGATTCTTTCTGTATCCATGATGTAGAAAATCTAACTCAGTCAGATTCGTCCTGAAAGCCAAATTATGACACTCTCCTGACTGGATGAGGAATTGGTCAGTAGTCAGTAGTCCATAGTCCATAGTCAACAGTCAATAGTCAACGGTTAACTGATTCATTACTGATGACTTTGGATTAGCATTAGAGAAAACAATGTTAATTTTTATTAAGCAAGCTTTCAGAATCTTGCTTTAGATTGGGATAAAATTTAATAATTAGTCTTCAGTATTGACAAGTTGCACAGTGCTGGGCAGCAAGATTTGAGACTATTCTCCGTCTAATAGGCTTGATGAAGACCAAACCGTTGTGGTTTGATAAAAAGTAGAGAATCATCATAAAACGTAGTATTGTGACGTAATTTTTAACATTACGGTCGGTTTTACAGATAAGGAATTCAGGAGTAATTATCATGTTCGGGTTTATCAAAAAACTAATCGCTGGCATCATCAGCTTTATTACCGGATTTTTACCTGGTAAGAAAAGTGGTGGCTACTATCTACAACTAGAAGAAACTGGTACTGGATCAGCACCAGTAGCTGCACCTGCACCTGCACCTAAACCTGCTGTTGAAGCATCCAATGGTAATGGTAAGGCAGCAAAAGCAGCAGAAACTCCTAAGTCTGAGTCTGCTTCTACTCCCGTGAAAGCAGCAAAGAAAGAAGCTTCTCAGAATGGCAAAACTGCTCCATCTGCACCCGCACCCGCACCTGCACCAGTTGCTACTAAACCTGCTACACCTACTGAAACCACATTTGCACCCAAGTACCTCATTCCTTCTGCTAGCGGCTCAAATGGCCGTCGTCGTCCTGGTGCTAATATGAGTAGCTATTTGGATATGGCGCGTCAAGTAAAAACTCCTGGCTAGGGAATTTTGGATTTTAGATTTTGGATTTTGGATTTAAAGTTTTGCTCAAATAGAACTAGTAATCCAAAGTTGGTATTACAGGACACTAGACAAGAATTAATGGTTTTGCGCCATGTCTTTGTTAAATATCAGTCCACTATATAAATGAAATGCTGGGTCCCAATAGGTCTTGTCTCTGCGAAACAGGTGAATGTGAGACTGAATGTTACCCAGCATTTCCATTTGTTCTAGAACTGTTTCGGCAAAAGGTGTAAAGTCTGACCAAATGGTGGCTTGTGGTAAATAGTTAGTCAGCCAGGTGACTAAGTTGTTCCAATTGATTCTGATGGTATTTTGACTGACTGAGGGAGTCCAGTTACTTCTGGTGAGATTTTGATTAGCTGCGGGAGTGATTTCTAAACTTTGGTGAAAATCATAACTGCGATCGCACATTCGCAAAATACAGTGTCTTTGTGGTAAGTGTAAATCACAGAATTGGGCATAGTCTTGGGTTTTGGTTTTGCGTTCAAATTGACGATTTGCATTTACGTCAACCACTTCTTCAAAAATTGGTAATAGTCCTAATACCTGTGCTGAAACTTCCGCCCAATCAAAGGTGAGAGAACCTACTATATTTCTTTGGTCAGAGCAAATTACGGTAGGTTTTGGCTGGGATTCGGAGAAATACTGGACTTGATAGACTTGAATTTGAGCGATCGCTTTGATTGTAATCCAAAAGCAAGGTATACCTGCTTGCTGTAACTGCATTCCATAAAACTTAAGTTCACCGATGCGTCCAGCACGGTAATATTTCCAAGAACGGGTAGGAAGCAACAACCTAGCAGTATAAGCATCTAGCTGCATAATTTGGGCAAAATTAGCGGCTACTAAGTTTTTCTGCTCATTGTCGAGAGGTTCTAAGATTAACACCCCTAATTCAGTATTACTTGGTTCGGACGTAGCTTGAGCGATCGCCCGTTGTTTTTCTTCTTTCCTAATATCTTCTAGCCTTTGTAAACCCTGGCGTGTTTGCGTAACAATCTTGTTATTAGTTGTGATTAACAATAATCGCCGATAAACTTTTTCCGCTTCAGCATATTTTCCCGAAACTTCATGCAGCCTAGCAAGATAAAACACTACCCAAGGATTATCAGGCGAATCTTGTAGTAGTGGTTTGAGTAATTTCGCTGCTGTTTTATAGTCTTTATTTTCAAAAGCGATCGCAATTTGTTCAATCATTTTAGTCAATAGTCATTAGTCATTAGTCATTAGTCATTAGTCATTAGTTATTAATACTTCTTCCCTCTTGTCTACCTTGTCCCCCTTGCCTCCCATTTACATTTATACTTCACAGGCTGCGGAAATTAGGGATAATGCTACTATTGGGGCTGTGACGGCTCTGAGGATGCGACGACCTAAAGATACTGGTTGAAATCCTGATGCGATCGCTTCTGCAATTTCTTTGTCTGTCCAGCCGCCTTCGGGGCCAGTAGCAATCACGACATCACCAGTAATTGGCTTAATTAAGTTTTGGAGATGATGATATTCACCGCGTGCTTCACAAATATAGCGGTGGTTTGCTGTGCTATTAGTTACAGCTTCTTTAAATGTTACAGGCTCTAGAATTGTCGGGACAAAAGCACGTTCTGATTGTTCGGCGGCTTCTGCGGCGATGCGTCGCCAACGTTCTAGCTTTTGGGGACTAGGATTTAATAGAGTGCGATCGCTCAATACTGGTGCAATACAGGCTACACCCAACTCAGTACAACTCCGCACTACTTCCTCAAAACCACTACCTTTGGGTAAAGCCATCATTAAAGTAATGGCTACAGGTAACTCAGTGGCGACAACTAGGGATTTTAATACTTGTGCTTGTTCGGCGTTAATCTGCGCTAACCACCACTTACCCAAGCCATCCATAGCAATAAATTGCTCACCTTCACGCAAACGTAACACCCGCTTTAGGTAATGTTCTTGTTGTGGTGTGAGTAAAATTTGGTTTTCTTGGAGTTGGGAAGGTGCAATGGTAATTCGTTGTAGTTGAGCCATGAGATGGTGAAAGTTGAAGTTATTTACACTTCAGCTTATTTTTAGCTATTTCCTTGTAAACGTCGCTTATCCTCAATTAATTCCTGTAGCTTTCCGGCTTCTTCAACTGTATAGAATTTCTGATTCGGTTCAGATGTAATTTTATCCATCAAAGCGTGAAAAGCTTCTGTATCGTTGCGATGTTTTAAAAGATAAGCTTTCAACTCTGACTTATTCATTTTTGCAAAGTCAGGTTTTGTCATTTAATCTAGGCAGTTCAATATCAGATAAGTAGAACAGTGTAAATAATTAAAGGTTTGTAGTAAGGACTTTAGTCCTCTCATAAGGACTAAAGTCCTTACTACGAACTAAATGCAATTTTTTACATTACTTTACATAGTTTGGTTTTTTCAAGTCGTCATAGTTAATTTCGGGGGAACATTAATTATTCCCCCAAATATCTTTATGGAAGAGTCTGGAAGTAAGCTTCTAAGGCTTCTTTGACTAAATCAGTCATTGATCTTCCTTGACTAGTGGCTGTAGTTTTCAGCTTGGCGTACAAATCATCATGGAGGCTGACGCGGTATCTAGCTTTGCGAGATTTTGACGCAGCTTTAGGTGCTTCTGGTTCTACGGTGACTGCTGCTTCTGGTTCGTACTGGCTAGCAAATTCACGAATCGCATCAAAGCCGACGCGATCGCAAAAATCACCAAAGCTTTCTTCAGGTGTGCGAGACTGCTTAAAGTAGACAAAAATTGGCTCTAAGAAGCTTTCTATATCGTTATGGTGTAGCTTCTCTACATAAGGCTGTGCTAGGCGTGTTTGATTTGGTGAACCACCCAACCACACTTGATAACTTTCCGGCGCGCTACCTACAAAACCTAATTCTGCCATGTAAGGACGAGCGCAACCATTGGGACAGCCGGTCATCCTTACCACAAAATGTTCATTTTGTAAACCGACTTTATCTAAAACTGCGCGAATTCTCTCTAAAATTCCAGGGATGGCTCTTTCTGACTCGGTGATGGCTAAACCGCAAGTTGGTAAAGCGGGACAAGCCATTGCATAGCGGACGAGAGAGTCAATGGTGTTGGGGTCAGAAACTACGCCGCAACGGTCGAGAATAGCTTGAATTGCAGCTTTATTTTCCGGTGCGATTTCGTAGAAAATCAGGTTTTGGTTGGCTGTGAGGCGGATGGGTAAGTTAAATTGCTCGACAATTTCCCGTAAGGCTGTCTTTAATTTAAATGAACCTTCGTCTTTGACGCGACCATTATCAATGGAAATTCCCAAGAATAAATTACCATCACCTTGTTCGTGCCAACCCAAGAAGTCATGATATTTAAATTCTGGTAATTCTTGGAAAGGTGCGAGGGGTTTACCAAAATATTCTTCCACTTTGGCGCGGAACTTATCAACACCCCAGTCATTGATTAAGTATTTTAACCTAGCGTGTCTGCGGTCAGTGCGATCGCCGTAATCTCTTTGTGTAGCGACAATGGCTTTCACTGCATCATACACATCAGCTTTATCTACATAGCCGATGGGGTCTGCAATTCTGGCGAAGGTTTCTTCTTTGTTGTGGGTTCTACCCAAGCCACCACCAGCAAAGATATTAAAGCCTTGCAGTTCGCCTTGGGGATCAGTTATCACGACTAAAGTCAGGTCTTGGGAATATAAGTCAATGGAATTATCCCCAGGAACTGTCACACTCACCTTGAACTTACGCGGCATATAATATGTGCCGTAGATGGGTTCTTCTGTGTCGTGAATAATTGTGCCATTACCGTTACGAACTCTAGCTGCTTTTACTTCTGGATTTTCTTCCGCGCTGATAGCTTTTTCGCCATCTAACCAGATTTCGTAATAAGCACCGGTTTGGGGTGAGAGTAAATCAGCAATATTTTGGGCATACTCCCAAGCATACTGATACTCAGGCTGATTTTTAAAGGGGGCTGGGGGAGCCATGACGTTGCGGTTGATGTCACCACAAGCACCCAAAGTTGAACCGAGATTTTTAATTATTGTAGCGATCGCGGCTTTGAGATTCTTCTTTAAAATCCCGTGGAGTTGGAAACCTTGACGAGTCGTTGCTCGTAGAGTATGGTTGCCATATTCATCAGCTAGCTTGTCTAAAGCCAAATATAACTGCGGCGGTACTAAACCACCAGGGTTTTTTGTCCGCAGCATAAATTGATAATCTTTCTCTTGTCCCTTAACACGGTTATCGCGGTTATCTTGTTGATAAGAACCGTGAAACTTGAGAATTTGGATTGCGTCTTCACTAAAGTGAGTAGTATCCTCAAGTATCTGCGTTGCTACGGGTTCGCGTAAAAAATTACTGTTTTCTTTAATTCCTTCAACTTTAGAAGGTTTGCGGCTGGTGAGAGGGGGAGGAGCGGATTTAACCATCAGAGTTCTATAGTATTCTCAATAAGGCATCGGTGATTGCCGAATTAGCAAGTGAGCAGCATAGCTGCGTTTGGTTATTACCCGTAATCCGGTCGGATAAGTGAAGAATATTTCAATACTAACACGACAAAAAGCTGGTTCTATAAGTGATTTCACACTTCATCAAACCAGCCTTCGACGTTTCTGAGTTTTTAGTGCTGAGTTAAATATATACTACACCAAGAAGCCCGAAGATCATCACTCATTTAGTAAACTCAGTGGGGAATGCTGAGTAATGAGTGCTGTTAGCGGTAGCGGGGCGTTTAGCCCGTGCTGAGTAATGAGTAATAAGTAATGAGTTTTGTGAGCGGTAGCGCGGTGTTTAGCTGATGCTGAGAGTTAGGAAATCAATTCTACCTTGTCCACCTTGTCCCCAATCCCCAGTCCCCTACTTAAACCGATAACCAATACCACCATTGATGCTAACAGCAGAAGCGGGGCTATTTTCGTAGGCACGTAGCCCGACTTTGGCATTGGTGTACACTAGGAAATTGTTAGCAACCTCTGATTCCACACCAGCACCTACGACTACAGCATCCCTGTTACCCAAGGGACTAGGTGAGCCATTTTTTTCTACGAAGGAATAACCACCTGTGACAAAGGCGTTGGTGCGATTAGCAATTGGCACATCTACAGAAACTTCGGGAATAATGGCTGTGGTGTCGTCATTCCATAAAACGTTACCCCGTGCAGAGAATGGGGTGTTACCTAACTTGACGCGTCCAGTGAGATTACCACCAAAGTTAGCAGCGTCGTTATTTTGTCCCCCGTTAGTAACACCGGCGGCGATACCAGCACCCACATAACTAGCATCAGTACCTTTTTTAGTTTCAGCCGTTGCTTGACCAACATTAACTACAAAAGCAGTCATAATTACTGAGGACAATGCAGAGATTGTCACCAAAGACTTGAGGATATTTTTCATAATCGTGTGAAAGTTTTCTAGTTTTTCTCTTTATTTTTATAGTCGTGAAAACTGTTAAAAATGTTCCAGATATTTTGAGTAATTTATGTATGAAAAAAGGGTATAGGGATGTAAGGGTATAAGGGTGTAGGGGTAAGGAAGAACCTATTTTTAGGCTAATAAAATGGATACTATTTTTTACTAAGAGTATACAGTTTTAAAACTGGCACAATTTCTCTTCAAGAAATTATTGCTCATATAAGTTCTATCTTCAAAGCCTAACAGCCAATCCAATTCGGTTAAAAATATCTTTCCCCCCTACACCCCCATACCCTTACACCCCTATTTCATCAATCTGCATATAGAAATAACAATGAAGCTGTAACAGTTACTTCAATTATGTTTACAGAGAATCTATAAAGTTAATTTTGAGTAGTTTGCATGGAGATTTAAGAATGCTAACCGCTACAAAAACGTTATCTGGCTTGATGGGTTTGTGTGTCGGTGATGCGTTGGGTGTGCCGGTTGAGTTTATTAGCCGTGAGAAATTAGCTCAATCTCCAGTTACCAAGATGCTGGGTTATGGGACGTGGAATCAACCTCCTGGTACTTGGTCTGATGATAGTTCACTGACATTTTGTTTAGCAGAAAGTTTGTGTCGGGGTTATTCTATAGATGCGATCGCTCATGCTTTTTGGCGTTGGTATAAGTCGGCTTACTGGACTCCCCGTGGTGAAGTGTTTGGGATTGGTGAAAATACTTATGCTGTGATGATGCGACTTAACCAGGGAGTTCCGCCACTGGAGGCTGGGGGAATTAGTGAAATGAGTAATGGTAATGGTTCGTTGATGAGAATCTTACCGATGGCTTATTGTTATCAAATGTTGGCTTTTGAGGAATTAATTACTAGGGTGCATCAAGTTTCTTGTATTACCCATGCTCATGTGCGATCGCAGATGGCGTGCGGTATTTATATTAGCATTGCTGTGGAACTACTCAAGGGAGCTAAACCCCAAGAGGGATATTTACGAGGGTTAGAAAATATCCAAAAAGTTTATCAAACAGACGAATTTCTTTTAGAAATGCCTCATTTTGAGCGTATTTTTAGTGGTGAAATTGCCAAGCTTCCAATAGCAGAGATTAATTCCGGCGGCTATGTCATTGATACTTTAGAAGCATCTTTATGGTGTTTATTAAATAGTTCAAATTATGCTGAAGCAGTTTTAAAAGCTGTGAATTTGGGTGGACATACAGATACAACTGCGGCGGTAACAGGTGGTTTCGCTGGCATTTATTATGGCGTGGAAGGGATTCCCCAACAATGGTTTAAGCAGGTTGCACGCAAACAAGACATTATTAATTTAGCACATCGCTTGGCGGCGGCTGTTGGTTATTAATGATTGGCGATCGCTGGCAACATCGCCAGCAATTACAATAAATTTATCTGAAATAAATATATCAATTGATAGAGATTTGCTAGCAATATTTTCATTTATCTCTCATCATTATAAAACTGAAGAAAGTCTTAAATAATTCAGTTATTTGTGCCAATGGTATGTAAATGAAATAGAGGATTTGTGAAATATTGAGAACTAGCTGTAAATTCCCAAAGAGGTATTGCAATGAATAACATACGTCTTTACTCTAAAGTGGCAAAATATTTAGTTGTAGATAGTGAACAACATCAATTAGATACTTTATTAGAATGGTGCAAGATAGTCTATAATTGCCTAGAAGGTGGACAGATAGAAGATGCCAAAGTTTTCTTAGAACAGGCAATTATAGAAGCAGAAAAGCCGACGAAAGATTAAGATTCCATCATCATAAATATCTATAGGAATACTCAATAAGTTGTGAACATTCGCGATTTTCAGATCCCCGACTTCTTAAAGAAGTCGGGGATCTGTATTTCGTGCATGACTTATTTCACATCATCTCCCTTTGTTGCTTCTAGTTCCAGCAATTCCCAAATCAGGATGGCTAACTCAATCACAATTCCTGAGCCTGGAAACAACCAGTCAACAATTAGGGGAATCACAAAGAACAAAACCGCTATCAGCTTCTTAGTTTTCATTCGCTTGACCTTGAACGCTGAAGCAAAGGTAAATTTGGGGTAGTACGTGAAAGCAAAAGCAGTTGTTTCTTGGTGGTAATGCGTGAATATGCGGGAGTTTGAGTTTGGGGATGCTAGATTAAGTTTGGGGAATCCCTAAACTTTGTCGCAAATTTGGACAAGAGTAACTGATGGCGCGTGTTAGCTATGGTGATGATGTCAAAGCACGGGTAAGAACTCTGTTAGAAAGATTCTTGGCTTATGCCAATGATGAGTTAGAAGACGGTGAACTTTATAAAATTGCCCTTAACTGGGAAACACCACAGCAAGTCATAGTCAGAACACAGCTAAGAGTCTTGGCGGAACTTAGCGGTTTAAATAAAGAACAAGTCCGAGACGCATTAAATGCACTGAAAGATTTTGTAAACATTCTCGAAGATTTGCGCGCACAAAAGCGAGGTTCGGAAACCTGGCACTTTCGCCTGAAGCTTTGGCATGATAAAGGCGACAAAGACAGGAATTTACAGAAATTTGATGCAGAATGGCAACGCCGACGAGAAGAATTACCAGGTGTGCAGCGTGGGAAAGGTAGAAAGACTCAACCCCAGCTTACCCGTTACGAAAATATTCCTTTTAGTGGAGTAGTGGAGTTTATCGGACGAGAAACGAAATTGCAAGAACTGGATGAACTGTTGCAAAAAAATCCACAGGTAGCAATTGTGGGGATGGGTGGAGTCGGAAAAACAGAACTCGCTTTGCAGTACGCCAAATCTCACCGTGTCACCTATCAAGGCGGGATTTGTTGGTTATCCGCAGTGCAGGATGTGGGGGTGCAATTGGTGCAGTTTGCTGTGAATAAGCTGCAATTAAAACTCCCAGAAGAGTTAGATTTATTTGGCAGAGTGCAGTATTGTCTTTCAAATTGGCGTGAGGGTGAGGTTTTACTGGTAATTGATAACGTCTCTAACTATCGAGATGAAGTTAGGTATTATTTAGAGTCTGTTCCTTCCAAGTTTAAGCAGTTAATTACCACACGGGAAAAATTACAACCGCCAATAGTGCGTTTAGATTTAGTTGTGCTGAAACCACTAGACGCAATGCAGTTATTAAAATCTATAGTTGGTGAGAAACGACTGCAACATGAACAGTTAATTACAGAAAAACTTTGTCAGTGGTTGGGATATTTGCCACTGGGTTTAGAATTAGTCGGGCGTTATTTGTTAGGTGATGAGGAATTATCCCTAGCGGAAATGCTGCAAGACTTGGAAAAAGAGCGTTTAAAGAATCCAGCTTTAGTCGAAGTTCCTCAAGAAATGAAGACTGAATTGGGTGTTGCGGCTGCTTTTGAGTTGAGTTGGCGACGGTTGCGAGAAAATGCCCAACATTTAGGCTGTATTTTGAGTTTATTTGCCTTAGCTCCCATTCCTTGGGAATCGGTGGAGGGGATAACAATAAATAATGAGGCGCAAAATTGGAAACAAGCCAGGCGTGAGTTGTTACAGTTACATCTACTTCAGCATAAAGATGAGGGAGTTTATCAACTACATCCTCTGTTGCGGGAGTTTTTCCAATCTAAGCTTACAGGTTTAGAGCAGAAAGAGGAATTTAAGCGATCGTTTTGCGGGGTAATGGTGGGGGTTGCTAAAGGTATTTCTCAAACTCCCACACTTGAGCAAATTAAGAATGTCGCCCCAGCAATACCTCATCTAGCAGAAGTAGCGAACAATCTCATTCAGTATATAGGACTAGTATTTGATTTCTGAAAAAGCTCCGTACATCTGAAGAGACATAAAATCAAACATAGTATTTCGGAGAAACCACTCAAACATCCACTTTAAATGGCGAAATGTTGGAATTAAAGCACAAAAGCGTCGAACCCAGGTTTTCGCTTGTAACCAAATATCCTCTATAGGATTTTGCGATGGACAATTAGGAGCAAAACGAATGCAATGAATTTTCCATTTTTCTGGCGGTAAACCTTGATTTATCTCGCCTAAAAAGTTTTGAACTAAATGTGAACGATGATAAGAAGCACCATCCCAAATCAGAAGCAATCTTTGGTCGGGAGAAGATTCTAATAAATAACGTAAATAATCAATTGTATTGTCTGAATTACCAGCATTATATGCTTTCAAGAGTAGCTTTCCGTCGAGATAATCAACTGCACCATAATATGTCTGTTTATCTCGTTCATTAACGACTTCAATTGCTATTTCTTGGTCAGTTCTTCCCCAAACATAACCATTTACGTCTCCCCATAATAAATGACACTCATCTATTAGTAATACTCTCAGCTTTCGTGCTTCTATTTCCTCTCTGTTGCTTGCCAGCAATGTTTCAAGTTGTTTTTTTTTGCCGCAACCACCTCCTGATCAGCCTTTGGATTCAAGCCTGTAGTCTTTTTCCAACTAATTCCTGCTGCTTCAAATAAATCATAGTAACTTCGTTTCGATTCGTAGATGACATCATATTCAAATGCTAATTTATATTCCAGTTCCCCCAACTCCCAAATTTCTTTAGTTTGCAACCAACTTAATACTTGCAGGAGCTGTTCATCACTCAAATAACTTTTTCTGCCCTTATAGTTTAAGCGCAAACCCAAAATTCCCTTTTCCTGGTAAGCTTTCTTCCAGCTTGTTATTGAACCAATTGACACATCTAAAATTGTTTGAATTTCTCCATACTTGTAACCTTGATACACTAGTTTTACTGCCAAAGCTTTTCTTACTTCACGAGCATCTGGACGACTATCTATAAATTCTTGTAGTTCTGCGATTGCTACTTCCGCCGTAGGCATCGCCATTTCTAGATGCTGGTTTATCATTGTTCGTTATTAGACAGGTATCTCTGACCGTATTATCTCGAAGTCTTTTTCAGAAATCAAATATGATTCCTATATTAGTGATAATCATTTAATTTGGGCATTTGTTGGCAACGCTTTTTTTTATAATGGTCAAGGACTATATGATAAAGCAGCACCTTGGTATGAGCAGTGTTTAGAAATCACTAAACAACGCTTGGGTGAAGAACATCCAGATGTCGCCACCAGCTTAAACAACCTAGCGTTCCTCTATCGTTCCCAAGGGAAATATAGCGAAGCCGAACCCTTGTACATCGAAGCTTTGGCACTCTACCGCCAACTCCTGGGTGAAGAACATCCAAATGTTGCCCAAAGCCTCAACAACCTAGCTGCACTCTACTCCTCCCAAGGGAAATACAGCGAAGCCGAACCCTTGTACATCGAAGCTTTGGCACTCTACCGCCAACTCCTGGGTGAAGAACATCCAAATGTTGCCCAAAGCCTCAACAACCTAGCTGCACTCTACTCCTCCCAAGGGAAATACAGCGAAGCCGAACCCTTGTACATCGAAGCTTTGGCACTCTACCGCCAACTCCTGGGTGAAGAACATCCAAATGTTGCCCAAAGCCTCAACAACCTAGCTGCACTCTACTCCTCCCAAGGGAAATACAGCGAAGCCGAACCCTTGTACATCGAAGCTTTGGCTCTGCGGCGCAAACTCCTGGGTGAAGAACATCCAGATGTCGCCCAAAGCCTCAACAACCTAGCTCTACTCTACTACTCCCAAGGGAAATACAGCGAAGCCGAACCCCTGTACATCCAAGCTTTGGCTCTGTCGCGCAAACTCCTGGGTGAAGAACATCCAGATGTCGCCACTAGCCTCAACAACCTAGCAGCACTCTACCGTTACCAAGGGAAATACAGCGAAGCCGAACCCTTGTACATTCAAGCTTTGGCACTGCGGCGCAAACTCCTGGGTGAAGAACATCCAGATGTCGCACAAAGCCTCAACAACCTAGCTGTACTCTACTCCTTCCAAGGGAAATACAGCGAAGCCGAACCCTTGTACATCCAAGCTTTAGATATTTTTGAGCAATGGTTAGGGGTAGATCACCCCCATACGATCATTGTGCGTAACGATTTAGCATATTTGCGTCAGCTTTTAAACTCACAGCCAGAATAATCAAGTTCATTCTTCAATACATGATGCTGGCGGCGATGCTTTTCTACATTCAAACACAAACTTTGATGTTCTCATCTCCAATTTTCCTGTTCTGAACTCGAAGTTTCCTATTGCAAGTGAGAATGTTCGTGTTCTGAACTTGAAGTTTCTTGTTTCAAACGAGAACGTTCTTGTTTTGAGGTGGAATGATGGTGTTCTGAAGGCAATTTTTCCTGCTAAATTAGGGAATAAAGCGCGTAGACGCAAAGCGGCTTGTCGTTAGACATCACCTGTGAAGGTGAGAGATGAATATAAGAGCGAGATAGCTTCTTTTACGAGACAGTACGGCAAAAATTTATATGACTAGGGTTTATCTAGATACCAGTGTTTATAATCGTCCATTTGATGACCAAACACAACCAAAAATATTTTTGGAAACACAAGCTGTTATCTTAATTTTACAAATGGTAGAGGCAAGATTGATAGAACTAGTGAGTTCTTCAGTTCTAGAATATGAAAATAGCCGTAACCCTTTTGTTGTCAATCAGCAATCAATGGCTCGATACTTACAAATAGCTGCTTTGAGAGTATTGGTAGATGAAAATATTAGAATCAGGGCAGAACTGCTAGAACAGCAAGGGGTTAAATCTATTGATGCACTTCATGTAGCGTGTGCAGAAGCTTCTCAAAGTGATTATTTCATCACTTGCGACAAGAGACTAATCAACCGATGCCAAAATTTATCAATCACAGTCATCAATCCAAATAATTTTATTTTTGAGGTGGAAAATGACAATTAAAGTTATTAATGACCAAGAGAATTTACAGGAAGTAATGCAAGTTTTACTGACTCACTTAGAACCATCAAAAGTAATGAAATTTTGGGCAACCTGTCAACTAAGTGAAGGCGACTATTTACAACTTAAAGAAAAATTGTTTTCTCAAGAAACAGTTGCTAGTTTATATGCCAAAATCCAAGATTTTCAGGATACTGAGAGTAAGTAATCCTGAGAATTAAAACCATAGTTATCAAACAAAGATCATCTAATTTCAGTATCTTTTTGCTATTGCTTTTCATCATCTTTGCGTAAAGTAAAGATTGACGTATATCTTCTGGTTCTAAATCTGGATATTCTTCTAAAATTTCCTCTACAGGTTTGCTATTAGCTACCAAATTCACCACTAAAGAAACTGGGATTCGCATCCCACGAATACAAGCTTGTCCACCCATAATGTTGGGGTCGAATGTAATTCTGTCTAAACCTAACATAAAAATATTTCTGATATTAATTACTTGACTAAATATAACGCTTATTGGCAAATCACAACAGTTGGTAGGGTGCGCCAGTTTGAGAAAATCTATTGCGGCTTGTCCTCAGAAATCGCTGTATCAGTTTTTCGTTAGATACCGCCTATGCTCTAATCAAGATCATTCCAATAAATCAAATCCCCTCTCTCCTTTCAACTTTCTGTCAAAACTTGCTGTAGAACGACAACCCAAATGTTGAGCAACTGACCCAATTAAATAATCAGGAAAATCTGCTTTTCCTTTTTTTAATCGCTGGAATGCTTGATAAATTATAGAGCGATTTTCTAACTCGAAAGTAGCACATTGCAAAATCAAATCAATAGTATTGCTAATTTCTTCTCTACTAAATTGATAAGGCTTTCCTCGTAAAACCCAAACCAATTCACAAAGAACTATATTTGCAATAAAACATTGCTCCCCGCTTTCGATAATTTCAGTAGCCTGTTGCCATTGGTTTTCATCATCTTTGGTCAAATAGCGCACCAAGATATTAGTATCGACTCCAATCACTTGAACCCGCTTGAATCGCTGTTTCCATGTCTGTTAAAGTTGCACTCTTCATTCCCGGACCATGTAAAATACCCGATAAACTTTGAACAGGGACATTAAGCGGAATCAATTTAACTGTCCCATTTTCATCAATGAAAAAATCAACTTTACTACCTGCATCAAGATTCAGATACTCTCTAATTTCTTGAGGAATAGTTACTTGTCCTGTAGTAGTGATGGTGGTGCTAACCATGCACACATTTCTCATATAGAAGCTTTATTTTTAGATGATAACAAAAATCAGCGATCGCCTGACTTAAAGTGCTGTTTTAATTATCTCATTTTGGTATAAAAAGGTAGTTCACATTTAGAAAAATCGACAGCAAGACCCCCAATTTTATCCATAAAATTGGGGGTCTTTAGCTAATAACTCAAGAGTTTTAATGATTATTTAATTTGCGATCACTGTGGCGATCGCATCAAGCAGTTGTTGTGGTTCGATGGGCTTGGCGAGATAGGCTTGAAAACCAGCCGCCAGGATTTGGCGTTGATTCGCCTCACCAGCATAGGCAGTCAGCGCGATCGCGGGAATATCGCGATTGAATTGAGGTGGCAGTTCGCGAACCTGACGAATGAATTTGTAGCCGTCCATCTCTGGCATTCCAATATCGCTGATCAGTAAATCGAATTGAGCTTGAGTCAGCACTGATAAAGCTTGAGCAGCAGCAGATACTCCCAAAATATCCGCGCCTTCCTGCTCTAGCATAAACTTCACCAGTGCTAGTGAATCTGCTTCATCGTCTACTACGATCACGCGTAACTTCTCTAAATTTAGCCTGGGACTGTTGCGATCATCGGGAGTATGGGGATTTGCCACAGAGGTTAACGGCAACTGCACTGTAAAAGTTGCCCCCTGCCCTTCTCCGACACTAGCAACAGTAATTATGCCCCCATGTGCTTCCACCAGTTGACGCGCGATCGCCAGCCCTAGTCCCAAACCGCCAAAGGTACGAGTGGTAGAACTTTCTTGTTGGCGGAATAATTCAAACACATAAGGTAAAAATTCTGGTTGGATGCCTTTGCCGGTATCACTTACTTGAATTTGTGCGTGGTAAGCAACACGGGTGAGTTGCACCGTGATTTTTCCCCCTCTGGGGGTAAATTTAACTGCATTCGACAATATATTCCAGATTATCTGTTGTAATCTGCCTGCATCCCCCTTCACCTGACCCACTGACGAGTCAAGTAACAGATCAAAGCGAATTGCTTTAGCTTCTGCTGCTAAATGAACGGTTTCTAAAGCCGCCATAATTGGCTCTACTAAATCCAGTGCTACAAAGTTAAGGGAGATTTGACCGCGAATGATGCGAGAAATATCCAGGAGATCATCAATTAGTTGCAACTGTTGTTGAGCATTACGCTCAATCGTACTTAACCCCTGCTGGAGCCTCTCAAAACTGATATTGGGTGATTGCAGTAGCTGTGACCAGCCTAAAATCGGTTGGAGTGGGGTTCGTAGTTCATGGGAGACAACCGCCAGAAATTCATCTTTCATCCGGTTGGCATGTTCTGCGGCTTCTCGCGCCGCTTGCTCTTGTTGGAGTAACCTTTCTCGTTGAGTTTCAATGGCTTTGCGCTCAGTAATATCTTCACAAACGGTATTAATACCAATAACGCGATCGCCATCTTTCAAAGGTAAAAAGCTTTCTAACCAAACACGTTCTACTCCTGGTTGTGCCGGAGTCTCTCCCCGAATTTCCACGTTTAATAAGCCTTCTCCGGTTTCAAAGATGGGGCGTAGCAACTCTTCGGCAGTATCTGCGATGTTAGGTAGCAACTCTCGAATTGTGCGTCCAATGTGTTCTTCTACAGAAAAGCCATTGATTTCTGCCAAACGCTGGTTAATTCTTAAAAAACGCAGGTCGCAATCGATTACATTCAACCCAATGGGGGCAGACTGGTAGATAGTTTCAATTTCAGTTAACTGGCGTTGTAAGGTGGCGCGGCTTTCATATAATTCCGCTTCCAGTCTTTGGCGTGCTGTGATATCCACTGTCATCCCAATCAGTCTAGTTAACTGTCGGTGCTGATTAAATAGCGCACGTCCGCTTTCCTCCAGTGTGATGATTTGACCATCTGGGCGTACAACTCGATAGGTAATTTTGTAAGTGCTGTTTTCTGGTGTCAGTGTCTGTAAGACTGCTGTGAAACGGTCACGATCATCAGTATGGATGCGCTGAAAAAAAACTGCACCTGTTTCCTGTTGGGCTAATGGCAAATTTAAACCCAAAATGTCAGCACAATGAGGCGATCGCTTAACAGCATCGGTGGCTACCTCCCACTCAAAGCTAAACATCCGGGCAATTTCCATTGCCAACTGGTTACGTTCTTCGCTCTCTTGCAGTGACGTATTTGCTTGCTCTAACTGGGCAGTGCGTTGTTCTAGTTCATAGTTGGCGCGTTTTAGGGCGGCTTCTGTCTCTTTTTGCTGAGTTAAGTCACGAGCAACGCAATAGATTACTCCTTTGTCAATTTGCGGTGATGCTGTCCATTCCAACCAGCGATAGTCACCACTAATAGTTCGGTAACGATTCTCAAATTTGCGGGTGAGTGTGCCTGCTTTTAACCTCTCCATTTCTGCCAAGGTGGCAAAGTAGTCATCTGGATGCACGAAGTCTAAAAAAGCACTGCTCAAGAACTCTGTTTGTGAGTGACCAAAGATTTGAGTAAATAGAGGGTTTATCCGCTTAAAGTAGCCATCCCAACCAATGACCGACAGCAGATCAAGCATTCGTTCAAAGAAAAAAGCTGCTTCGCCTAAAGGCAAGTCGTTCACGGGTGAATAAACCGGATATCGTTAATCTATAACGTATTACGGAATTAATATAGCAAATTGATCACAAACCAAACCACATAAGTTAAGCTAACTTAGCATTTATCCTGCTGTGATTGTACCAATTCCAAATTCAAAATCAAGAGAATATTCTTTCTCCCCTACCCCCTGCCTCATATTATTCTAGTTAGAATTCCCTTTCCTAGTGCGCCACTTTTGAATTGCTTCTTGAGCATCTTCATGAATAGGTGTCACTTCTGGAACTAGAGTGGCTGTTTCTATGGCGGCGGGAAAATTGCCTTGTTCAGCACGGGCTTTTGCCAGATCTAAAATCTTTTCACTCCATTGATTAATAGATTTCTTTGCTAACTCATAACCTGGTTGACCTTGGGGAACTCGTTTAGCGACTTCAATGGCGCGGTTGTAGGTGGATGCTTGTCCTGGTTTAATCAGACCACTGGCGGCATCTAATAGAGTGGTGTTAGCGAGATATTGTCTGGCTTCTGTACGCCATTGGGTAATTGCGGCTTGGGCTTGGGGATAAAGGGTTTCGCCTTTGGGGATCAATTGAGCAGCTGCGATCGCATTATTATATTGTCTTTGTTTGGCTCGACCTTCTGCTAAATCCAGGATCATCTGACTCCAAATTTTAATATTCTCCTGTGCTTGGTCATAGAGGGGTTCACCTGGTTTGATTTTCTTAGCTGTAGCAATGGCTAAACTCAATTCGCTAGCTTGGGTTTGTCTGAGGGACTTTTTAGCTAAGTCTAGTAAGGCTTGGTTGCGTTTTTGTGATTCGGAAATCACCGCAATTTGGGCAGTTGATGGATTTTTGGGAGGTTGGGGTCTGGGTTGAGATATTTTGGGAGTAGATGGGGAATTGGCAGCAGTTTTAATTACAGGCAACTCCTGATTAATAGATGTCGAGGCTGCTTCCCTAGCTTGCAAAATTCTCGCTTGATTACGCAGGAGAACTACTGTAATCAAGGTGACGACCAGCATCGTACCGCCGCCCCACATCAAAAATTGTCGCCATAAGGAAGAGTCTGGTTGATTTTCCGGTAGACGAGAGATATAAGGTTGGGGAGTTTCGGGAATAAATCTGCTACCCATTTCTTGATCGGGAGCAGTTTGGGGAACATATTGACTATAACTGTCGAGATTTGGGTCTTGATGCTCATTAAATGTCAAATTCGCTAACGACTGGGATCTATCTTTAATAGCCGTTTGAGCATTTTGAGCATCCACCCACATATTCATCGGGTAAGGATTGACTGATATGTTGGGGGGTGTTTCGTCCAAGGGTGGCGCAGCTATGGCTACAGCAAAACTTTCTTCGGGAAAAATAATTGGTTCTGTGGCGGATGGTTCGATGGTGTTGGGAATGAATGTCGTGGGAATGATGGCGCGAAATTGTAAGGTGTTGGTTGTGGTTTCTACTGGCGGTAAGATGACTGGCGGTTGCGAGGGGATGACAGCCACTGGGTTTTGAGTCGGTCGCCAGTAGTGTTGAGATAACTCTGGAGTGATAATACTGAGGTGTTTTTCTAAATCTGCCAAGCTAATGCCATAGCCGGAACGTAAAGCGGCTAAGAGTGCGGCAGTAAATATACCGTGACCCAGTTCTCGACTTTCTTGGGCAAATTGTTCTGGTTGGCAAGAAATAATTGTGGCGATTTGGAGTTCTGCGGCTAAATCTAAGGTTTCTTTACCGACGGGAGTATCACCAGCCACACCACAAGCGCGGTTGATATCCAGCAGTAACAGGACATTGAGGTTAGCTAGTTGCAGGCTTTGCATGAGCGATCGCACTTCGATGCCCGTTTCGGGGATGCGCTGAGGATCACCATCGACAGGCATGAGGTAATCTCTACCTCCATAGTTGACCCCATAACCGCTAAAAAATAGCCAAATATTGTCTTGGGGTTGCCAGCAGGCTGCCGCTAAATCCTCTAGTAGCAGCAAAATATTTTCTTTCGTCGGATGGGTAGATCGATCACCAATAGGTGGTGATGTATCACTCATCAGCAGACAACGTTGATTTAAAAAACCCGCTTGCTGCACTAAAAAATCTTTTAACGCCTCAGCATCAGCTTGAGCGCAACTTAAAGGTTGAAATAACTGATATTGATTGATGCCTATGGCGATCGCCCAGTAGTTTGCCATCCCGCCCTTTGTAGGTTGTTGTGTGCTTGCCTAAAATTGCGGTTGGCTTTGCTGAAAAAACAAAGCTAACCTATTGCTTATAGTTTTGGTGATTCTTCTGGATTCACCGAATTTATGTAATTAGAATTACATATATGTCAGGAAAAACCCTCAGCTTATTCAAAAGATCGAACTTCACCAGGGAGCTATAAAGTTATGATCAAAATTGGTCTGCACCAACTATCATCGATCATTCCCTTCTCATTTATTAGCCAATTTGACAAAAAAATCCGGACATTTCCCTTAGTATTTTTGCTCTTAGCACCTGTGTCTGTGTGGATAGTCACAGAAACCATCTCACCCCAAATTGCCAGAGCTTACACAGCCAGAGTAGATTTAATTATTGATCGATTACCGGATGAAGGTTACGAAGCCATACTCAGACGCGCCGAAATGACAGCAAGAGCCGCAGCCCAACGCAGCTTTGATAAAGATATTCTCGTAACAGATGTTTCCGTAATCGTCTCCGTACAAAGTTATGGAGCGATCGCCCCGATTTTAACTTTAGGAGTCAGTCGCCAACAATGGCGGACTCGTCCCGATCCCAGACGATGGGCTACCTATTATAAATACGCGCGATCGCTTCTCCGTTTTGACGAATCGACATCATCCAATCCCGCCGCCGCCGTCACCATTCCCCAAGCAGGGGTGAATACTCCCGCCGCCACTCCACCAGCACCACAGACAGCACCTGAAACCCCAAGCAATGCTCCCACACTTCCACCACCAGGAGAGAAGAAGCCGTAAATATACAAGGTTGGGCTGACGTAAGGAAACCCAACACCAATATCCATGTTGATACCAAGTTGCAGTCAAAGATAGTAACCTGGGGTGGGGAGTGTGGGGAGTGTGGGGTGTAGGAATACTATTTCTGAAAGCAACTTAGTGTGAATATACAAGGTTGGGTTTTGTTCTTTAACCCAACCCCAAATGCAATTTCAACGCAGCATTAACCAATATCATGATCTCTTCGTTTAAGCTACCTACTACTTCACCAATAATTCGTTGCTTGGCAATTGTTCGCACTTGCGGTGCTTGTACTTTAGAAGGCTTGATTAAACCACTAACCTCTGGATTCAGCAACACTTCAAAGGGTTGACACTCCCCTGGCTAAAGCCGAGGGGATTCTACCTTCACCCTAGCTACTTGCTCAACCAGGGTTTCCCCAAGTAGAGTAGAGGTTGCTAGTCCAGTAGCGTTACTTTGGGACTGCCCATCCCTAGCGATGCCGCGATTCAGAATATTTTTTGCAGCATTCACATCTCTTTGTAGCTCACATCCACAACTACATTTATGGGTACGAGTTGAAAGGGATTTTTTGACTATTGCACCACAATCACTACATTTTTGAGATGTCATACCAATTCACAATTCGCAATGGACTTCGTCCCGCTTCGCTAACGCAATTCGCAATTAAAAAACTTAGATGTAGCAAGGATTTTAGGGTTTACATCTGTATCAGATTTTTCGTGAAATGGTATCATTCTAGGATTGACAGCAACAAGTTTTGTCTGAAACTTGATTGCAAAATATTCTAACCAACGACGGAACAAGCCCCAGCTAACATCATTAATTGATTTAGCAAGACAGTGATTTTTCACCATGTTCTTCACCCTTAAATCTTCGTAGACGACTAAGGCGTTAACCTTGCATACGTTACGCGCTATTCTCTTAGCGTGTTCACTCCGTTGTCTACTTACTTTTAAGTGCTTCCGAGCATATTTCTGCCTAGCTTTTCGTCGTTTGTTTTTACCTTTCTCCTTTTTGTAAATCTGACGTTGAGCGTGTTTAATTGATTTTTCTGCTTTCCTTAAGAACCTGGGATTGGGTTCATGATATCCATCGGAATCAGAGTAGAAATATTCCAAACCAACATCTAAACCAATCTCACCATCAGCAATTCTGGATTCACTCAATGGTTCAGTTTTAATTGCAAACTGACAATAGTACCCATCTGCTTTTCTGACTAACCGAACCCGCTTAATTGACTTAACTGGGTAAGTGTGAATATCCCACTTACCGAGTAACTTAACTTCACCTATGCCTTTTTTATCAGTGAAGGTAATACGTCGTTTAGTGGGATGTAGTGACCATCCAGAAGTTTTATATTCAACAGAACGATTGTCTCTCTGAAAACGCGGATATCCTTTCTTGCCTTGAACTTTAGATTTGCAATTACCGTAAAATCTATCAATAGCTGACCATGCTCTTTCGGTTGCAGATTGACAAGCCATTGAGTTAAGTTCTTCTACCAATTTAAACTCTTTGCGTAGTGCTGTTGAGTAGTTATTAAGAGCGACTTTATTCATGAGCGCTTCTTTTGGTGCATCCATCCAGTAACGAATAGCTTTATTTCTAATGAACTGCGTAGTTCTAATAGCTTCGTCTATGGATTGATACTGCGACTTTGTACCTTTGATTTTGTACTCTAACACCAGCACTACTTAATCACCCCCTTTAATTGCTTCGTCTTTAGTTATGATATCATGAACAGGTAGCCAATGGGGGACAAATGCAGGCGAAAAGATTAAACGTGAGGCTATCTGACCGCAGGTATCATAAACTAACGTTATTAGCTGCTCAGTTAGATAAAACTATCAGTAGTCTTGTTGATGAGTGGATAGATTCTTTGCCAGAACCTAAAAAACCAAACGTCACTGAAGGCTAAAGCCTTTTAAGTGGTTTTCATCCCCGGTCTGAAGCACGTAATACGCAACTACGTTGCTGTTACTCCGGGGTTTTCAACCTACCCTTTATAAACACGGGTTACGTTTGATGTAAGCGGTAAAATTGTGACTGTAGTGGCAACGCGGTTACTGATATCATTACTGACTATTAAGACGGGACGGAGTTTACCCATTTCCGAACCCAGTGTGAGGCTAAGATCCGCGTAATAAATTTCACCACGTTTCATCTATCAATCCATCTGCTACTGCTATGTCCCAATCGCCACTAACTTCAGCAGACGCGGCTCGATACGCTGCTTCTAGTTCTCGATTTCGCAGTAATTCTAATGCTTCTTCAACGACTTGAGAACGAGATTTACATCCTTTATTCAGCTTGTAATTCTCGATAAACTCCACTAGAGATGGTGGCAAAGAGATGGAGATTTTTTCTACATTCATATTCCTACTATTTAGTAGTAAAAATAATTCATACCAATATAGTAGCTGAGTTTTACCTCATATGCGATCGCACCTTTCCTTCTGGCAACTGGGATACAAACCCCTAAGTTGATTGATAGCCCCATTACCAGAATACGGAGAACAGTAAACAGCGTATGGTGTGAAGACTCACCACACCATACACTGTTAGGACTGATAACTGTTTTAATGAGTTGAGAGTATTAAAGATTCAAACTTCCGCCGGGTGATATTCCTGCTGTCTTTCTACGAAGGTTTGCACCCGTGAACGATAATCTCTCACTGTCTCATCTACCCAATCACGTTCGTTACTGTTAGCATACAGATGTACTAAAGGTTCACTGGCATCTGGTAAAACTAATAGCCAACTATCATCAAAGGGCTGCCGAATTTTCACGCCATCGATGAGTTCAAGGTTTTGGGCGGGGTGAGTTTCCACTAAGTAGCGCATCAATGCACCTTTAGCCGACCAAGGACAGCGTATGGTGTGGGTTTTGTGGATGACGCGGGGTAATTCTGATCTTACCGTGGCTAGCGATCGCTCTTGAATTGTCAGCATTTCGATAATCTTGGCAATGCAGAACATGGAATCAAAGCCTGGATGCAGTTGCGGGAAGATAAAACCAGTGTCACCGCTACCACCCAACACCACATTAGAATTTTTCTGGCAAGCTTCCATTAAGGCTGTCGCATTGGCTTTGGTGCGAATTACCCGGCCATCATGACGACGGGCGACTTGTTCCACTGCACTGGATGAATGCACCGGTACAACTACCGTACCTCTGGGGTTAGAGGTGAGAATCATATCAACCATCAGTGCGGTTAACAGTTCGCCGCGAATGGGGAAACCGGACTCATCAACTAAGATGAGTTGTTCGCCGTTGGCTGATACCTGCACACCAAAGTTAGCTTTTAAGGCTTCCACCACATGACCTAATTGAGTTAATAAAGCCTCTCTATCAGTTGTAGATACAGCATTTTTATTCAAGCTGGCGTTAAGAACTACCGCATCAGCCCCAAATTTGTCTAACATTTGCGGTAAAACAGCCCCAGACACCGCATACACGTAATCAATTACCACCTTAGCCCGACTGTTGCGGAGAGTGGAAACGTGTAGTAGTTTCTCAAAGGCTGTGCAGTAGAGGTCTATAACTTGACTGGGGTAAGCGACATCACCGATTTCATGGCTGAGGGCGCGGCGCATATCTTCTTTAAAGAAAGCCCCTTCGATTTTCTTTTCTTGGGCTTTGGAGATATTAATCCCCTTCCCATCCATGAATTCTATCAGGATGTAGTCTGGGCGATCGGGATGTACTCGCACATGAATGCCCCCGGCAATTTTCATCGTGGGGATGACTGTCCGCGCAATGGGAATGGCTGTAGAATCAAGGTTTTGCACATCTACACCCACTGACATTAACCCCGCAATTAATGACCTAGTAATCATGCGGGAAACGTTGCGTTGGTCACGGGAGACGGCCACTTTAGATTTTGGCTTCAAGGTAGAACCGTAAGCAGCACCCAATTTCACGGCAAATTCTGGGGTGATGTCGATGTTAGCTAATCCTTGTACGCCACGTTGTCCAAATAAGTTACGTTGGGCGGTGCTACCCCAAATCAGGTTAATGTTTAAGATTGCGCCGGATTCAATTTTTTTACTCGGCCAAACTCTGACGCTGGGGCTAATTTGGGCTTCTTCGCCAATGGTGGATAAAGAACCAACCACAGCCGCTTCTAAGACATGGGCGCGACGGTCTACACGGGTTCCACGGGAGATGACACAAGCACTCAATTGGGCTTCGTCACCAATGATTGCGCCATTCCAAATAATGGGACGTTTGAGATTAGCATCTGCACCTATGGTGACATTATCCCCAATGATTGTTCCGGCTTCAATTTGCACTCTCGCACCGATGCGGCAGTTACTTCCTATCATCGCCGGGGTTTCGATATGGGCTGAGGGGTCAATGTAGGTGTTTTGTCCTACCCACAAGCCGGTGGTTTCTTCTTTATAGGCGAAATCTAGTTTGACTTTTTCTTCTAAAGCATCGTATTGTGCTTCCCGATAGGCATCTAGGTGTCCGACATCACACCAGTAGCCTTGGGCGATGTAACCATACATTGGTTCATCTTTAGCTAACAGCAAGGGGAATAAATCTTTAGAAAAGTCGCATTCTGTATGGTCTGGGAGATATTCTAAAACTTCGGGTTCGAGAATATAAGTACCGGTGTTAACGGTATCTGAAAAGATTTCGCTAGTTGAGGGTTTTTCTAAAAAGCGTTTAATTTTACCTTCAGCATCAGTAATTACTACACCAAATTCAATGGGGTTAGGAACTCTGGTTAAGATTAAAGTTGCTTTTGATTGTTTTTGTTTATGAAAGGCGATCGCAGCTGTCAAATCAAAATCTGTGATACTATCACCGCTAATTACTAAAAAAGTTTCATCCAAAAGTTCGGCAATGTTTTTTACGCAACCTGCTGTCCCCAAAGGTTGGTCTTCTTCTACGGCGTAAGTCATTTGTACGCCAAAATCGCTGCCATCCTGAAAATAATCTCGCAAAACATCAGGTAAGTAATGCAGTGTGGCAATCACTTCTGTGATTTGATGTCTTTTGAGTAAATTGATAATATGTTCAGCGATCGGTCGATTGAGAATCGGCACCATCGGTTTTGGTAGATCGCAAGTTAACGGGCGAAGTCGCGTCCCTGAACCGCCTGCCATCAGCACTGCACGCATAAATCCTCCTTAACTTTTTGCAACTATTAGCTGCTTGTAAACCCGTGAGAGTATATTGTGTTTTTATCCAGTTTCCTACAAACACTGATTAAGAAGGAACTTCCGCTAGAGACATCTAGCAGATAATTAAGTATCAGTGTTGTTTGTATAGGGTTGGCGATACTTACGGTAGACTGTGCCTACCCTAGAAAATCAACCTTATGCAACACCCGCTACTACAAGAAATTCCTACTCCTCAGGTTTAATTATGTTAACTACCAGCAGCTTACCAAGCAACCAGGCAGAAGGAAAAAGTAATATAGAAAATCTTTAACACTGTGGCACAAAAGATACAAAGTAAAAGAGAAAATCCAAAAACACAATATTTTGGTCTCTCTATTATGCCCCATACCCCATAACCCAAGCCCAATTCCAACCGTCTTCTCTATTAGAGATAGAATATTTACATAATGTAGTATGTTTTAGCTTGAGTGTAGTCACTAACTAACGGAGTTAATACCCATGCCTAAGTTAATTATTTTGGGTTTAATTGTAATTTATGTAGGTGGTGTCTGGAAGTTTTGGAATGGTTTTACCAGAACTAATTTCAATCAATCTTTTGCTAATCGCATCAGTTTATCTTTGCTATGGCCTGTATTATTTATAGCTAATAAATCTTATCGTAGTAACTTCCGAAAAGCTTTAAAAGGTTAGATTAGCAGGGTGACAACTTTTTACTTTCAGACCCTATCTTCCAAAAGAAAATAGGGTCTGAAAATTGAAATATTCTATTTTAGTTAAGCAAAATCAACAATCAGTTGCAGTGTCGGTTGTAGGGAAATTATCGTCTAGGTCTATTGTTACGCCAGATATGCACTGCTGTACCTGCGGCTGCACCGTTGACAGCATTATTTAGTGGTTTGTTGCATCGACCTCTGCCACCAACTACTACTCCTGTCAATGTACTAGCACCAGCACCAACGGCTATATCTTGGCCAACATTACGACGACGGGGATTATTTCTTAAACCATTAGCACCATTCACCGCCGCACCTGCTGCTGCACCTTTAGCCGCATTTCTGACTACATTACATCCTGTCAACAGTCCGGTGACTGCACCAGCACCAGCACCAACTAGGGTATCTTCTACAATTCTTCTGTCAGCAGCAGCAGGTTGTGCTGGTAGCAAAGTCAGACTAGCTAAACTTGCAGCCATGAAGCTGGGTAAAAATGCACGTTTGAGGTTTTTTTTCATAAGTCTCACCTTGTGGGAACACCTACGCTCAAGGCAAAATCATGCTTTTGCCATTGCAGATGTAATAAATGTTGTTATTCGGAGTATAGACGACTGCGACTATTTTAATGTAGTCACTATATCTCATCATGGCAATTACAAAATAGCAATTTCATCTACTAAAAGCCAGAGTTTTTTAATATTTATTAAAAGAATATTCTTTGATTATTTTAAGCGCGTCCTGGATAACGTATATTTTGCTAGGGTTTGAGCAATACTAAACTCTTAATTCTGTGTTAATTTGACGGTTTAGAGCAGAATCATATTAACAAGTAGACAATAATAAAACTGGCACATAAAAATATGTTTTATGCGCCGACATGATGAGTTGTAGCAGCTTTAAAAAGCTTGAATCCACTCTTTCACTGAGTATTCAGTCCAAATACCATTTTGCCAGTAGGGATCATTTTCAACTAATTGGCGCACAGTGGCTTCGTCTTCAGCTTCGTAGAGAGCAAAAACTTTGGTGACATCTTTGGTAGGGCCAATTGTAATTAGCACACCAGATTCTTTTTGTTTAGCTAAACCCGCTAGATGGGCATCACGGTAAGGTGCGCGTTTTTCGAGAACATCTTCGCAGTAAGAACCCCACATAACATATTTGGGCATGATGACTTTAGATTGATTAACTACCTGTTGTCATCTTATGGGAAAACGGTATTTGTGCGAATAAGCTATTTTTTATGTATTGCTTTTCCTTGGTTTTAGCCAGGCAAAAATCTGTGTCACAGTTAAATTCAATTGTAAAAATTCCGGTACAGGTAATACTTCATCGCCAGTCATTTCTATAGGTTGTTGTCCTGGCAAAAAGACTAACACCAAACGTTCATCTGGATCTATTAACCAGCCTAATTTAGTACCGTGTTTTAAACAGTGGAGAATATTTGTGATTACCTTGGTGGTATTTTGTTCTGGGGAAAGAATTTCAATTGTCCAGTCGGGATAAATTCCAAAGGTATTTTCAATTTCCCCATTCACATCAAAGGGAATTCGTTCCCAAGTAAATACGCTTACATCTGGAACTATCGAACGTCCACCAAACGTGCAGCGTAATTCTGGGAAAGCTAGGGCAATTTCTTGTTCTTCAGTTGCTTGGTTAACCGCGTTACAAAGTTTTAGTTGTAGGCGGGAGTGTTTGCCTTGTGGCATTGGTTTTTGGTAGATACGACCATCTATATATTGACTAGCAGGTTTGGTTTCTGGTAGTTTCAGGAACTCTGCTAATGAGATTGATTTTTGCAGCGTGGTTGACATAGCTGTGTCAATGCCATATTTAGTTGAAATCCTAGCATTTTTCAGTTTTGGATTTTGCGGATGTGCCTATTCTTCTGGGTTGTGCTGCAACGGGCTAAAATTTGGGATGATGAGGAAGGAAAGGGTGATAAGTAACGCTGTGTGCAACTTTTTCTCGAACCTAACCCCCAACCCCTTCCCTACGAGGGAAGGGGAGCAAGAGTCAAAGCTGATCTCTTTGCAGGCTACAAAGAGGGGTTGCTTTTAACTTCTGAGGTTAACGCCAAATTTCTCAACTAAGGCTTCGCGGACTTTGTTGTGAACTGGCTCAACTTCGGTATCGGTGAGGGTACGATCGCTCGCCCGATATACTAGACGAAAGGCTAAACTGCGTTGTCCTTGGGGGACGTTTTCACCACGGTATTCGTCAAACAGTTCTACAGATTCTAGTAAGCCTTTACCAGCTTTGTTAATCGCTTTTTCTAGTTCGGCGACGGAAACTTTCACCGGTGCGAAGAAAGCAATATCGCGATCGCTGGCTGGGTAGGTAGAATAGGCTTTAAATGCGGGGACGAGTATTTCGTCTTGGTCTATCGCATCTAACAGCACGTTTAAGTCTAACTGGAAGAGGTAAACCGATTCTGGTAAACCTTTATCTCTGCGAATTTGGGGATGGAGTTGACCGAAGATACCTAAACTATTACCACGAATCCATAATGAGGCGGTGCGGCCTGGGTGCAGGCGTGCATCACGGCAATCGGGCTGATATTCTACTTGTATGCCTAATTGCTGGAAGACGTTTTCTAAAATTCCCTTGGCTTCAAACCAGGTCATGGGTTGTTCTTTGCCACCTTTTGACCATTTGCCCAGGGTTCTGTCTCCGCCCATGATACCAGCGATCGCATCTTTTTCTAACAGGCCCTCTTCTTCTTGCCAGAAAATTCGCCCAATTTCAAAACCGTTGAGAGAACCGTTACCTTGTTCGAGGTTGTATTGGAATGCGTCGATTAAACCGGAGATTAAATCGGTACGCAAGGCGGAATATTCGGTGAATAGGGGGTTACTTAAAACGATTTGTCGGCTATCTCCTGGTTTAACTAAGGAGTATTGCATTAACTCTGTTAAACCTTCTGCCCGTAAAGTGGCGCGTAACTTGCGGGTTAATTCTTGGTCTACGGGTAAATAACCGGCTTCGGCTTTGTCTGGTAAGGTATCACAGAAGTTATCGTAACCGTAGAGACGGGCGATTTCTTCTATTAAATCAATTTCCCGTTCTAAGTCACGGTAGCGATAGGGGGGAACGGTGACGTTCCAAACTTTTTCGCCTGTGGTTGTGAGTTGACAACCCAAAGCTGTGAGAATTCTTTCTACGTCTTGTGCTGCTAATTCCCCAGTGTCACCTGAAACTACAGGCCCCAACAGTTCATTTACCCTGTCTAACCGTAGGGAAATGGAACGACTCCAGGTAGAGGGGTCAGGACGGGTATCTGCAATTTCTTGGTGGACGATCACACCACCAGTTAATTCTATAATCAGGGACAACGCGCGACGACAAGCCACTTCTAATTCTGCACGGTTGACACCGCGTTCATATCTTCCAGAGGCTTCACTTCTTAAACCGACGCTGCGGGAAGAACGGCGAATGGCGACGGAATCAAATAAAGCTGCTTCTAATACTAGGCTTTGTGTCCCGTCGTGGACTTCTGTTTCTTCGCCACCCATTACCCCTGCTAAAGCTACGGGTTTATTGTTGGCAGTAATTAATAAATTTTGGGTGGTTAAATTGCGAGTTTGTCCGTCTAGGGTTTTGAGAGTTTCGCCAGAGTTAGCAAAACGCACACCTATACTGAGGTTTTCACTAGCACCGACGGATTTTAAACGGTCTTTGTCAAAGGCGTGTAGCGGTTGTCCCCATTCTAGTAATACATAGTTAGTAATATCTACGACATTATTAATGGGACGCACTCCCGCCGCCCGCAGACGTTGTTGTAACCATTCGGGGGAAGGGGCAATTTTCACATTATCAATGACTGTGCCGATGTAAGCCGGACAAGCTTGGGTATCAGCGATTTTTAAACTCAACGCCCCAGGGTTTTGAGATATGGAGATTTCCCCTGGTGCGGGAATGCTTAATTTAGCTGTGGTTAAAGCTGCAACTTCCCGCGCTATCCCCACCATACTCAACGCGTCTGCACGGTTGGCGGTGGCGGTGACATCTAAAATTACGTCATCTAAACCCAATAGTGGACGGACATCACTTCCCAAGGTCATATTTTCTTCAGGGAAAATATGAATTCCATCGACATCGGTGGGTAAACCGAGTTCTTTTAAAGAACAAATCATGCCTTGGGATGGAACACCGCGCAGTTTGGCGGGTTTGATTTTTAAATCGATATTGGGTAAATAAGTTCCTGTCGTCGCTACGGGAACGTAGATATCAGCCCGGACGTTAGCCGCACCACAGACAATATTTAAAGTTTCCGCCGCACCGATATCGACTGTGCAGACACTTAGTTTATCAGCGTTGGGGTGGGGTTGACGCTCAAGCACTCTTCCCACTACAACGCCGTCAGCCCATGTGCTACGGTCTTCAATGTCTTCGACTTCAAACCCTGCCATTGTCAAGGTTTCGGCTAGTTCAGTGTGGCTTAATTTTATCTCTACCAGTTCCCGCAGCCAATTTAGAGAGATTCTCATGGAGTGTGCTTGTTTTCAGACTTTTACTCTAATATTAGGTCGCCTCTGGTGTTTTGAGGTTTTCCCGTTCACCATCGTACTACGTTAGTTATTAGTCAATAGTCATTAGTCATTAGTCATTAGTCATTAGTCAGTAGGGGCGGGTTCAGTAAGAGATTCACTTTGTCAAACAGATATGTTGGTTAAACCCGCCCGTACATTAGTCAAGAATGTGTGGTGGTGCGTTTCTGCGGCGTTCAGCAATTAGTTCATCTGTTAAACTAATACTTTTTTGGATGTGGGCGAAACGGGTTTTTAGTCGCTGTCGGATGTTTTCTGGTTTCTCTAGTATCAGTCGTCCATCTTCTTGTCGCGCCACTAATGTTTCTCTAGGTTCAAAGCCCAGAGATTTCCTCAGAGAAGCGGGAATCAATCATCATCCTTGTGCATCTAAACGAATTCTCGCATGGGTTGGGGTTGGGCTTTCAACCATATCAATCCTCAAATTTGCTCATTTTTTTGATATCTACCGCTTTTTTACGTTTCATGGTGGCATATCGGAGTTGTGGACTGTGAGTTTTTAGATGATGTTTGACATAATTTCTCTTTGCTATTGAATAGTGTTTTTCTTTTGAATGTTTTTGTCCCCTTGCGGGGAAAGGGTGGTGTTTAACAATTGGTGGAGTTATGGAAAATCAACAACAGGAGGGTTTAATGGGTAGGGCAGGGATGTTGGAATCCCCTTCCTCCCGACAAACCGGACAAGCAAGTTACCCTGCATCCGGCTTTAGCAAACCCGAACGCTTACCAAAGACTCAATACCTCGTCTTCAGATTCATCTACTAATCCGACTGAGTGTATCGGAGGATAAAAGCAATTTTGTGTTTGCACAAGCACATCGCCTTGCAGATTTTACGCTTTCCCCTCTAGCTCTGAGACACCGCAGTTACCCGCAATACCCCTTCGGGTAGGTATTGGTTTAGACACTAACCAAGAGTATTTCTCAGATACTCACTCTCATGAGCGACTGATAGTCGCACCCGTGCCCGTGAAGGGGAATAAATGGAAAACTTTACTAATGTCCCTAACTTTTACACGGGGTTAGGCTTGTTTCCGTCCCCGCAAAGGGGAATAAATGGAAAACCTGTTGATCCCGCAGAAGATCCAACCAGGAATTAATTGAAGTTTCCGTCCCCGTGAAGGGGAATAAATGGAAAACTATTACTGGAAGTATTACGGTGTCGCTTTATAAAGGGTTTCCGTCCCCGTGAAGGGGAATCAAATAGAAAACCTCTTGGCACCACTAAAGCATTAGAGTTGATTTTGCAAAGTTTCCGTCCCCGTGAAGGGGAATAAATGGAAAACGTTGGTTCTCTTTTTGCTAACGAAAAAAACTGAAAGGTTTCCGTCCCCGTGAAGGGGAATAAATGGAAAACCGATAAGGCGGCTGACGAATTAACAAAAGATAATTTCGTTTCCGTCCCCGTGAAGGGGAATAAATGGAAAACCCTACCCTTTTAGAATCGTGACTGTGACAGGGTTTGAGATAGTCATTTTAGCGGGGGGTCTAATTTACCTGTCAATAATCATAAATTATTGACAATAAAGCATCTATATACCCTACTCAAACCTTTGCCTAGTAAGCGATTCGCGGGGGTCAACGAAAGAATCAGAGTTTGAGCGATCGCCCTACCACCGCTAAAAATTTGCGTATGAGTTGTTAAAACAAACACTCATCGCTGCTATTGGGAAACATTTTTATGAAATTGTCATGGTTCTGCACTCTTGCCAGAGAGTATAACAGATGACCTAAAGCAGTTAATCACACCAACCATCAACCTGAGATAAATCTTTACTAATTAACCCAAATTAGACCAAAAATCTTACCCAATCCCCAATCCCCAATCCCTACTGATTAACTCGCCAAATCCTAATAGTATTATCTTCACTACCACTGACTAAACTTTGACCATCTGGTGTAAAAGCTACCGATGTCACCGTGTTTTCATGTCCTTCCAGCGTACTAATTTCATCGCCGGTTTCTAAGTTCCAGAGTTTGATAGTTTGGTCACGTCCAGCACTAGCGAGAATTTTACCATCAGGACTAAAGGCAACTGCTGTGACTGTTTCTGTACTGCCTTTGAGGGTGCGGAGTCTTGTACCAGCTTGTAAATTCCACAATTTAATTGTGCGATCGCGGCTAGCACTAGCAAGAATTTTACCATCAGGACTAAAGGCGATCGCTGTGACTGTTTCACCTTTGCCGCCAAAGGTGCGAATCAGCGATTCCTCAGCTAAATTCCAGACTTTAATGGTTTTATCAAAACTACCGCTAGCAATAGTCTCACCATCGGCACTAATCGCTACTGATCTCACCCAAAATCTATGACCTCTGAGTGTAGTGATTAATCTACCACTGTTTAAATTCCAAACTTTGATCGTTTTGTCGTCACTCCCGCTTACCAAAGTTCTACCATCGGGACTGATAGCTAAGGCGTGAATAGCATCGCTATGGGCTGCTATGGCTTTGCTCATCTGATGGGTTTTCAGATTCCAAACTCTGATGGTGTTGTCGTCACTACCACTGACTAAAGTTTTACCATCAGGACTGATTACAACTGCATTGACTGTAGCTGAATGTCCTTTGAGGGTAGCGATTTCTGCACCTGTTGTCAGATTCCACAGTTTAATCGTGCGATCGCCTCCACTACTAGCAATGATTTTACCATCGGGACTCACCGCAACTGAAGACACTGAATTTTTATGTGCTGGGAGGGTATTAGCTAACACCACTTCTTGCGAAATCGGCTTTTGTGGCTGCACTAAAAACGCTTCCCCCGATGGAGAATTTTGCTGGTGGGGCATGAGTTTTGCAGATAAACTGCTATAAATGCGGCGATATTGGTAATACCAAGACTCACTAAACCCAAATAGCAAAATAAAAGCGGATACTAAAACCCCAATGCGAACTAACCCAGACAAAATTGATAAACGCGGTGTTGGTGTTTTATGTACTTGAGTGCTGGGAATTTTTCCTGAAGATTGTCCGGCAGCAGGCAGGGCAAGGGGTTCTTTGGGTGTAATATCTTTGAGGACTTCATCGGCTGTTTGGTAACGGTCTTTGAGGTCTTTTTGCAACAGCTTGTCCAACACAAAATCTAAATCTGGACTGAGGGGACGGTGCAAATATTGTCGCCAATGTGTTACCCAACCATAGCCGTGTTCCATCCACAATTGGAACGGCGAAACTCCAGTTAATAAATGAAAACAAGTAGCCCCTAAAGCAAACAAATCACTGGCAGCATAAGCCTTCCCATCGCGAATTTGTTCTAGGGGTGAGTAACCATGTGAACCGATTGATGTGCCGAAATTCTGTACCTTCGCCGTTAACTGTTTGGAAGAACCAAAATCAATCAAATTTAATCGTCCGTCACTGCGACAACGGATAATATTTTCTGGTTTAATATCACGGTGAATAACACCGCGATCGTGAATAAATTTCAGCACAGGTATGATATCAAGTAAAATCGCTTGAATTTCACCTGGTCTATAGCTTTTGCGTTGCTTTAATTCCTTTAACAAATTCTGTCCATTGATAAACTGCTGCACTAAATACAAACAGTTATCTTGTTCAAAATAAGCCAACAGCGTCGGAATTTGGGGATGTTCCCCTAATTCTTGTAAACGTTTGGCTTCTTGGGCAAATAATTCTACCGCCTTTTTTTGTGACCAAGTTCCTTGAAACTTTGGTGCTAATTGTTTGATGACACAATGTTCATTCAATTTATCAGTATCTTCTGATAGATAAGTTCTACCAAAACCGCCTTCATCCGACAACATTCGGATCACACGAAAGCGATTTCTTAACAATGGTACTAAGGGAGTACCACAACTTTGGCATGACTTTTTACCATCAGAGTTCTGAGGGTTTGGACAGTCTGGATTTAAGCAGCAGATCATGTTCTGATAAGTGCGGCTGCGTGACAAATGGACTTGACTAAAATATCTCCCCGATTTCCTCAAGAATTCAGGGATCTAATTTTCGCGATTGATATGGTAAATCTGGTAAATGCTATGACAAACAGGTAAAAGACAGGAGATAAAAGCACTTTCCTGACTAAATTGATTTCTACCTGATTAGTTATTCCCTCGATTATAGAAGATTCCGTAATAAAAGGGGATTGGGGATTGAGGTCTTTGTGCTGAGTGCAAAATCTGGCTTGATCCCCGCTTAAGCACGCAACTGAAGCTCGTCAGGGATTTTCGGACAAAGCAAGGACAAAGGCACCCATTATGGCTGGTACTGGTGTTGGTGACTATAGTAACAATGAGTGGTTGTGTAGGTTACAGAGGTTTAGGAGATTTCGTCGAACGCCATCACCAATCATTAAGGGACTTCCAATTAAAACAATATACTATCACTTTGAAGGCAAGGGAGCAGGGGGAAAGATGGTTGTTTTGAAACAGAGAAATTGGATAATTTATTTTCTGGAAGTTCCTAATGAATCCTAAGAGTTGTTTTTGATAACGCATGACTGTAAAAGGCTAAAAATAATAATGTGTTATGCGTTTAAGGTTGTATCGCAATACCTCTCGGTTAAGGAATTGGGAGTGACTTTTACTCACGAAGTTATCATGGTTTTAAGCGTGTAACCTGCTCCAATTTTGACAGGATTAGGGCTTAACCGAAAAGTATTGGATTGTATCGTGGTTAGCGATCGCAAATCAAGTAAAAGCAATATTTTGTTGCTTATGATGTTCTAAGCAATATTAGGGGTGTGGGGAGAAGTTATAGATTTTGTGGAAGCGATAAACGCACCGATAGTAACCTGAAAAAATTCCCCCTTCCCTACAAGGGAAGGGGGTTAGGGGGTTAGGTTAAACCTAAATTTCTCTAACTAACGCACCGACTACTTAATAATTCGCTTGAGTAAAGATAATTTATCTTTGTATGGTGCGTATCGCCAGTTTAAGTCTAACCAGAAGGAATTTTTTAAAACACTTTTGTAATGTGAGAAAGTGTCGAAACTGGTTTTACCGTGATAACTACCAATACCACTATCACCAACACCACCAAAGGGTAATGATGAAACACCGACTTGCATAATGGTGTCATTTAGACAGACACCACCGGATGAGGTTTCCTGCAAAATGCGTGTTTGCAATTGCTTGTTTTGGGAAAATAGGTATAAAGCCAGGGGTTTTGGTCGAGAATTGATGAGAGCGATCGCTTCTGTAATGTCTGTGTATTCTAAGATGGGTAAAATCGGCCCAAATATCTCCTCTTGCATCACAGGAGCATCCAGAGAGACATGATCAATTAATGTGGGTGAGATATATAATTGCTCAGGATTGGTATCACCACCCAGGATGATTTCACCGTGATTGAGTAACTGCGTCAATCGTTCAAAATGTCTTTTGTTAATAATTCTGCCATAATCGGGACTGTTTTCTGGGCGATCGCCATAAAATTCTTTGATGTTTTTTTGCAAAGCTGCAATTAAATCCTGCTTGATTTGGCGATTTACTAACAGATAATCAGGAGCAATACAAGTCTGTCCACAATTGAGAAATTTACCCCAAACAATTCTTTTGGCTGTATATTCAAGATTAATTTCAGTATCGACAATGCAGGGACTTTTGCCACCTAATTCTAAAGTCACCGGAGTAAGATGTTTTGCGGCTGCTGCCATGACAATTTTACCGATGGCTGTACCGCCAGTAAATAAGATGTGATCAAACTTTTCTTGGAGTAATTCCTGACTAGTTTCTACACCACCTTCTACTATGGTGATAAACTCTGGGGGAAAATATTTACTAACTAATTGCGCTAATAAATTAGATGTGTGCGGCGCAAGTTCTGAAGGTTTAACAATAGCACAATTACCAGCCGCGATCGCACCTACTAAGGGAGAAATAACTAATTGAAAAGGATAGTTCCAAGGGCCGATAATTAACAGATTTCCCAGGGGTTCTGGATAGATTTTAGCGGAGTAAGGAAAAAATTCCGAAGGTACATCTGCCTTTTTAGGTTTAGCCCAACTTTTGAGATGTTTGATAGCATAGCTAATTTCTTTAACTGCACTAATTTCTGTAGCGTAGACTTCAAACTCTGGTTTGTGTAAATCGGCTTTTAAAGCCTTGATAATTAATGGTTGCTCATTGGTAACTAATTCCTTGAGCTTTTTTAATTGTTCTAGGCGAAAATCGATATCTTTAGTTTTACCAGTTTGGAAGAAATTTCTCTGTTTTTGTAAAATTTCTGGAATGTTAGATTTTGCAACTGTAATCATTGTTTCCTCACAGATAATTTTATTTAGTGCTGAGTGGAAAGTGCTGAGTTGTGAGTTTTGAGTTGTGAGTTTGTGAGTTTTGGGCTTTGAATTTTAGGTTTTGAGTATAATTTTTCTTACTCAGCACTCATCATCGGCTAAACGCCGCGCTACCGCTAACAGCACTCATCACTTCATCACTCATCCCTTCGCTAAAGAGACAATAAACACACTACCTTTTCCTAATTCAGAATTGACAACTATATTACCGTGATGGGCTTCGACGATGCGCCGGGAAAGATATAACCCCAAACCACTACCGGAAATTTTGTGACTACCTTGGCGGAATCTTTCAAAGAGTGTGGCTTGTTCTGTGGGTGAAATTCCCCTTCCGGTGTCTGCTATCTCTATATTTATATATTTACTGTCATAGGGAGAAGATTTCAGGCGGATAGTCACTGAACCAGACTCAGTAAACTTGATGGCGTTACCGATGAGGTTGGTAAATAGACGATGTAATTCCAAGCGATCGCCTGTCACGGTGGTAGAATTTTCTGTATCATCAAACTCTAGATGGATGCTTAAATTTTTGGCTTGGGCTAGAGTTGTGAGTTCCCCCGCTACTTCTTGGAGTAATTGACTTAATTTCACTGGTTGAAACGCCAAGGTTTTTCGCCCAGCTTCAAAGCGATAAACTTCTAATAAAGTATTCACCATCGATAGCAAATTACTATTGCTACGCCCCATAATGACAATCGCTTCTTGCATTTGTGGTGATAATGTACCAAGCGCGCCTTGTTCAAATAGCGTCAACATTCTGTCAGCTGCTACTAGGGGAGTGCGTAAATCATGGGTGAGACGAGAGACAAAATCCTCTCGCTGACGGGCGATTTCATCCCGTTCATCCATACTATGCTTTAACCGTAACAGCGATCGCACTCTGGCTAATAATTCATCCACCGTCACAGGTTTGCGGATAAAATCATCAGCACCCAAATCTAATCCTTGGGCTACATTCGGTGCATCATGGGCGGTAATTAAGAGTATGGGGATATATTGCTGTAATTGCATTTCCCCACGAATGCGCCTAGTGACTTCATAACCATCTATTCCTGGCATCATTAAATCTAGCAGTACCAAGTCACAAGGAGATGCTTGCAGTTGTGCTAGTGCGGAATAACCGTTTTCTGCTGTAGCGATGGTATAGCCTTCTTCCTCCAAAATGGTTTTAATGAGAAACACATTATCAGGAGAGTCATCGACTACTAAAATTTTGCCAGAGCGCGAAGTATGTGAACTCATGAGACACCGAGATAAATCAATTCAAAATTCAAAATTCAAAATTCAAAATTAAAGACGGACACCCGAAAGGGTTTCCCGACTTGAAATAACTGGCGTTGGGTATTCTAAATACCTTCTCTACAAGCTGACTTTTCACGGGATCTGGAAAACCCCTCCTACAAGGAGAGAGGCTTTAATTTTCCCCTTTCCCTATTAGGGAAGGGGGTTAGGGGTTAGGTTTTACGTTAACTTTTCCACATAACATGAAAAGTCAGCTCTATAAAAGGCTACGCCAAGGGAAACAAGGGATTTTGAACAAAGTACGGTTTTGAACCTAACTTTTTCCTATAACAATAGGGTTTGGCTCAAGGTGAATTGTTTGTTTTTGTAACGAAAACTGTTGTTTTTTGGTGTGCTGTCAATTTTGAAAATAGCTTATTGATAAGCTTTTGGGAGTATGTTACGCAATGTAAAGTTGAATTGAAATTTATCGCTGCAAGTTATTACAAGATTTTAAGAGTAATTTGCAAAAATTAGCAGCTAATATAGGTTTTTAGTCTTGACTCCTTAGCATTTTTCCGTTAGATTGTCCATGTTGCTAATTTTTGAGAAAAAATTATCTGCAATTCAGTAATTATTTTTTTGATACATCGCCGTTTTCCGTACTCCGGCGCAACCGAACCTTGAAAACTAAATATATCAATAGTTTCCACAGGGTAGGGTTAAACACCACCCTTTCCCCGCAAGGGGACGGAAACCATCAAAGCACTTGTGGCCATTAGGTACGTTATAAGAATCTTGGGGAAGTTAAACACCACCCTTTCCCCGCAAGGGGACGGAAACTGAGTATCGTTCTTCCATGCTTGGATGTAGTTACTAGGGTTAAACACCACCCTTTCCCCGCAAGGGGACGGAAACGGCACTAGCCCGATCATCATCAAACTTCAGAGATTTTAGGGTAGTTAAACACCACCCTTTCCCCGCAAGGGGACGGAAACTTACCGTCTAAGATTACTTTATCGCCTGCTGTAAACATAGGTCAGTTAAACACCACCCTTTCCCCGCAAGGGGACGGAAACAACCCTTAAAAGAAAAATAGACAATAATCCCCTAGAGTTCTGTTAAACACCACCCTTTCCCCGCAAGGGGACGGAAACTTGATAACGGTCTCTTGTTCAAAAATATTCATATATAGGTTAAACACCACCCTTTCCCCGCAAGGGGACGGAAACCAGTATCAAGGGAAATTTGAATAAGTAAACCTAGACAAAATCTAAGTTAAACACCACCCTTTCCCCGCAAGGGGACGGAAACCTTAAATACAAAAATGTACAAATAGAATTAAAAGTAGGTTAAACACCACCCTTTCCCCGCAAGGGGACGGAAACTACAGCACTATCTTTAAGATTAGGAGAGGTAGCTGAACAGGCTATTCAGGTTAAACACCACCCTTTCCCCGCAAGGGGACGGAAACAGGCGTTGGCTTTACTATTGGACACCAACGGTTCGGCTAACGTGTTAAACACCACCCTTTCCCCGCAAGGGGACGGAAACACATATCATCTCTTGTTTTACAAAAACTTTGGAAAGGTTAAACACCACCCTTTCCCCGCAAGGGGACGGAAACCTATGGGGTCTAGTGTGTTGTCTCTACCATAGTTGTTAAACACCACCCTTTCCCCGCAAGGGGACGGAAACTATAGTTTTCAAAAAGTAGATGACTTAATTTGGTATGTAAATGAGTTAAACACCACCCTTTCCCCGCAAGGGGACGGAAACCTCATATCTTTTGTAGCAGTCATACAATAGTTTTCCGTTAAACACCACCCTTTCCCCGCAAGGGGACGGAAACTCCGAAACCGTGGTCTTCAAGCACACAACAAGTTAACGGTTAAACACCACCCTTTCCCCGCAAGGGGACGGAAACTCTGAATGTACTCAGAAGACAACCTGAGGTTATTAGTGTAGTGGATGGGTTAAACACCACCCTTTCCCCGCAAGGGGACGGAAACTACTTGTAAGGAAAATCGGTTATCCCTATGATCGCACAGGCGTTAAACACCACCCTTTCCCCGCAAGGGGACGGAAACTTCCTTTATTTGTCTGTCAAGGGTTCCCAGCAGAGAAAAATGTTAAACACCACCCTTTCCCCGCAAGGGGACGGAAACTTGCTAAGTTATCAACTGGGCGATCGCCCGACGAAGTAGCAGAGGTTAAACACCACCCTTTCCCCGCAAGGGGACGGAAACATGATAGCTTTCATTATCTTCTCAGCTTCAGGCATATGAGAAATCTGTGCTAGGTTAAACACCACCCTTTCCCCGCAAGGGGACGGAAACAACAGGGTATGACATTTACCCCGTAATCTTGACGACTTGTTAAACACCACCCTTTCCCCGCAAGGGGACGGAAACGCTGCGTTGTATGCGAGTTGAGTTGCAAAGGTTGTCTTACCGTTAAACACCACCCTTTCCCCGCAAGGGGACGGAAACTTTGAAGGGTCGGACAAAGACGGGCGGTTTTCCATTTATTACCCTCCACGGGGACGGAACTCATTCAATAACTTGGTAAGCTGTTAAAGATGGAAATCGCATAGCCAGGGCGGGCAAGATGCCCACCCCACAAGACTTAGCAGCAATTTTCAGCAAGCCCTAATTCCCTATCCCATGCCCCATGCCCCATGCCCATCATCTATTCATCGGCCAAGATAATTGACAAATAGTACCATGTGGACAAAGGGGCGATCGCTCGAATTTTCCTTGTAGTTGTTTGGCTAGATTTATAAACTGTTGCGTTCCTCTTCCGGCTTTACTAGCGGTACATCCTAAACCATTATCAATGACGCTCAGGGTGTAGTAACCTTCAGATATTGTGCAAGTAACTTGTAGGCGGGTTGCACCTGTGGCGTGTTTACCAACGTTACATAAGGCTTCTTCTAAAAATCTGCAAATTCCTCGCTTGTGTTCAATAGTTAAAAATCTTTCGTCTATGGGTTCAAAAGTCCGAATTTTGATTCTAATATTCTTAAAACCAGGAAAATCCCTTTCTAAAGTATAGGTATACACTTGATAGAGTAGGTCATGCAGGGGTTCTTGTAAGTTTAATACTAGGTCATTGCCTAAATAAAGACTCGTATCTTGGTCTAGGGATTCTTGCTGTAAATATTCATAGATTCCCCTTAATTCATAATTTAATTTCTCTAGTTCTTCTGCTATGACTGGAATAATTTCTTGGTTAGATTCATCTTGACCACGTAGCAGTTGTAGAACTTTCGCTAAACTTTGCAAGGGGCCATTATGAATAGTTTCAAAGGTGCTTTCTATAATCGCTTGGCGGATTTTGATACCGGAACGTAAAGCTTGGTCATATTGGTATAAAGCTGTGAGTTCCATACCATTCACAATCAAGACTAAAATGGCAGGAATGAACGGAATCCACCAACCAAAAATCAAACTGAAATAACAAATTAATCCTAAACTAACACTCGCTAAAACAACGATAATTAAGTTATTTAAGGGTGATTTAGTTAGTCTAGCAATGGCAATTCCGCACACACCCCAAACGAAAATCCAGAAATATTCCCATTGGTCATTCCATGTATTTAATAAAGGTCTTTCATTGAGGACAGCACTAATAATTTGACTGGTAGCATGGGCTTGGACTTCTACACCATAAATTCGCCCTTTACTGATTTGGTTGGATGGAATAGCAGTAGTAGTAAAAAAATCTTTGCGGCTAGGTGCAGTGATACCAATGATAATGATGCGATCGCGTAACCATGTTGGGTTTACTTTACCACGTTTGATATCACTGCTAGAAACAGTCCGAAATCGGGCGTGACCACTGCGAAAATTGAGTAAAACCTGGACTCCGCCTGCATCGGTGTGGATATATCCCCCAGAGTTGGGGAGAAAGCGGGGTAGTTCAGTTTTGCCAAATCGCATAGCCGCGCGATCGCGTCTGCCATTTTCTAAGACAATATGGTTACGGGCTAAATAAGCGGCTGATAATCTAATTGATAAAGATAACTTGTAACCTTGGAGTGTGGGTGTCCCTAATAAAATTCTTCTTAATTTACCATCAATATCTGTAATTTGGTCGGCAAATCCTACTTGTTCAGGCGGAATTTTTGGTGGCGGTGGAATTGGTTCAGGTAAAACTTTTTCAATGGCGATAATGTTGGGTGATTTTTGTAAAATTGCGGCTAGTTTATCGTGATTTGTGTTGACTGGTGGATTTTGATAAATATCTAAACCGATAACTCTAGGTTGATATGTCTGCAATTTTAATAACAAAGTAGCTAAATCATGGTTAGAAATTACAGCATCTGATTGATAGTAATTATGATGACGAACATCTTCTTCATCAATACCCACAATCACAATTCTCTCATCAATAGATTCTTCTGGACGCAACCGCAAAAAATTATCAAATGCTAGCCACTCGACAGATTGCATTAAACCCATGTAGCGCGCTAATATTACTAGTCCAATGACTGCACATCCTGGTAATATACCCACACGCCACATAGCAATTTCTGCTTTAATAACATTCCAAAATCCAGGCGGCATAAATTAATTCTCCAACCTTTAATAAAAGAGGGAATTGGGCATTGGGCATGGAAGAGGAATTGGTGCAGGGTGCAGGGTGCAAGGGGGAGAAAATTTTCCCCATTTCTCCCTGCCCCCCTACCTTCTTTCATCTCCCAGTCCCCAACTAATCAATTAACCCCTCATCCCTCGCCCTCATTTCTGTCTGAATGCGGATGTTTTTACCCTGATCTGGATACAGTTCTAAAGCGTCTTGTAATTTACTCCAGTAATGTCTAACCATCCTTTCGGATATACACATTTTTTGAGCGATCGCTTTATCTTGTAAACCTTCATCAAATGCTAAACTAAGTACCTGTAACCACTCTGGCTTAATTTCTAATCCTGTATGAATTCCTTTGATGTCTTTTGTATGGGTTAGTCCTTGTAATGCCCAATCAACTCTAGTTAACATTTCCTGAGTAGTTAGACTTTTATCCGCAACTGTAAAACCTCCTTTATGACTATCAATTTCAGGTTTAATTCTCACTAATGTTCTGATATGCGCACTTTGTACAACAATATTGAGTTCAGGGTAATTTTTCATCAAAGTTCTGAGTAGTTGTACACCGTTTTCAGGTTTTGCTGTCGTTCCTATATTTTTAGGAAGTGACAAGTCCATAATCACAACATCTGGTTGTAAAATACTGATTTGCTCTAGAGCTAAAAAAGCATTGATAACAGTGATAATTTCTGCATCAACATAATGTTTTTTTAATACTGCTACTGTCCCACTTAAAACTGATTCATGGTCATCAATGACTAAAATTTTGAGGAGTGTTTTCTGAGTTAATAGTTGTTGCATAATTAACACTCTCTTGAAGAATATTGGTATTGATTTTGAGGGATAAATTTCCTTGACAGCAAAGCTGGTACTCGGTTTTGTTCGACTAACTTTATCTGCATCTAGTGAAATTATTCTATCGGTAAAACACTTAATTCAATAACCTAAAGACGTACAAAGTAAAAGTTTCTGAGACAATAATTACCAAGATAAATGCCAAATAATTTGGCAATGACTAGCACGATAAAAACATCTACCGGAAGTTAAAAATTGGAATGTATCACAAAGATATTTTAATTCTGTTGAGTTAGTGTGACACATAAAACTAGTAATATCAGGATAGTTAATCTGTATTTTTAATTGACCCTGATTTTTTTGCTGTTTCAAGCTAATATAAATTGTAATACTTGTAATAATATTTGACAGATTTATTGCCAATAGTTCATCTAAGATTGATAAAACTGTCAAACTATGAAATGCTTGTTCTTGTCGCCAGTAAACAGGCAAGTCTAGATGGAAATATAAATGAGGATTAATAGCTAGCCACGGTTCTATTAAGCACTCAATAGCTAGCGGAAAACTATCTGGAAGTGATTCGGGAAATAAACGGTTGCTTAATTGTACTAAAGAATGATGGAAGTTATCAATTTGTCTCAAATAATCCTGAGTTTGGTGGTTGGATAAATTGAGATTATTTGATGTTAGTACATCTAAATGGCGGCGGATTGTAAAAGTTTCTTGCAATAAATCATCCCGAATTTTCTCGGCTTCCACAAAAAGTTTTGTTGACTGTCTGGAAGACCACCATTGCAATGCTTGTTGAATTCTCTGATAAGATGGCAGAAATTTCACAAGGGTCATAGTTTATAGGGAACGGGGAATAGTCAAACAATTTTGGATTTTGGATTTTAGATTTTAGATTGACCCCGACCACAGTAGCGAACATAGCACAACGATTATTTTAGATTTATTCCGCCACGCTACTTCTCTTAAGTCAGGAAAACAGACCACGAGAGTGGCTTCAAAAGGGGCAGTATAAACCAAAAAAACCTCAATCCAAAATCCAAAATTTAAAATCTAAAATTCGGGGGTCAATAGTTTCTCCTAATTACAAGTCAGTAATTAACCTAGCTTTTCTGAGGATGAATTGTAATGCTGTTTCTTGTTGGGAAATAATATTAGCCTCAGCGTTCATCCCTGATTGAATTTGACATTGCTGTTGTTCGTGACCGAATTTTTGGCTTTCTGGTTGAATTGTCGCCTCAAAATAGCTCTCGCTGGGGGTGACAGTGTTATTATCGTTGCGTTGTGGTGTGATGCTATCGGGGGAAATCGCCTGCACTTGACCTTGAAGAGTGCCATAATCTGGGTAGGGACAAGCATTCACTCGCAGTTGTACTTTTTGTCCTACAGCAACTTTTTTAATGTCTGCGGTGGGAATCATGGCTTTGACAATTAACGGTGTATTTTGGGGTACAATCTCTGCGATCGCTTCACTAGCGCGTACTACTTGGCCTGGGTTACGTAAATTGAGTTTGAGAACTATACCATCACTGGTGGCGCGAATGATGCTGCTTTGTAATTGTCTGGCGATTTGTTGCAGTTCTTTGTCATATTGAGTTATTTGGGCTTGAATTTCTACCTGACGCTGTTGCAAAGATTGTCGTTCTTTATTTAGCGTCGCAATACTCGCCTCACCTCTAGCACGTTCTTGGGCGATACGTTCAGATGCGATCGCTACTGTGGCCATGCTAGGATTAATTGCGGCTTTGGCTGATTGTAATTGGGTTTGAGCAATTTCCACAGCTTGTTTTTCGCCTGCGAGGACAAATTTACTCTGTTCTACGACGAGTTTTTTCTGTTCGTATTCTCGCCTACCGATAGCACCGATTTCTGTTAATTGTTGATAGCGATCGCGATCTACTTCAGCAAAGTTTAAATCAGCCTGGGCTTTTTGTAAATTGGCTTTCGCTTTTTGTAAGTTAGCTGTTGCTGCTAAATATTCACTTTCGGTAGTAATTTGCTTTTCTTGAAAATCTCTTTGATTTTTACTAAAATCAGCCTGTGCAGCCGCAATTGTGCGCTCAATTAATCTAGTCTCAGCAATAATTTGCGTTTCTAAAGTGCTGATTTGGGCATCTATTTGGATAAGTTGTAATTTACCCTGTTGGATATTACTTTGGAGGAGACTTTGTTTAATTTGTAATTCCTGAGTATCCAAACGCGCGATTGCATCCCCCCGCTTCACAATTTGATTTTCTGTCACCAATACACTCTCTATTGTCCCCTCTATTTCCGGCTGTACTAAGCGCACATCACCTACAGGACGAATAGTAGCAGCAGTTCTGACGACGACATCATATTTAATCCAAGCCGAAAGTGCGATCGCACTTCCTACAGTCATCATTAACAATAATCCTAATAAAGAAGTCCATGTACTAACAGCAGGTAAAAATTCTTCATTGGGATCTGCTGTTAGGATTTTTTGATTTTGAATATACAGCATATTTCACCATGAAATAAATAGAAAATGGTAAATAATGAGGATTTTTAGTACAAGAAAGGACTAAAGTCCTTACTACGAACTAAATTCTGGTATTTTTAAATTAATCAATCATGAAACCAATGAATTAAATCTTTTTCCCAGTCCCCAGTACCTGATCCCCAATCCCTAATCCCCTCTAAAGAACCCTGTAACTTTAACCTTCCCTGTTCTAATAAAACAATCCAATCAGCACGGTTAATTACTCGCGGACGATGACTAATTAAAATTGTGGTTTTCCCTTGACGATGAGTTAATAATTGCTCTAAAACTTGCGCCTCACTTACAGGATCAAGTCCACCAGTTGATTCATCTAAAATTAAAATTGGTGGGTCTGTAACTATAGCTCTAGCTATTGCTAAACGTTGACGTTGTCCACCGGAAATATTCGCCCCAAATTCACCTAAGATGGTTTGATATTTATCAGGTAATTTACTAATAAATTCGTCAGCACCAGCAATTTGACAAGCATTGACAATTTGTTCAAAACTCACAAATGGAGTACCTAACCGAAAGTTATCTACAATAGAACGGCTCCAAAAATGAGCGTCTTGAGGAACTAAAACTACCTGTTGACGTAAACAATCTAAAGCTAGGTCTTCTAAATTATATAAACCAATGCGAATGTTACCAGATTGTAGAGAATATAAACCAGCAATTAATTTCGCTAGAGTGCTTTTACCACAGCCAGATTTGCCAATTAAAGCAGTAACTTTCCCGCCGGGAATTGTTAAAGTAAAATCTTCTAATAAATCAACTCTCCCAGCATAGTGAAAGTTGACATTTGTACAAATAATGTCGGTATTCCCTGGTAATTTTGCAAAAGGCTTTTTACCATCGCCCACATTTTCTGGTGTAGTATCAATAACTTCTGTTAAACGTTGAACGGCTGTTTTAGCAGTAGTAAATTCATCAACGAAACTGATGACAGTAGAAATTAATCCCAGAAAGTTACCGTTCATGGAATTAAAAGCCAGTAGCTGTCCAATACTCAGTTTTTCTGCTGGGTTAATTACTAAGTTACCGCCATACCAAAGTAAGATAATACTACCGATACTAGAAACAAAATTAGAAAATGTGCCATTGATAATGCCGATTTGAATTGTGCGTAAAGTTAGGTTAGTCAGATGACTGAAGCGATTTTGTAACTCATCTAAAAATTGTGAGCCAGATGTAGTAGTTTTGAGCGTCAGCGCGCCTTTAAAAGTCTCTACCAAAACACCTTGTGCTTCTGCATCTTTCACTAAAAGCTCACGAGTTTTCTGTTGTAATGTCGGCTGGAAGATAATTGTCGATATACTCATAATTCCTGACATCAACATTGCTAAACCGGTCAACTTCCAGCTATAGAAAATCATGAAGCATAAAGAAATAGCGGCTATAAAAACGCGACTAGGTAAACTAATCACAATTTGAGCAACTAATTGGTTAATTTGGTTAATATCTCGTAAACGGCTGACAATTTCTCCACTGCGTCGCGATTCGTAGTAACTGAGAGGTAATCGGAGAATTTGACGACAAAAATCTAATACCAAACCTAGTTGTAATCTTTGGGCAAAATGGGCAATTAAGTTAGATTGCACCCACGATAAACTACTAGAAATAATATTCATCACTATAACTGCGATCGCCATTGTAGTGAGCAGCTTAGTATCACCACGCACTAAAATATCATCGGTGAGAATTTGTAATAAAAAAGGCGACGCTAAAGATAAAATCCCTAATAGTAAATTTAGGGGTAAAGCTTGCGCTAAAATCCCCCGAAAATGCCAGATACGCCGAAAGAAACGCCCGAAACCAGCAATTTTATCATCCTCACCTTGAAAAAATAATTCTGGATTCGGCTCTAATAACAACATTAACCAATCTGTCCACCCTTCGATTAAATCTTTTTGTGACAGATAACGAATACCCACAGCCGGATCAGCAATGATATATTTTTTGCCTTTCTTTCCATATAAAACAACCCAATGATTACCTTTCCAATGAATAATTGCAGGTAAAGGTGCTTTGTCAATATGGTTTAATAACTCTGGAGAAGTTTTAACTGGACGAGCCTTAAGTCCTAGTGTTTCTGCTCCTCGTTTTAGTCCTAATAAAGTTGTACCAAATTGTCCTGTACCTACAGCTTCACGAATGCGGCTGAGAGTAAAATTACGTCCGTAATGTTTGGCTATTGCAGCTAGACAAGCAGCACCACAATCTTCTTGATTATGTTGTAAAACATGAGAGAATTTCATAACTTTCAATGCTGACATTTATTGATTTAATATCTGGCAACGATAATTGATGAATTTGTATATTGATTCTCCTTGTTGATACAGTGTTAATTTAATATTTAATTTTTATACCTACATCTAAGGGGCTGTATTTTATATTTGGGATGAAAGAAATGATGACATATGGGTAGTTTGAGGATATCGAAATAAGATAATTTCCTCTCCTGGTACAGACATAAGGCTACCTGTTAAAAAATTTGTCATAAAGGAGTTATTTATGAGTAATAGAAGTGCAGTATTTTTTATTAAATCAGGAGAAATATCAAATGCCTTTGCAAGTGTGATGTATGTAGCGGCAGCGAGAAAATCGCCACCGCTAACAGCAGCAGCTTCCTCATTTGATATTTCAATAAATAGATTATTCATTTCATGTTTTGGCATATGTTTGTAATTAATAAAAATGGCTAGTTTGTTTAAATACTGCTTAAATAGTAAAGGTGAAGATGGTGAATTATCCATTTCACCTAATATTAAAATTAAAAGAAAATATGTTACGGGGTGAAAAAACTTTCAGGAGCAGGTAGTGCATTAATCAAGAACAAGAAAACTGTATTAATTACATTCGGATCATTTATTAAGGCAGGATTCAATGCAGTTATAACAGTGTAATAGGCAGCAGCAGTGATTATTCCACCCCCTCTCACAAGAGCAGATTCTTCCACAGATATTTCAGTTAAAATTTGATTTTCTATGAATATGGACATAAATAATACCTCCTCAATAAAACACAAAGTCTAAATTTAATACATCAAAATCATCAAACATAAATATTGATTTCCAATGGAATTGTTCAGAATGAAGTGAGGTGATAAAGGTGAAATGGATAAATTTTTCATTTCACCTTCTAATCACTAATCTCTAAAGATTAGTGATTGAACTTAACTCTTGCAAAAGTCAATTACTCAATAGATGTTGAGAACACGCCCAATCTGTTTAAGAAGAGAACTATTAGCCGATGTTCAAACTTCAATAAGATATAGGGACGTGTTCTAAAGTCAAATTATGGATTATGGAGTTACAAAGGTGCCAGGGCCTGCTTGTGCGTTAATTAAAAACAGGAACGCTGTATTTAGTTGTACAGGATCACCTGTGAGATCTGGGAACAGTGCATTTGTAACTGTAAGATATGCACCAGTAGTAACAATTCCACCACCGTTAACATTAGCAGATTCTTCCGCAGAGATTTGAGCAAATAAGTTTTTTTCGATAGCTTGCATGGTCAGATACTCCATTAATAGGATAGATTTTGTTTGTTACAGCTAGTAGTTGTTCGCTTTTTTTCGGCGTTTCAACTGCTTGCTTGATAACTACAATAGCTGGGAGTGAATAGATGAGTCATTTACAATATCTGTAAACTTCATTGCTGATTTTTTGAGACGAAATTACTCAATTGTTTTGATAGGTCTTCTGAAAAATGCAATCTAGAATTATGGTTGATAGAGTATTAAAATAGAATTATCAAAAATATTTGCACGCTAGCAAATCCAAGCAACTTGGCTGGATGGACAAAAAAATACTGTGCATTCTTCAAGAGAATGCACAGTTAAATCAAGCAGATTGATCAATTAGTATCTAGCTGGAGAAAGATTTTCTAAAAGCCGATCGCAAATTGTTTTCAGGTGTTCTTTATCTGTAACTGGACACCGAGGATTAGGTAATTCTGTATTAGGCCAATTTGGTAAATTGCTGCATGGACACAATAAAGCTGGCATACCGACGTTACGCATAGCTATCGGCATCAAACAGCGACTACAGGGTAACATTTCCCATGCAGGTGTGAGTAATTCGGCAATGGTTTCGTTAGTTCCCTCCAAATAACAATCACTTGCCGATGATGAAATTTTTTGCCAACATTCTTCAAACTCTTTACTGTAGCGATCGCCTTGGAATATAGGTTGAGGTAGCAAATATATTCCCTTACTACCAATCACTACTTTCTTACCTAACTGAAACCAGTGGGCAAGATATTTTTTGACTTCTGTTTGGTTTGCCATACCATAATTTTACAGTCGGTATGAGAACTATTTTGATACTAACTGTTTAATTTTCTATTAAGAATTTCCCTGAAATCACTGAAATGAATCAATATTAAATGTCTCTTAAAATTTCTTAAATTATTCTTCATCATTCATCATAGTTGGTAGCGGTGTACCAAGTAGGCTGAGGTTTAAAACATGACCAGCAGTCACTAAATAAACAGTTTCGCAAACTTTACTTAACTGACGTACCAAACTCCCCAGGCGATCGCGGAATGACCTCCCTAGAGGATATGCTGGTACAACTCCCCAACCTGTTTCTTCCGCCACAAACACCATATCCGCCGCAACTAACTGCACCGTCTCTAAAAAATCCTCTACAGTATCCGCCCAAGTCTCATCATCCACCTCTAGAAGATTAGCCACCCAAGTTCCCAAGGAATCAACTAAAACAAAACTTTGAGGCTTCATATCAGCCAGACTCGCAGATAACATCACAGGAACTTCCAAAGTTACCCAATCTTCAGGGCGGCGATAGCGGTGTAATTGAATACGCTGTTCCCATTCCACATCATCCACACTGACGGTAGCAGTCGCGATATAAACAACCTCTTTACCTGACTCTTTCGCCAAATATTCTGCCCATTCACTCTTCCCAGACCGAGACGGGCCTGTGATTAATATGACTTTACCCAAAGCTGTTTCCTTTGTAGATAGGGGTGTAGGGGTGTAAGGGTGTAAGGGTGTAAGGGTATAGAGGAACAGAGGATATTACCAATGCCCAATGCCCAATGCCCCATGCCCTATACCCCATTCCCTACCCTAACAGTTTTCGGTAATTATCTAGTTGTCTAGTAATCTCCTTAATTAATTGCCCAAAATCAATATCCATACCGTTATTAATATCGGTCGGACTGTTAGCCAAACTATTCATTGAACCATCCCCATAATACTGAAATGTAGATTCAGCCTTGGGAGAGGCGGTTATTTGGTTGTGGCTCATAACGGAAACGGTGTTGACTTCCGATAGAGATGGGAAACTAAAATCAGGAGTTTGATTGAATGGGCTATTGCTGGGGAAGTTCTTGAAGAATTCATCCAACATCGGGCTTAAGTCAAAGCCAGAGTTGGGTGTTGAGGAATTGTTATTGTTACTGTTATTGCTATTGCCTGCTGTACCAGTAATAATTTGACGGATTTGGCTTTCAGTCAAATTTGGGTTAGCACTCAGCATCAAGGCGACTACACCAGCAACATAGGGTGAAGCCATTGATGTCCCGCTATAACTGGCGTATTGATTCCCTGGAAGAGTAGAGTAAACGCTTTGGCCTGGGGCTGTGACATAAGCCAGTTCATTACTACCCGCACGGTTAGAGAAGTCTGTTAAATTACCTGCTTGATTCACAGCCCCAACCGCAATTCCTGAGTTCTTCGCATAGCGCGCCGGGTAGCCGGGTGCTGAACCGCCATCATTACCGGAGGCCATGACGACAATTACTCCTTTACTGCTGGCATATTCAATGGCTGATTTGAGTGTCTGACTAGAAAAATCACCACCCAAGCTGAGGTTAATGACATTTGCGCCATTATCTACAGCGTAGTAGATGCCGTTAGCGATCGCACTATAGGAACCAGAACCAGAACTATTTAACACCTTGATGGGCATAATTTTGGCATTGTAAGCCACGCCAGTCACGCCATAGCCATTATTTTCACCTGCAATAATTCCAGAAACATGAGTTCCATGTCCGTTATCATCATAAGTTTCGTTATTGTTGCCATTAAAATTCCACCCCCGCACATCATCTACATAACCGTTACCGTCATCATCAATGCCATTGCCAGGAATTTCTTTAGTATTAGTCCAAATATTATTTTTTAAATCTTCGTGGTTGTAGTCCACACCAGTATCTATGACTGCCACCACAGTTCCACTACCTGTGTGTCCATTTTGCCAAACTTCTGGGGCTTTAATCATATCTAAACCCCAATTATTCCCTCCCGTATCAGCCACTTCATTGTAGGGATTTTGTCCAGCCGCTTGAGACACTGATTTAGAGGCATCAATTAAGCCATAACCATTCTTAGAACTGTAGTTACTAGTAGCACTAGCTTCTGTTGTTGAAACAGAACTACTGTGAGCATTAAATTGTGAACTAGAGTAGTTTTCAGTGTTAAGAGTATTGGAAGAGGAGATGTAAGTGGAATCTTGCCCGTCAAAACAATTTGATTTAATACTGATATCATTATTGGGCATTGGTAGTGTCTCCTCAAATAATCTAACTGTTTTTTGGCAGCATTAATTGTTAAAACTGACAGTGCAGTTTTTCAGGGACAAATTCGCCCTCCTAGCCCATAATTACTATGAAATAAGTAAGTAAAATGACGTTAGTTTTACCAAATTAACTGCGATTATTTTTAATCATTTCTTATGTTTGCCTGTACTTCAAATATCAAGCCAAATCATTATTTAGACTAAGCAAGCATTTCAGGCTAAAGCTTGATGAGTTTGATGATGAATTTTCACAATTTCATTCATGAGAAAAAGTCAAAATTTCCTCATAAGGTCATTGCTAAATTTGAGTTTGTGTAGAGTGTTATAGCGTTTCCTAGTCTGCTGAGGTACAAATCTCTGCGGAACTCTGCGATTTACTCCGCGCTCCTCTGCGTTTCAAAATATTATCTGTACCTCACTTAACTGGGAACCGCTATATACCAATTTTGTATAAAGATGAACATAACCAAACCATCTTGTAGTCACCCCTCGGCAAAGACTACTGTATACACACAAGTCTTATAAGGGAACACCAAAAAATAAATTATTCCAAATAAATAGCTTAGTAGGGTGCGTCAGTATGACTAACCTCTTGGTATAGTTAGGTTTTCTCGCACTGACGCACCCTACAGTTTAGATATTTTTTTATCTGGAATTCTGATAACTTTGTTCCACGTCGTTTTGATCTTCCCTAACGTCCCTTGAAAAAGTGGAGAACAAGAATCAAAATTTCACATAAAAGTATTTGAGTTATCAATAGCGATTTTTCTGGATTTTATCAATAAAACCGATAAAAAAGGAAGATTGGCTATTTTTTGAGATATTTTAGCCAAACAAAACTTTTTGAGTGATTTACGTCAATTTAACTCTAGTACAATCAGAATTTCTATTTTCTGTGAAGAATTTACTGCATAAGTTGAAACATCTTACTGGTATTTATGATTAAAGCAAAAATTTACTATGTTGGTAGAAAAATATGAATCCTACTGTCATCCAAACTTTTACCCCTACTGTATTAAACACTATTACTGGAGTGGCTAGAATTTTTGCAGTGATGGTACGCATTAGCAATAATGATCACACTTAAGGGATAGAATGGGACAGCCTGTCTAGTTCAAAACAACAAAAATAAACCCCAGATAGAGATTTAAACAGATATCTGAGAATAAAATCTGCATAAATACACAAATAACCTCAATTTAGCTGCATTATGTTCAAAATGCTGCCATTTAGGTATTTAATTCAAGTATGTGAATCACAATCTCAGCCAATGCGAGGTGAAGCAGTAAATATGAATACTGCATCCATATCAAGGTACTGGACAATTTGGTGCATTAATCTGGCGAATCAACAGGTGGGGTATAAAAAGTGTGACGTGGCTTCAGCACGGGATTTTTTGCAGCAACGGGTTCAAAATTGCTCAAATGATGAGCTTCAATCTACTCTGTTGGGAAATTTTTACGCCGATAATTGGACGATAAATGAGCTAATTAATCGTGGTTTAGCTGGGTTGTGTCTGCGATGTTATGTTTCCTATGGAATTCTGAAATCTTGTCAAAAGATTGATAATCTCTTTGGTGGAGAAAAATCTTTTAACTATCGGGATTTATTGCGATGTGTCCTAGATGATGATGGGGATAAATTATTGGTTTTGGATAGCGATCGCCAAACTCAATTTATCCTCAATGAAGATGGTGTAACTCACCCGGCAACTTATAAGTTATTTACAGTGGAAGTTTTACGCAAATTTAAGCATGACTCCCCAGCAAGAATGAGTCTAGATAATTGGACTTACTTGCAAACTAAACAAAATCCCGAACTGCGAAATTTTCTATCAGAGTTTGGTTTTCAGCATCATAGCGATTGGTCTTTATTAAATCGAGTTAGACATAAACAAATAGCAATTTTAGCAGAGCGATCGCGCCAAATTGTGACGATATTTCATGCTGTCTATCGTCGAGATAGACGCAAACAACGAAAAATAACAGTGGGAAAATGTCCAGACCCTACTAATTTTCAATTGCAGGAAATGTTGGAATTATTGCAGGAAAATTGCATCATTATCAACACTACAGAAGATTTGAAAAGCGAACTCAAACAAATAGCCACACAGTTACGACAGTATGACATCTGGAGTTACAGAGAACCCCTAGAAATTCCCGATTATGACACAGGTGGCTACTCTCTGAGAAGAGATTTACCAACTGTTTGTTATGATATATCAAATTTAGAAAAACAGGAGATTGTAGAACTTGTATATAAAAGATTTCAAGAGATTTTATCTGAGGCGATCGCCCAAGAAATTAGTCGCACAATTACTAAACTAAAAAGTAGTAAAAGTTATGCTCCTTTCGCTCACAAATACCTACCAGGATTAAAACTTTATTATTGTGAATTTAAGTCTCTCAAAGATATTGCCCCTGTGTTAGAAATGACTAGTTGGGATCAAACAAGACGCATATTAAATCCTGGTGAACTCCTATGCAAAGTACGTAAATTTACTGTACAAAAACTCCTCGAATGTATGTTAAAAGAGGCTGGTATTAGAGGCTTAACGGCTATTCCGCCAACACCTGAATATCTGCAAACCTTAGCTGAACAAATCGAAAATTTTGTTGATGTAGAAGTTTTCACAGAAGCGGGAGAAGAAATTAGAGCAGGTAAAAATCGTTCCCTAGATAGTTTATATGCTCAAAAACTGCGGGATTATCTACTAACTAATTAGCTAGGAATTATGCAGAATTTTTATTTTCTTATGTATTTTCTCTTTTCCTACATCAAAATGTCGTTAACTATACCAAAATAGCTAAACTCACCTAAATTTTAATCGCTGAGATATTGAATTTGATTCAAGGAATGACCGATGATTAACACTCAAAAAAATCCCAATAAATTGAGATTAATAATGCCAGAGTTAATTTTGCTAGAACCAGAGCATTTTGAAACAGCAAAAAATATTACTTACCAAGTATTTGATGAACTGCAACAGTGGCAAATATATTTAAATGCGCTGGCATCCTTGGGATTTATTCAATGGTTACAAGAATATTTCCCAGAACAGCAAATTTCCCAAACACAACCGAGTAACGATAACTGTAATTATATTCAGCTAGATAAATTCAAGCTTTGTTTGATTGCTACAGAAAATCTATTAGATGAATTGGTCAATATACCTGAGTATACTATTAATGAAGCAGAAACTACTGCTCATTTATATGTTGTAATTGAAGTTTTAGAGGAACAAGCAGAATTAATTATTAGAGGAATTTTACGCTACGATCAAATTACTGCATATATAAATATAAGCGGTATACATTCAAGCAATAATTACTATCAAATACCATTATCAGTATTTGATATAGAGCCAAATCATATTATCTTTTACTGCCGTTTTTTAGATGTGGATGCAATTCCCTTACCTGAATTAAAACTCTTCCATCCAAAGAATAATTTATCACAGTCTTTACAAACCAATAAAACTAAATTGAGTCAATGGTTGCAGGGAATTTTCCTAGATGAATGGCAATCAATTACAGCACTGGTTAACTCTGAGATGAGTTTAGCGTTAAATATTAGAAATAGTTCTGAAGGTGTGAAACGAGGTAAAATTATTAATCTAGGGATCAGCCTGGGTAATTATCATGTTGTCCTGTTGATTAGTATTCAAGAAGAGTCTGAAGAAAAAATCCGTGTATTAATTCAATTACATCCTAGTGGAGAAGCTAAGTTTCTCCGGCCTAATCTCAAACTTACTTTACTATCAAAATTAGGCAAATCACTGTGCGAAGTCACATCTAGAAGTCAAGATAATTATATCCAAGTTAATCCTTTTCATGGAGAGAAAGGCAAGCAGTTTAGTGTGGAAGTGAGCTTAGATAACATCAAAATAAAAGAAGATTTTGAAATCTAGAATGAGATTTATTTCTGTAATTGAGCGGTTGAAATATAAAAATATTTAAATCAATTAATTTAATTGAAAAACAAATTCGACTGTAATTTTCTAATTTGCTCAAGATTTTTCAGTATTGCTAAACGCCGCGCTACCGCTAACAGAACTCTCTTGTCAGTAATATTAGATACATTAATGCACCAAAATAATTAAAACAGTTACCAGTCCTCACAACTTATAAGCTGTTAGGCATTTAATTTACACATTGAGGCCGCAGAGGGGCAGGGGTCAGGCTGCAAGGGAGAGGGTTTACAGCTTTTGCCAACATGAAAATGACGCAAGTTAAATGACAATTAGCTTAGAGGGGATTTATTAAGGCCTCTACTTGGTGTGGTAAATAATACATACTAGTTTTCCCATACTCAATGCCCATACTCAATGCCCATTTTTAAGGCAAGTCTACTGTTCACTGTTAATTACCATTAGTAATTAGCAATACTAACTATAGTATTCCTATCTGATTTGTGATAACTCGCGGTGTCCAGATCCCCGACTTCTTTGAGAAGTCCGGGATCTTGTGTCTCATTAATAATTTAGGACTTCTATATAATATTTCGCATTTATGCAAATATTCTTTCTAGGAAAATAAAATATCTATCAATCTTTGGCAATTCAAAGTATCATTTAAATACAAAATCTAGCAATTATAGACAAAAAGCTATAAATTCAGTTGAGAAATAAAAATTGCTTTAATAGTCTCGATATAATAATGAGCAAGACAGTTGTCATCAGTTTGGGTAACGGTGATTTGTACACGGGATTTCCCAGTGTGAAGGCGCAAATTTGGTCAGCAAGTCATCATGCACCAGAACAATGTTTAGGTAGCTTACCGGCTGCACCCAATTTGCGAGAACTATATATAAGTTGGCGAACAAATTATCATGCTTTATGTACTCGTCAAGCAATGCGTTCTCAAGATTGGGAAGAAGATGACGAACTAGAAATAGAAGCAGGGGCTATTACTAATGTTTCCATCATAGATTTTGATGAATTATGTCAACAGTTGCAGTGTAATATTAATAGTTGGCTAAAATCTACGGAATTTTTGACAATTGAACGCAGATTGCGATCGCAACTCCACCCAGCAGAAGAAATCCGCGTCATTTTAGAAACCAACGATGAAACTCTCCGCCCACTACCTTGGCATTGTTGGGAGTTTTTGCGAGATTATCCCAAAGCAGAGTTAGCACTTTCCCGCACAGAGTATCAACGAAGAGATACTACACACACTCCATACAATCGCCACAAAGTCAGAATATTAGCTATTTTGGGCAATAACCAAGGGATTGATTTTCAAAGAGAAACTGCATTTCTACAAAGCCTAGAAAACATAGCAGAAGTCGTGCAGTTAAATCAACCCTCACGCCAAGAATGCAATAGGCAGCTTTGGGATACTGTAGGCTGGGATATCTTATTTTTTGCCGGTCATAGCCACAGCCAAGGTGACACAGGCATAGTTTACATTAATGACAAACCTACTAATAATAGTCTGACAATTCGGGAGTTAGAAGAAGCCCTCACCGCCGCCATTGATAGAGGTTTAAAACTAGCTATTTTTAACTCTTGTGATGGACTAGGATTAGCCAATGCTTTGGGAAAACTGCATATTCCCCAAGTCATTGTCATGCGCGAACCAGTCCCGAACTGCGTAGCCCAGGAATTCTTCCAAAACTTTCTCCAAGCCTTTGCTATCAAGCGTCAATCTTTATATCTAGCAGTACAAGAAGCGCGCAGGCAGTTACAAGGATTAGAAGATGATTTTCCCTGTGCTTCTTGGTTGCCTGTGATTTGTCAAAACCCGGCTGTAGAACCGCCGACTTGGTGGCAATTGGGCGGTATCCCGCCTTGTCCCTATCGGGGCTTATCTGCTTTCCGAGAACAAGACGCACATTTATTTTTTGGTAGGGAAGAGTTCACGGCTAATTTAGTCAGAACCGTGAAAAAAAAGCAGTTTGTGGCGGTAGTGGGGGCCAGTGGCAGTGGTAAGTCTAGTTTAGTATTTGCGGGGTTGATTCCCCAGTTGCGGCAAGAACTGAATGGAAGATGGCAAATTATAGCTTTTCGTCCGGGAAAAAACCCCTTTGAAGCGTTAGCAATGGCGTTAGTGAATTTAGCTCAGGATTTTCCGGCTATTTGCCTAGAGAGTATCTTGGGCTTACCAAAAGATAATAGCAATACTCGCTTACTAGAACTAGATTTAGCGATCGCACTGCAACAAAATCACCAATTACTCCCTAAAATTCTAGAACAGTTTGTACAGCAAGAATTTGGTACTCGCTTACTCCTGATTGCCGACCAATTTGAAGAACTTTATACCCTATCGCCAGAAGTCCAACGTCAGCCTTTTTTAGATTTATTACTCAATGCCTCTAGTTTTACACCTGCCTTTACCATCGTCTTAACCTTGCGGGCTGACTTTTACAGCTATGCCCTATCTTACCGTCCCTTTAGTGATGCCTTGCAAGGTGCAGTCCAGAACCTAGGGCCGATGAACCACAAAGAATTACGTCGGGTAATTGAACAGCCTGCAAAACAAATGCGGGTAGGATTAGAAACAGGATTAACTAATCAATTAATTGCCGAAATAGACCAACAACCAGGAAGTTTACCATTATTAGAATTTGCCCTGACACAACTTTGGGCAAAACAACAACATCGCCTACTCACACATCAAGCTTATCAAGCCATTGGTGGTGTCGAAGAAGCCTTAGCTAACCACGCCGAGGCTGTGTATGCCCAGTTACTAGAAGCAGACAGACTCAGGGCGCAACAAATCTTTATTCAATTGGTACGTTTAGGTAATGAGACAGAAGCTACCCGCAGATTAGCAAATCGTGAGGAAATTAAATCAGAAAACTGGGATTTAGTGACACATCTTGCTTCCTCGCGTCTAGTCGTCACCAACCGCAATGAGTCTACAGGAGAGGAAACAGTAGAAATTGTCCATGAAGCATTGATTAGAAACTGGGGTAGATTAGAACATTGGCTGTTGACGAATGGGGAATTTCTACGTTGGCGAGAACAATTGCGGATTGCGATCGCCCAATGGGAAAATAGCAGCCATGATCAAGGAGCATTATTACGCGGTAAACCCTTAATAGATGCTCAAGAATGGCAAAAACAACGCTGTTGTGAACTCAATCCCAAAGAAATCCAGTTTATTGCCAAAAGCTTAGAACTCAGAGAACTAGAAGCCAAACAACAACAGCAACGACGTAAACTCCTGACTTTATTTCTCACTGCTGGTTTAGTCGTTTCCCTCGGTCTAGCTATTTTCGCTTGGTGGCAAAGTCAAAAGGCGCGTAGTAGCGAAATTAAAGAAATCCATTCCTTAGCTGAAGCCTTAACTAATACCAATCAAGAATTAGATGGATTAATTGCCAGTATTAAAGCTGTCAAACGCGTCCAACACACCCAGGGAATTGATAGCAACACTCGCACTCAAATCATCGAAACCCTACTACAAGCCATCTACTCTGTGCAAGAGAAAAACCGACTAGCAGAACATGAAGGGATGGTAGAAAGTGTGAGTTTTAGCCCTGATGGTCGGTTCATTGCGACAGCCAGCAGAGATAAAACCGTCAAAATTTGGGACTTAAACGGTAAACAACAATCCATCATGCTGCGAGAAGATACAGGCGAAGGCTTTAACAGCGTCGCTTTCAGTCCTGATGGTCAACTCATCGCTACCGCCAGTTGGGATAAAACAGCCAAAATCTGGAGTCGAGACGGTAAATTGCTGCACACTCTCAAAGGACATCAATACGGAGTTTTAGAAGTAGCCTTTAGTCCCGATAGTCAACGACTAGCTACTGCCAGTTGGGATAAAACCGTGAAAATCTGGAGTCGGGACGGTAAACTGCTGCACACTCTCCAAGGGCATACAGATAAAGTCAACAGCGTCACCTTTAGCCCCGATGGTCAACTCATTGCTACCGTCGGTTGGGATAGAACACTCAAACTCTGGAATCTCGATGGCCAAGAATTGCGAACCTTTAAAGGTCATCAAGATATGATTTGGGGTGTCAGTTTTAGCCCCGACGGACAGCAAATTGCTACTGCTAGCGGTGATAGAACCGCCAAAATCTGGAATTTAGATGGTCAAGAACTGCAAACCCTCCAAGGTCACGAAAATGGAGTAAATAGCGTTATATTCAGCCCCGACGGTAAAATAATTGCCACTGCTAGCGGCGATAAAACAGTCAAACTGTGGAAGCGCGACGGTCAACAAATCAAAACCCTCTATGGACACGCCGACGCAGTTAATAGCCTCGCCTTCAGTCCTGACGGTACATCCATCGTTACAGCCAGCAATGACAAAACAGCCAAAATCTGGAAACTCAACAGTCCTCACAGCACTATTGTCAGGGGTCATCAAGACGAAGTTTTTGACTTAGTATTTAGCCCAAATAGTCAACCAGTAGCCTGGGGTGGGAGAAAACCAGGGAAAACAAAAGTTCAGTTAATAGCTACCGCCAGTTGGGATAACACCGCCAAACTCTGGGCAATTGTAGGAAATCAACTGCAAGAACTGCGAACCTTTAATCAGCATCACAACAAGGTCAATAAACTCTCTTTTAGTCCTGATGGTCAGTTAATAGCTACCGCCAGTTGGGATAAAACCGCTAAATTATGGGATCTGGAGGGGAAATTACATCAAACGCTCAAAGGTCACAAAGACACAGTTTGGAGTGTCAATTTCAGCCCCAATGGTCAGTTAATCGCTACCGCCAGTGAAGATAGAACCGTCAAACTCTGGAATCGAGACGGGACATTACGTAAAACTCTCACAGACCATGAAAGTGTAGTGAATACCGTCGTATTTAGTCCAGACAGTCAGCTACTGGCTACAGCAGGTTGGGACAAAACAATCAAAATTTGGTCTATTGACGGTCAACTACAAAGAACATTAACAGGACATAACAGTGGTATTAACAACGTTATCTTCAGTCCAGACAGTCAGCTAATAGCTAGTGCTAGTTGGGATAATACAGCCAAAATTTGGAGTGTTGACGGTAAACTGCTGCATACCTTAGTGGGACATACCAATGTTGTTCACAATGTTGCTTTCAGTCCTGATGGTAAACTTATTGCCACTGCCAGTGGTGATAATACTGTAAAAATCTGGAGTCTTGAAGGTCAACTTTTGCGTACCCTGCGGGGTTACAAGGATGCTGTTTGGAGTGTGCAGTTTAGTCCTGATGGTAAAACTATAGCCACCAGCACTAGATACAATATCATACTCCGGCGTTTATATTTAGGTGATTTAGATTACGTACTGGAGCCTGCTTGTGATTGGGTGAGAGACTATTTGCAGAATAATCCCCATGTGAAACCTGATGAAAAGAGTTTGTGTACTGGAAAGTAATTAGGGGCGGAATACCAATTCGCAATTCGCAATTCGCAATTCGCAATGGGCTAACGCCCCGCTTCGCTAACGCAATGGACTAATGTTCCGCTACGCTAACGCAATTAAGAAAGTCAGATACCATCTGGGTTTCAGGCTTTGCATCTGTTGGTTAATTTTGGTGAATTGGTATAAATCATTCGTGAGAAACAAGATACCCGACCTCTCATACCATTTCACGAAAAATCTGATACAGATGTAAACCCTAAAATCCTTGCTACATCTAAGTTTTTTAATTGCGAATTGCGAATTGCGAATTGTGAATTGGTATCAAAGAAGTTGGGTATCTGCACATTTGAACTATTTCACTAAAATTTGTACTTCCATCGGTTGGAGAGTGACTTTCATCACTCGTATGGGGCCATAACTCTTTTGACCATTGACTTCTGTGATGTTGGCGTTTTTTACTTCCTCCACTGTTTCTGGGAGTTCAATGTTGCGATCCCTAGATGCGTTACTAAATAAAATCTTGAAGGTAGGATAATCAGAATTCATGTGGTAATCAACAATTACATAGACAGACTCAGTTTTTTCTGTGTTTGTATTGGCTACCACCACTACTTCTTGGTCATTCAAGATGCGGGAGAACGCTAACACCCCAGGACTGTAGGGAGAGATGCCATAATTAATGCGATCGCCAGATATGGGACGAAAATATTGTCTTCCGTAGCGTAGTGCAGGCTGGGTTTGACGATATTTCGATAGTTCGGATATAGCTTGATAGAAGGGATGATCATGATTGAAACCGCCTCCTGGCTTACCCCATAAAGCTTGACGAACTACAAGATCCCCAAAATCCGTATTTCCGGGAACAGAACCATTAAGTCCCTGTTCCGTACCGTAGTACATGCAAGGTATCCCTTGTAATGACAATAGACAGGTAATAGCTAAAGTTACTTGGTCTTCAAACTGCCGGGGACGCTCAGGGTTACTGTAGTAAAAGCGACTCTTCACATCATGATTGTCGAAGAATGTCACTAAAAATTTGCTGGCTTCACCATGTGAACTGATGATACCCCGGAGGCTTTCTTTGCGACTTTCATAAAACTCTGCGATCGCTTTTGGTGGTTTTAAGCCTTTCAACACCCCTGGAAGTTGAAAGAACAGAGGAAAATCCAACGCAGCATCCACACCTAATAAATCACCAGATTCATTGGCATGGCGACCGATGAAGTTTCTAATTTTATCCTCTGTGTTGTTTTCGTCCGCCCATATTTCGCCAAAAGTAAAGAAATTTTTCTTCCCAATACTTAAAGCAAACTCACGCATGGCATTACCAAAAACTCTGGCAAAATCCGGTTCAATAAACCTCAATGTATCAATGCGAAAGCCATCAATATCAAACTTAGCAATTAAATATTGGTGAATACGAATTAAGGCATTACGAACTTCCGGTTCATTAGTAATTAATTCTCTTAAGTCGGTAAAATCCCCGCCTTGTTCAGTGTCTCCTCTAGTTCCTCTCCGGCGGAAAACCTTGTTTTTACAAAGTTCTTTAGGCCAAACTACAGCATCAGGATGCAGGTCAGGGTCTTGTTCCACAGGTGCATCTATCCATTGTGGATGCGCCTGACCATTTTTATCATGCCACCTAATATCATAGGGTTGTTCCCCATATTGATCAATTGATTCAACAGTCTGGCCATTAATGAAATAACTGAAAACATTGCCGACATGATTCAATACAATATCAAAAATTACATAAATTCCTCGTGCATGAGCCTCATCAATTAAGGCTTGCAACTCTTCCTCTGGATGTTCTTTATTAGTAACAAATCGCGGATCAATTTGTAAAAAATCTTGAATACCATAACCGTGATATGTAGGTTTATACTGACAATTCTTTAATACCGGAGTAATCCAAATTGCCCCTACCCCTAATTTTTCTAAGTATTCCAACTTTTGACGAATACCTTCCAAAGTGCCACCTTGGAAAACCAGACCTTTTCTCCCTAAAAAATTACCATTGCTATCAAAATTGTCCCAAGCACTCACAGGCGCAGCAGATGGGTTATTAAAGCGGTCAACCATAATAAAGTAAATCCAGACATCCCGCCAATCTTCCGGTGATGGAAAAGGTGATATCACTTCCCTCTGGATCACATCTTGATTTTCATTGACCAAATTAATTTGTTTCTTGGTGGTTCTCTTAGCTGCACTGAGAACATCTTGAACTAATCGGTCATATATTGAGCTAACCATTCCACTCTCCCCAGGTATCTATGACTTTTGTCCTGTATCAGAGAATCTTCTCAACATAGAGATAGATACCAGTCGTTTGAGCTTATGCAGTTACTAGGGGAATGGGGAATGGGGACTGGGGAATGGGGAATGGGGATTGGGGAGACAAGGGAGACAAGGGAGACAAAATATTAATGACTAATGACTATTAACTAATGACTAATGACTAATGACTAATGACTAATGACTAATGACTAATGACTAATGACTAATGACTATTGACTAATGACTATTGACTAACAATCCTAATTTTATTTGCTGCTCTTGTGGCTTTGTCTCTCGCCTCTTGGACACTATCGCCCTTAGCTAAGGCTACTCCCATGCGGCGATAGGGATGGGCGGTGGGTTTACCAAATAATCTGATATCTACATCTTTTTCTGAGAGTGCCTCAGCTACACCTATAAAGGCAATGGCATCTGATTTTTCTGATGCTAAAATTACGGCACTGGCTGAAGCTCCTAATTGTTCTATGTGGGGAATTGGTAAGCCTAAAACAGCTCTAAGATGTAACTCAAATTCGTTGAGGTTTTGGGAGATTAATGTCACCATACCCGTATCATGAGGACGGGGAGATAATTCAGAGAAAATTACTTCATCTTTGGTGATGAAAAACTCTACGCCAAAAATGCCTGCACCCCCTAGAGCATCGGTGACTTTTTTGGCAATTTCTTGGGCTTGTAATATTTTATCTGGAGAAATTTCTGCGGGTTGCCAAGATTCTTGATAGTCTCCTCGCTCTTGACGATGCCCAATGGGTGAACAGTAGATGGTGGGAGAGTTCCACTGTTTAATTGTTAATAGGGTGATTTCAATTTCAAAGTTGATAAATTCTTCAATAATCACCTTTTGACTGTCGCCTCTGGAATTAGCGATCGCATAATTCCAAGCCTGTTCTACTTCCCATGCTGTCTGCACTACAGATTGCCCTTTCCCAGAGGAAGACATCACTGGTTTTACTACATTAGGAAAACCAATTTCATCGGCAACTTTTACTAATTCTTCTAAGCTAACGGCATAACCATATTTAGCAGTTCTAACCCCTAATTCTTGATGGGCTAATTCTCTGATTCTGTCGCGATTCATTGTGTAATTCGTCGCAGCTGCCGTGGGAATAACTGTTATGCCTCGCTGTTCAAATTCCAGCAATTTTTCCGTTCTAATTGCTTCGATTTCCGGTATAATTAGGTCAGGTTTATGCTGAGTGACCACAGCTTCTAAATCATCGGCACTCAGCATTGATATGACCTCGAAACAGTCAGCCACCTGCATAGCGGGCGCGTCAGCATAGCGGTCAACTGCTATTACATAATTACCCAGTCTTTGGGCTGCAATTACAAATTCTTTGCCGAGTTCTCCTGCACCCAATAACATGAGTTTGCGAGGGAGTTTGATGGAATTAATCATTGACTTGTCCAAGCCAGTTTCAATCTAGCAACCTGATAATTTTGAGATTCTAATTATCATCTGCCAAATAGTTAAACCTAGCTCCCCGCAGTTGTAAATCTTTACGTTGCTGCTTATTTAAGCCATTACCTAAGCCGAGTTGACACTCTTCTACTAAGGTATCTATCCAGATAGTTTCATTGAGTGCTGCACCTCTAAGATCAGCTTTTCGCAGATCAGCGTTGGTAAAATTCACGAAAATTAGGTCAGCATTTAATAAGCTGCTACCTTGTAGATTTGCCCCTGTTAAATTCGCCCGAATTAAATTCACTTCATTTAAAACCAAACCCGATAAATCAGCCCCAGATAAGTTAGGGAATTTAACTTGACGAGGGTTTTGCAAAAATTCCATCACACAATTGATGTTGGCATCATTGAGACGAATTTTCGTCAAAAACTGGTAGCGTCCTAAGCCTAATTCTTGGAGAATTTGTAGACGTTGTGGCGGGGTCTGCTCTAGAAAGTGAATAGCATTCGAGCGGAGGTCTTGAGTATGATGATTGATCATGATCATTACTTGGCACTATATCTAACTATCGGATGCACGGCTAAAGTTATCTATAGCCAGATGAACAACACTAACATGAGAACCCAGTCAAATCTCCCACTCAGACAAAGGGTAGCATCTGACTTTCATGACTACGGCAAACTTTTGGTAAACTAAGTTGCAGAATTTTTAAAGAATTAGTTTCTCTCTCCCCCAGGAGGCAGGGGGGCAGGGGGCAGGGTGCAGGGGGAAAGCATACGCTATCTGATTTGTGATAGCTCGTAGCCCATGAGATGAACACATCAGTGAATGATAAAACCTTTACCAACAGAGGCTTTTCCAGATGTAACCCGTCTCCTGCTATCAGTGGGGAGTGAAGATGAGGAAACAATTCTCCTGTATAGCCAGACAACTTGCTGTTTCTGGGCTTCCCCCTGCTCCCTGCCCCCTTTCCTCCCACTTCCTGTCTGCTTCACTTTCTCCTCATGTTGACGCTCCATGCTCAAATCACGATTAACTTGACAAATTTGGTCAGTTTGTGTATCCGTTAATGCCAAGATTGGTAGTAAATTTTGCTTTAGAGCGTTCATTTGTTCTCACCCGTTCTCCAATGAATCGATCTCAGCTAATTCTAACCAGCGATTGGTGGCGATATCAATTGCTTGTTTGAGCGACTCTACTTGTTCGTAGAGTTGCTGGACTTTGGTGTAGTTACCGGGAGTGACTGTTGCTAGTGCTTGCTCAGTTTGGGCTTTTTCCTCCTCTAATTGAGCAATTTTAGTTTCTAGCTGCTCAAATTCCCGTTTTTCCCAATTAGATAACCTACGTTTCTTTTTATTGTCTACATTCCTAGTTTGCGATGTAACTTTTGATTCTTCAGAATTTTTTGTTTTTTCTTTAGTGTTGGCGGTGTTTTGTTGTGCTTCTTCAGCTTTCTTGTAGTCAAGATACACTGAGTAATTGCCTGGATATTGTCGCAGGCTACCGCTTTCTTCTAATGCGAATATTGTATCAACGGTGCGGTCTAAAAAGTAGCGATCATGAGACACTACGATGACACAACCGTTAAAGTCTTCTAGGTATTCTTCTAATACGGCGAGGGTTTGCACGTCTAGATCATTGGTCGGTTCGTCTAAAATCAACACATTCGGCGCGCTAATCAGAATTCGCAACAGAAATAATCGCCGCTTCTCACCGCCAGAGAGTTTATAAATGGGGGCGTACTGCTGATTTCCCGGAAAGAGAAATCTTTCTAGCATCTGGGAAGCTGTAATTTTTGTACCATCGGCGATTTTGACAAATTCCCCTTCTTCTTTAATGTAATCAATCACGCGCTGATTTTCATCTAAGGCAGTGAGTAATGCTTCAGAATGCTGGTCGAAATAACCGATATGAATGGTAGAACCAATTTCTACATTTCCTGCATCTGGCTCTACTCTGCTGGTAATGATATTCATTAATGTGGATTTACCTGCGCCGTTCCCACCGATGATTCCCACTCGGTCTTCGGGGCTAAATTCGTAGGTAAAGTTCTGAATTAGAATACGTCCGTTATAAGATTTGCTAATGCTATTGAGTTCAATGACTTTTTTGCCTATGCGGCGGCTGACTGTGGAGATATCGACTTTACCCTGAGTTTGTTTAAACTCAGTTTCGCGCATGGCTTGAACCCGTTGAATTCTAGCTTTTTGTTTGGTGCTACGGGCTTTTGGCCCCCGTTTTAACCATTCTAGTTCCCTTCTTAATACACCTTGGTGTTTACGTTGGCTACTTTGGGCTGATTCTTCCGCTAGGGCTTTCTTTTCTAGGTAGTATGAGTAGTTACCTGAGTAGGTGTAAATGTCACCTCGGTCAATTTCAATAATGCGATTGGTGACTTGATCTAAAAAATAGCGATCGTGGGTGATTAAGAACAATGCACCACGGAAACGATTCAGATAGCTTTGTAACCATTCTACAGATAGAGCATCGAGATGGTTGGTTGGCTCATCCATCAGCAAAACATCGGGGTTGGCGAGTAAGGCTGTGGCTAGGGCGATGCGTTTACGGTAGCCTCCAGATAAAGTCCCTATGGGTGCATCAAAGTCAACAATTCCTAACTTACTGAGGATGATTTTGGCATTGGTTTCTAATTCCCACGCACCAGTTGCGTCCATACGCTGCATCACTACAGATAAGCGCGACATGAGTTGACTGTCTTCTGGGTAATGGGCTAATTTATCAGAAATTTCTTCATATTCTTTGACCAAAGCCATTTGTTCGCCACTGTCAGCAAAAATTTGCTCTAAAACTGTGCGATTTTCATCTAAATCGGGCTGTTGGGGTAGGTAGATGATGTTAGCACTAGAGCTGCAAGTAATTTGACCGCTATCGATTGGTTCTAGCCCTGCGATCATTTTTAGTAGGGTTGATTTACCAGAACCATTGGTGCCAATTAAACCCACTTTGTCAGTGACATCTATACTAAAGCTGGCATCTTTTAAAATCTCTTTGATTCCAAAGTCTTTTTTAACTGATTGTAGGGTGATGATGCTCATAGAATTTTAAAAGCAGCTGATGAACTGATAGGTGGGGCATGAAGCTCACTTTTGGAGATGCACTAAAAGAGAAATTTGAGAGATTTGGGAAGTTCAGAGATTTATCTATGAGGTACATTAATTTTAATAACAATGTACCTCAAAACTTTGCCTAATTTTCGACAAATAAATCAAGTGGTAGATGCCCATACATTTCGTTGATGCCTCCTTCTTTATGAGATTGGCAAGAAACTAATACACCCCGATGATGTCCTACATAGGAATCGAGGTAACATAAGCCATTTTTGCCATTCAATTTGATATAAACTGGCCCTTCTACTACTGGTAAATCAATGGGTACTTCATAACCCAAGGCATGGGAATAGGTTCTCATGGCCAGTAGGGCTTCGGCGGCTGTGTCTGCACAAATTCCCAAGATTTGATAGTCGGAAAGTTTGGTGAATAAAATTAATGCTTGACGCACTAATTCTTTCTCCGATGGTTTGAGAATGGGAGCGATGTCTAAACAGTTAAATTTGTTGAGAATTTTTTTGGCTTCTGTAGTTGTCAGGTTGGGGTGATTGGGCATTGGCATATATTGTTTCATGGTTGGGAAAATCTTGTTGTGTGTGATTAGGCAAATTATAGTCAGTTTTGGGTATTGCCAAGGTTAAAAATAAAGGGAAAATTCCCTTGAGATTCACTACCCATGACTAAGACTTTAGGCATCTGTGCGCCGCCAGTTTTCCAGGCTTCAATTGCTTCTTTTTGTAGCACTAATTGTCCGCCTTGGGCTTTGAGGGTTTCTGCCAAGAGTCTTTGAGCTTCGGCTTTACCTTTGGCGCGATTAATTTCTGCTTGGGCTTCTTGTTCTGCTTCTCTAGCAACATAGACGGCTCTTTGGGCGCGTTGTTCAGCAATTTGTTTTTCTTCTACGGCTCTGGCAAATTCAGGAGAAAAAGTGAGATCAATGACGCTAGTATCTAATACTATTATTCCATATTTATCTAGGCGATCGCCTAGTGCATTATCAAAGTCTTCTTTGAGTTCACTACGTTTAGTAATTGCCTCTTCTACTGTTCTTTTAGCTGCTGCAATTTTAAATGCTTCCTGTGTTTGGGGAGCAATAATTTTCGAGACAATATTAGCTAATGTTCCTTGTCTTCTTCTCACTTCTACTACCTGGTTAGGATCTAAACGGAAGTTAATCGCAAACCTCGCAGTTAAATTCTGCAAATCTTTAGTAGAACTTTCGGCGGGAACCTCAAATTTCTGCACCGTTAAATCATACACATCAATTACTGAAATAAAAGGTGGTTTTACGTGGATACCTTCAATTAAAGCACCATCTCTGGCTTTCCCTAATATGCTAATGACTCCTGCTTGTCCTGGGTTGATAATAATAAAAGAATTTAACCCAACAATCACCAGGATAGCTAACAATATCCCCAAAACAGTAGTTTGCCAATTTCCTAATTGTTGATTTCTCAAGGTCATTTCTCCTGATGATTGCTTTTGGTGGGGTTGTTAGCCTGTGTTGAGTAAATTTATTATAGATGAGTGGGTTTTTGTGGTGTCTTGGTTAGGTGAGGATGAAAAATACTGGTAGTCTCTCCATTTCATGACTTAATTTCTTGACGACAACTTACCCATATAGTTATCTATGCTATTAGCTGTTAGTTATAGTAAATACTTCTAACTCTTAACTCACAATTCCTAACTCCTAACTCATAATTCCTCACTCAGCACTTAGTCAGGGTAGGTTAATCAGAAAATTATACCTACCTCCAGATGCACTGGTTAAACTTGCCCCTACTACCTTACCAGTGTCATCCGTGTTAACATCAGGTTTTCATAAGAGCGTAGACATTCTGTACATCCTCTTTAACGCCTGTTGAATTATGGACACCAATATCATCAAAAAATTCTGTTAGCGACAGTTGGTTTGGTTGGGAAGCAAATTTGCGGCTTGATTTTGTCAGGGGGAATGAATGCGATAGGGAATGTGGTAGTTAAGCAGCAGGATTCTATCATTGCTCAGTAGAGAATTAAAGATATTTTGGGGCAATTTTCTATGATTTAGCTGCTCACGGTGACTACTTGGATAGGAGAGTCATTTTTTCAGGGTGACAATAGGTTGTTCTGGTGTAACTCGGCACAGAATATCCAGCATAACTTACGGTTGGACGCATATAGACACCTACAGAGTTTGGAGTTAGCTGATTTTGACAAAGGCCGCACAGGGGGTTTAATGTCTATCCTGAGTGATGATGTTAACCAACTTAAGCATGATATTATCCAAGTAACCACAACTATTGTAGTCATTCATGGGGCGTTTTTTGTGTGGGCTACCTTGGTAGTTGGGATGACTACTTTACTGCCAAAGTAACATGAAAGCGATCGCCCTTGGTGCGGCTTTCCCTCCCCTAATATTGCGAAGTACCAATTTCGATATGAGCTTTAGCGACCTCGGCAGTGGATAATGAAACAATGGTGATACAAACTTGCTCAGACTCACGTACAGACCACAGAGGCGCAGAGAGAATAGAGAGAAAATAACGAATTAATATGATGTTTGGCAATAATCAATCGGAATCTAGGGAAAATCTTTGGCGTGGTCAGTTGGATAGATTTGTTAAGGAAAATCAGCAGGAATTGGCGGCTTTGGCTTGGGGTTTGTGGTTAGCAAATGGTGATAGTCAAGGTACGATTGGGATTGATTTACAACCGACACCACATTTTGTTTATTGTCCCCAAGATGCAGTGGAAAAATTAAATATAAATGTGGAAAATCGGCTGCAAGAAATTTTAGGAATTATTGAGCATCATCAGCCAGAAGTTGAAGTTTTAATGATTGGAATTGGTAAGGGCGAAATTAAATTAATTCAGTTTGCACCAGAACCAACGCCACCAGTTTGTTTTGAGCAAGTTGGTAAGGACGTTGATGGGTTATTAGATCTACTAGAACAGCGTCTGGATAAAGCGATCGCTCTCGGTTGATAATGACTTTAAAGAGCGATCGCTTTTGGGTGATGGGTTTAAAATCTGACGAATTAAAACAGTCATCACTTCGCCAGGTTTCGCGGTGGGAAGTAGTGGACTCCAATCACCTGTCAGCTATTTTTAAGTAAAAATATTGAGAAAAATTGTTAATTAGAGCTTGCTAAATAATGGCGAAAGATAGAAGCAACAAGAGTTTCAGGTTCAGAAAAAACAAATAAAGTGCAAGAAAAAGGATTAAAAACAAGTAAAAATACTTACAGCAATATGCGTTAAGATGTATAGGAAAGCGCAGAAACAAGAAAAGCGTCCAGAAAACTTTGAACTGCCCTTTGGGGGGAAACTGGCAGTAGATAACCGATGGGTAATCATGGCGAACATGATACCTTGGTCAGAATTGGAAGCAGAATACGCAGAAAGATTTTCAGCAAGTATAGGCGCACCAGCCAAAACATTTAGAATGGCATTGGGAGCATTAATAATCACAGAAAAACTAGGAGCAAGTGATAGAGAAACAGTAGACAAGTTTTCTGCTAGTTGCTTTGATAGTTATGTATTTTTAGACCATATCAATTGGGATAACTTTAACGAATCAGGTGACTTAACAACACAAGTAGAAGCCTACAAAAACTACACCGGATATTATCCTGAATCTGTTTATGTTGATAAAATTTATCGGACTAGAGAGAATCGAGCTTGGTGTCAAGAAAGAGGAATTAGAATTAGTGGTACACCACTCGGTAGACCACCCAAAAATTTCAGTCCTCAAACAAAGAAACAAGCACGAGATGTTGAGCTAATTCGTAATTCTATTGAGGGCAAGTTTGGTGAGCCAGTGCGTTGGGCGGGTTCCCCGGCTTGAAGCAACTGGCGAACCCGTAAGGGACAAAGTAAACGAAGATTTAGCCCTACTTGACTACCTACTCAATTCTTCTGTTGTTTTTTCACGACTTTTTCAGCAAACCCTAAGTAGTATTAGACTTGTCTAACAATACTTTGTGACATCTTCACCACACTCATCTGCTAGATAGCACATGGCGCGGAAGCGCAAGCTCACCACTTCTTCATAAAGAGGGTTGAGTTTGCATAGTGGGGGAATGTGAAATAATGTCTTACCAAATAAATTGATATCACGTTCAAAAGGACATTGGGCGGGGATCGATTGACACAGGCGATGAGCAAATTGGCGATCGCGTACTTCAATGCTGTCTAACCATCGGCGTAGCGGTTGGAGAAGATCCCATCTGCGAAGAGAAGTAGAATCTGGCAACTGTTGGGGATCATTCTTAATTACTTCTGTGTGGTTGATTGCAACCCAACTTGCCAAGAAAATCCTTTTTGTGGTATTATCAAATACCTTCATGGTTGTGCCTCTGTGTAAATGAGGGTGTTCACCCTTCCGGTGAATATATACAGCGTGAAACCTACCGAATCGGGAAAAACCTTGTTCTAATCGGGATATAATGGCGTTTGTGACTAGCCACCGAGTTCAGCAAACTATTTATTACTACGTCAAGTTAATCGCAATTCTCCCGTAAATGGTAGTGTAACTATTCAATCTTCTCGGTAACTTGACACAGTTTAAATTCTAATGAAGACATCCGCCATTGGGCAGGTTTTTGGTTAATTGTTACAAAAGTTAATATAGTAATTTTCGTCAAGAGGGAATATCGAAGATAGCAGCACATTGTGCTATCTAGAGGTAGTAATCAACATCAAACTTCCCCCCAAGCAAGTGAAAATCATCCAAATCGCAGTTTATGGAGTATTGGGTTTAACCTATCTTGGGTTAGCTTTGGGTTATCTTCCTGGTTTGCGGATGAACCGGGCCACCATTGCTTTAGTAGGCTCGGCGTTTTTGATTGCGTTGGGTGTCCTCAATGTTCAAGAAGCTTGGCAAGCAATTGATGCTAACACTATCGTGTTTTTGTTAAGCATGATGGTAGTTAACGCCAACTTATCCTATGCAGGGTTTTTCCAGCAGGCTTTATCGGTGCTATTAAAGTTAACTCGCAGTCCCTTGGGTTTATTAATCGCTTTAACCTTTGGTAGTGGGTTGCTTTCGGCTTTTTTCCTGAATGATACATTGGCGTTGGTATTTACGCCTTTAACTTTGAGCTTGGCGCAGGCTTTGAGTTTAAATCCCATTCCCTATTTACTAGCGATCGCCGGTGCAACTAACATTGGTTCTGTAGCGACTTTAAGCGGTAATCCCCAGAATATTCTGATTGGTTCATTTTCTGGTATCCGCTACATAGATTTTTTGCAAGCACTCGCTCCAGTAGCGATTATTGGCTTATTCATACAGGTAGCATTGCTGTGGCTACTTTATCCAGATGTGCGCTCACTCCAACCTTGCTCAATTGTTCTTCCTAATAATCAGAGAATATTCAAACCTCTATTTCGGAAAACGTTAATTATTACCACAGCACTACTAATTGCTTTTGCCCTTGGTTTTCCCTTAGCAGAATCAGCCTTAGTTGCTGCTAGCTTATTACTAATAACTAGAAGAATTAAACCCCAAAGAGTTTTAAAAAAGGTAGATTGGAACTTATTAGTCATGTTTTCTGGGCTATTTATTTTAACCAAAGCCACACAAAAATTAAACCTACTCCAACCCTTTACCTCTACAGTTAATTCAGCCGCCAGTTTATTAGGTTTAACAGTTGTTTTATCTAACTTAATTTCTAATGTTCCGGCTGTCTTACTATTACAACCATTAATTCCTCAAGGTGATACTAAATCTTGGTTAATGCTCGCGGCTGGTTCAACCTTAGCAGGTAATTTAACTTTATTCGGTGCAGTTGCTAATTTAATTACTGTAGAAGCGGCAGCAGAATTAGGATATAAACTCACCTTTTGGGAACATCTCCGCTTTGGTGTACCGCTAACTTTGTTAACTGTGACTATTACTTATTTCTTAGTTCATTAAAAATTTCTAGGTCTTCAAACTAAGCTATAAGTAATTGTTCGACTGTTAAATTTAGTTCTAGAAATAACGGAGAAATTATTTTTTGATTACCAATAAAGATAGTTTGCTTGTAACTACCTGCCTCTAAAACACAGACAGTAACTTTATTTTCCAAAGGGTCAACAATCCAATATTCACTCACACCAATAGCTGCATACTCAGCCGTTTTTTGGATATAGTCCCGTTCCACAGATTCAGGGCTGACTACTTCCACTAACAGTGGTGGCGGAGTTGTGAGGATAGCTGAAGTGCGCTCAATACTTTTAGCTTGCTCATTGGTAATCACACAAACATCAGGCCGCCTGGGTTGTTTATTTGTTAGCACCTCTGTACCATTAGGACGAGGTTGTAAAGGCAATCCCATCTTTTGAATTTCTAGAAAGAAGCGAATCAAGAGTAGAGTAATAATCGCCTCATGCTTACCAGTCCCAGGAGGCATTTCTAATAGCACCCCATCCTCAAGTTCGTAGCGATGATCTGTACCATCATCAAAATTTAGATATTCTTCCAGAGTATTAACTTTCAATGGAGTCTTAGTCATAGCGATCGCCTCCCCTAAAATCATAACTTATGACAAAGCGCAAAGAGCCTAATCAACTCCTTGCGTCTTTGCCTATACTTAGGTGTGTGAGCTAATTCTTAAGGGACTTCCAGAAAATCAATTATCCAATTTCCGAGAGAGAATATTTTGATTTTCCCCCTGCTCCCTGCCCCCTTGCTCACCATTAGTGATTATATATTTTTTCAGTTGGAAGTCCCTAAGAAGCCACCTGAGCCGCCGTGCGAGTCCGTCGCCTTCTACCATCACTCACCTTTACAGGTGCAGGTGCTTCATCTGGAGTCTGCATCAATAATGTTACTGAAGGCTGACATTGCAATTCTCGCTTAATGGAACGGTGCAATTCCCGTTCTAAAGTGTCATGCAATCCACCCCAATCGACTTGGGGTTGTTCGGCTGTTCCTGTGGAAAACTCTGTCCACCGGACGCTGAGAATTTCTTCAATACGCTGTTGCACCCATTTTTGCAGCAGTGATCGCTCTACACTAGTGACAACGCCCCGCAAATGAATTTCTGGCTTGGCCATGAGTTTACCCTGCCAATCAATTGCCGCCGCAATGGTGACAATTCCTTCTTCAGCCATGCGTTGGCGTTCTTGTAAGACTTTGGCACTAACCATCCCAGAACTTGTTGTATCCACCAGTTCAATTCCTGATGGCACTTTCCCACCGACTCGAATGGATTCTTCTGTGAGTTCAATTACGTCGCCATTTTGGATAATCACCATATTTTCTGCTGGTACACCCATTTTCCGGGCTGTATCGGCGTGTTTGACTAACATCCGGTGTTCGCCGTGGACGGGAACGAAGAATTTGGGACGCGTTAAGGCTAACATCAGCTTTTGGTCTTCTTGACAACCATGTCCAGAAACGTGTAGCCCTTGTTCTCGCCCGTAGAGGACTTTTGCCCCTTGAATCATCAATTTATCGATGGTGTTGACGACTGCAATTGTGTTACCAGGGATGGGATTAGCGGAGAACACAACTGTATCTCCTTCCCGAATTTTAATGTGGGGGTGTTCTTGGTTGGCAATACGAGTCATGGCTGCCATTGTCTCACCTTGAGAACCGGTAGTGAGAATCAAGACATTTTCATCAGGTAGGCCGCGGACTGTGTGCAGGGGTTGGAAGAGGTTGTCTTCACACTTGATGTAGCCGAGATTACGGGCATGGGCAATTAAGTTCAACATGGAACGTCCCACCACTGTCACCACACGGTTATGCTTTTTCGCTAGTTGTAAAACTATGTTGATGCGATGGACGCTAGAAGCAAAGGTGGTGACAAATAATCTGCCGGTGGCTTGGCCAAAAACTCGGTCTAGGTTGGGTAGAACGGCTGCTTCAGAGGGGGTAAATCCCGGTACTTCTGAGTTAGTAGAATCACTTAATAAGCAAAGTACACCTTTTTCGCCGTGTTCCGCGAGGCGTTGGAGGTCAAACCTTTCTCCATCTACAGGGGTGTGGTCAATTTTAAAATCACCTGTGTGAATGACGACACCCAAGGGGGTGTGAATGGCGACGGTGAAACTATCGGCGATGGAGTGGGTGTTGCGGATGTACTCCACGAAGAAATGTTTGCCAATTCTGACGACATCACGAGGCAGGACTTTTCTTAATTCTGTGCGATCGCGGACTCCCGCTTCCTCTAATTTGCCTTCCAACATGGCCATTGCTAGTCTCGGCCCGTAAATCACCGGAATGTCAAATTGCTTCAAGTGGAAAGCAATCCCGCCAATGTGGTCTTCATGACCATGAGTGACAATCATTCCTTTTATCTTATGACGATTTTCCCTGAGATACGTTGTATCTGGGAGAACAATATTCACTCCGTGCATTGCCTCCGTGGGGAAAGCCAGCCCAGCGTCTAAAAGGATGATTTCATCATCGTATTCAAAAACACAGGTATTCTTACCAATTTCATGTAAACCGCCCAAAGGAATGATTTTTAGGGCAGATGTAGCTTCGTTTTTAGCCATTTTCTCCTGATGTTGTTGTTTGTAGTTTTAGGTTTAATAAATTCAAACTTACGAATCTTGTATGAATGACGACTTTAGCCTGCTGAGTTTCAGCCGCCAAATTTCTCTAATATCTGTAGCTTTGTGCTAATAAAAGGGCTTTACATTGAATAGTTCACTGTATATTTTTTATCAATTTTCCTAGTCCGGTTTGTCATCAAGATTAGTTATAATCATGCCAACTTAATTGAAAATTAATAGCAATTAACAACGGCTGTAATAACGGTAATTATGATTAAATTAAGTCGAGCTTTTTCATGACTGCTGCTAACTTGTCAGTTACATCTTGGTCAGCTTCACATAATGGCAGACGAGTCGAACCTACCTCCCAACCTTGAAGTTTTAGTGCTTGTTTAATAGGAATAGGATTTGTAGAGAGAAATAATGCTTTAAACAGTGGGAAAAATCTCAGATGAATTTCACTGGACAGGGTTACTTGTCCGGCATTAAAAGCTTGAATCATCTGCTGTAGTTGGTTGCCTACAAGATGAGAAGCTACACTCACTACACCCTTTGCCCCGATCGCTAACAAGGGCAAGGTTAACGAATCATCTCCAGCGTAAATCTGAAACTCTGGTGGTGTCAACCTGCGAATTTCACTGGCTTGATCGAGGTTGCCACTAGCTTCCTTAATCCCGACTATATTATCAACTGCGGCTAATTGTACAACTGTCTCTGGGGAGAGATTTTGACCTGTCCTTCCGGGGATATTGTACAACAATATCGGTAAATCAGGGCAGGAGTTTGCTATGGCTTGGAAGTGCTGATACAGTCCTGCCTGTGGAGGTTTGTTGTAGTAGGGTACAACCTGTAAAGTGCCATGTACACCTATTTTAGCTGCTTTTTGTGTCGCTGCGATCGCTTCTTTGGTGGAATTAGAACCACAGCCTGCGATGACTTTGGCTTTGCCTGCTACGGCTTGCAAAACTTCGACAAACAATTGGTATTCTTCGTCCCAACTGAGAGTAGGAGATTCTCCAGTCGTTCCACACACTACCAATGTATCTGTACCGTTATCAGCTAAATGTGCCGCCAGTTTAGCTGCGACATCATAGTTGACACTACCGTCTGCTTTAAACGGTGTAATCATAGCGGTTAAAACTCTGCCAAAATCTCCCACCCTTGTTACTCCTAACTACCTTTTTTTTGTTTATCTCTTGGTGGTTTTTATTTTAATGAAGTTTGTGAGGGATGAGTGCTGAGTAATGAGTGCAAGACAGTAAGTTTCTGCTTCCTCTGCTCCCTGCTCCTCTGCTCCCTGCTCCCCTGCCTCTTTACTTACTACGAAGAAGCGTAGACTTTTGCCGGTTGGAGTAAATTTTTCTCTACTAACAACTCAGCGATTTGGACTGCATTTAAGGCTGCGCCTTTACGTATTTGGTCGCCGCACAGCCATAGTTCTAAACCACAGGGATGAGAAATGTCTTGACGAATTCTACCTACTAAAACCTCATCTCGACCACTGGCTTCGATGGGCATGGGGAAGTAGTTTTTGCCCCAGTCTTCTACTAATTTCACTCCTGGTGCTTGCGAAAGAATTTCTTTGGCAGATGCGGGGGAGAATGGTTCAGCAAACTCTAAGTTAATGGCTTCAGAATGCGCCCGCAAGACTGGTACTCGCACACAAGTGGCGGTAATTCTGATATCTTGTGTGCCGAAGATTTTGCGGGTTTCGTTGACCATTTTCATTTCTTCCTCACAATACCCTGAATCGGTCATGGGTGAATTATGGGGAAATAAGTTAAATGCTAACGGATAGGGTAGGACTTCAGCTACTGGTGATTCACCTTGAAGGATAGCACTACTTTGGATTTTGACTTCTTCCATTGCTTTTGCACCTGCACCACTGGCTGATTGATAGGTAGCGGCGACGATGCGTTGCACTGGTTTGACTTGATGTAAAGGCCAGACTGCCAAGGTCATCAAAATTGTGGTGCAGTTGGGGTTGGCAATAATTCCCTGGTGGGTAGCAGCCGCTTGGGGATTCACTTCTGGAACAACCAGAGGGACTTCTGGGTGCATTCGGAAGGCACTGGAATTATCGATAACGACTGCACCTTTTTCTACTGCAACCTTTGCCCAAGTTTTGGAGGTCGAACCACCGGCACTAGCCAATACTATATCCACATTTTCTAAGGCGCGATCGCTCACTGCCTCTACTGGGATATTTTCTCCCTGAAATGAGAGCGATCGCCCTACACTTTTGGCAGAGGCTAACAATTTTAACTCTGCTACTGGAAAATTCCGACTTGCTAATAATTCCAGCAACTCTGTGCCGACAGCACCAGTTGCACCCAAGATAGCTACACGATACGACTTTGACAAACTGATTTCCTCCTTCTAAGAGGTCATGGATGACTGAGATGTTTTACAAAAATTGACAGTTTTTCTAAAAAATTAGCAATAATTGCGCCTACAATTAATTTTTTTAATTTCTACCAAATATTTTTTACGTATAAAAATATCTTTAACTAGTTACATAGTATAAGTTGATGATAAAGTTTAGCGCATTTTTTGTTGATATTTATCATTAAAATTCCAGCAATGTGGGTTCATTATACAATAAATTTACTCTACAAAAGAAAATCAACAGTCATTCAGTTCACAGTCCCGCTAACACCCGCAAGTGGCGTGATTTGATTTTTCCCTCTGCCCCCTTGCTCCCTGCCCCCCTGCCTCCAGATCCCTGCCTCCAGATCCCTACCTGTTGCCTCTATTGATTTGAGTAAAGTTATAGAGGTAAAATGTCAAGTCTTTTGCCATTAGCAGTAAACTGGATATCTACGAGCAGGGGCAGGAAATGCCCTTGTAGAAACCTCCCAAATTTAACCAAGAAACATCAAAGCTAAAAGCGGTAAATCCCGTCTTGTGTGTACTTGGAGTCACAAACACCAGAAAAATTAGAGACAAAGCATGAAAGTTACCCAGGAAAAACTTCCCGCCAGTCAAATTGGGCTGGAGATAGAAATTACACCAGAAAGCACTCAGCAAACCTACGAACAAGTTATTAAAAACTTAGCTAAAACCGTTAATATTCCTGGGTTTCGTAAAGGCAAAGCACCCAGGCACATATTGTTACAGCAATTGGGCAGCACGCGGATTAAAGCAGCAGCCCTAGAAGAACTCATTCAAGATGGGATTGAGAAAGCTGTTAAGCAAGAATCGATTGCGGCTATTGGTCAACCACGGTTACGTTCTTCCTTTGATGATTTAATCAACAACTACGAACCAGGGAAACCCCTGACATTCATGGCCACAGTGGACGTAGAACCAGAAGTGAATTTAACGCAATACACTGGTTTGAGTGTCCAAGCCGAAGAAATCAAGCATGATGCTAATCGAGTAGACGAAGTTCTAGAACAAGAACGTCAACAGATGGCTACATTAATTCCCGTAGAAGGAAGAGCAGCCCAAATTGGGGATGTGGCTGTAGTAGATTTTAAAGGCGTAATTGCTAAAGCCGAAGACGCAGACCCCGCAGCTGAACCAGAACCCATTCCTGGTGGTGACGCGACCGATTTTCAAGTAGAGTTACAAGAAGATAAATTCATTCCTGGCTTTGTTTCAGGAATGATCGGGATGAATCCTGGCGAAACCAGAGAAGTATCGGCGCAATTCCCTGATCCTTACGTGAACCAAGAATTAGCCGGTAAACCTGCATTATTCACCATTACACTCAAAGAACTCAAAGAAAAAGAATTACCCGCCTTAGATGATGACTTCGCCCAAGAAGTCAGCGACTTTGAGACTATAGAAGCATTGCGTGCATCCCTAGAGGAGCGATATCAAAAAGAAGCTGAGGATAAAACCAAAGCGAACAAACAAGAAGCCCTACTAAACGAAATCGTCAAGCATCTAGAGGCAGATTTACCAGCCACGATGATTGACAAAGAAATAGACACCATGCTGACGCAAACAGCAATCAAACTGTCACAGCAAGGGCTAGATGTCAGAAAGTTATTTACCGAAGATATTATCCCTCAATTACGAGAAAGGTCGCGTCCTGAAGCCATTGAACGTCTGAAGCGGTCTTTGGTGCTACAAGAAGTTGCTAAACGCGAATCAATTGAAGTCACCCCAGAAGAAGTGCAAGCTAGAGTTACAGAACTCCTGGCGCAATATCCCGACGAGGACGTTGATGAAGATAGATTGCAAGCCGTCGTCGAGAACGAAATGTTAAGCGAAAAAATTATCGATTGGCTGTTAGAGCATTCTACCGTTGAACTAGTACCAGAAGGTTCACTAGCCAGCAAAGAGGAAGAAACAGCAACAACTGCACCTGAGACTGAGGCAGAAACCGCCGAATCTACCACAGAATCGGAAGAGTAAATATATTAGGGGTGTAAGGGTATGGGGGTGTAGGGGTATCAGGGAAAAGACAGCACAGCAAACCCTGGGTTATAACAGCTAAATAGGGTATTGAGTAAATGATCTTAATACCCCAGTCCCCAATCCCCAATCCCCAGTCCCCAACCCCCAGTAAATAAGATTTGTGATCTTACTTGCCTGATACCCTGCTACACGAGAAGAATATAGATGAGGCATAATACACATAGGTAAAACCAAAATTTACTCTATTCCATATCTAGCAGCGATCGCTGCCAAAATATCTGTAATCAACCTATCTTTAAAAGTTCTCCTATGCTTGTATCGCAGTCGGCAAACTATCCCATCAGCAGTTTAGGTCAAATCGGCGGAATTTCTTCCCATATCCACGGCACAAGTAACATTTTGCCTACGGTTGTAGAACAATCAGGGATGGGAGAAAGAGCCTTTGACATTTACTCCCGCCTACTGCGAGAGCGAATTATCTTTCTGGGAACCCCTATAGATGATGCGGTAGCTAATACAGTTGTTGCCCAGTTATTGTTTCTAGACGCTGAAGACGCAGAAAAAGACATCCAACTGTACATTAACTCCCCTGGTGGCTCTGTCTACGCAGGAATGGCAATCTATGATACAATTCAGCAGATTCGGCCAGATGTTGTTACTATATGTTTTGGATTAGCCGCCAGCATGGGGGCATTTCTGTTAGCAGCCGGAACTGCTGGTAAACGTATGTCTTTGCCAGATTCCCGCATCATGATCCACCAACCCCTCGGCGGCGCACAAGGTCAAGCGATTGACATCGAAATCCAAGCTAGGGAAATTCTTTACATCAAGGGTATGTTAAATCAGTTATTGACTAAACATACTGGTCAACCCCTAGAGAAAATCGAAACAGATACCGATCGCGACTTCTTCATGTCCGCAGAAGAGGCTAAGAGTTACGGTTTGATTGATCAAGTCATCTCCAGACAAAATCTTCCCACCGCAGGGGAAAATGTCACCGTTGTCAAATAAGAGGCTGGTATGTCTAAGTACGACTCCCATTTAAAATGTTCGTTTTGTGGCAAGTCTCAAGAGCAGGTGCGTAAGTTAATCGCAGGGCCGGGAGTCTACATCTGCGATGAATGCGTTGACTTGTGTAATGAAATACTAGATGAGGAGTTACTAGATACTAACGGAGCGGCGGCACAACCAGCACCTAAATCAGAGCCAGCTCAAAAACGCCGCGCCCGTTCTTCCAGTCTCTCCTTAAGCCAAATACCCAAACCCAGAGAGATTAAAAAGTACCTAGACGAACACGTCATTGGGCAAGACGAGGCGAAAAAGGTTTTATCTGTCGCTGTTTACAACCACTACAAGCGGTTGGCAATCCTGCAATCAAAGGGCAGTGGGAAAAACGGTGATGATGCCGTAGAATTACAAAAATCTAACATTCTCTTAATCGGCCCTACGGGTTGCGGTAAAACGCTGTTAGCCCAAACTCTGGCGAAGATTCTCGATGTCCCCTTTGCTGTGGCTGATGCTACCACACTCACAGAAGCAGGATACGTAGGGGAAGATGTGGAAAATATCCTCCTGCGATTGTTGCAAGTAGCTGATTTAGATGTAGAAGAAGCACAGCGAGGCATTATCTACATCGATGAAATCGACAAAATCGCCCGTAAGAGTGAAAACCCCTCAATTACCCGCGACGTTTCCGGCGAAGGTGTGCAGCAGGCATTATTGAAGATGCTAGAAGGTACAATTGCCAATGTCCCACCCCAAGGCGGACGCAAGCACCCCTACCAAGACTGCATCCAGATTGATACCAGCAACATTCTATTTATTTGTGGTGGAGCTTTTGTTGGTTTGGAAAAGGTTGTAGAGCAGAGAGCAGGTAAAAAGTCAATCGGCTTTGTCCAACCTGGAGAGGGACAATCAAAAGAAAAACGAGCAGCAGATGTATTAAGACATCTCGAACCGGATGATTTAGTCAAATTTGGGATGATTCCTGAATTTATCGGGCGTGTACCAATGGTAGCGGTGGTAGATCCCCTAGACGAAGAAGCTTTAATGGCGATCCTCACTCAGCCACGCAGTGCTTTAGTCAAGCAGTACCAAAAACTGCTGAAGATGGATAACGTCCAGCTAGATTTTAAACCGGAAGCCCTAAAAGCGATCGCCCAAGAAGCCTATCGGCGGAAAACTGGCGCGAGAGCCTTACGGGGGATTGTCGAAGAACTCATGCTAGATGTGATGTACGAATTACCATCCCGAAAAGATGTGACACGCTGCACAGTAACTAGGGAAATGGTAGAGAAACGCTCCACAGCCGAACTCATAGTACACCCATCTTCCCTACCCAAGCCAGAATCAGCGTAGTAGTTATTAGTCATTAGTCATTAGTCATTAGTTAAAAGACTGTTGACTATTGACTCTTGACTATGGACTGTTGACTATTTGACTCTTGAAAAATGCCTTACATTAGTGTTCGTGGTATTGAGCATTATTACGAGTGGATGAAACAGCCATCTGGTGATACGAAAAAACCTGTGATGGTGTTCATTCATGGTTGGGCTGGTTCTGCTAGGTACTGGAGAAGCACAGCCAACGCTTTACTAGACAAATTTGATTGTTTACTCTACGATTTGCGAGGGTTTGGGCGTTCTGGTGGTAAACCAACGGTGGTTGAAGCCAGTGAGTCTGTTGTGGAGTCAGAGACTAGTCAGGAAAAAACCCAAGCAATTCAAGATTTGACTTACGAATTAACAGAATATGCCGAAGATTTGGCGGTTTTATTAGATAAATTGCATCTCCAGCGAGTTTATATTAATGCTCACTCAATGGGTGCTTCCGTAGCAACTTTGTTTTTTAATAGCTATCCCCAACGAGTCGAAAAGGGAATTTTGACTTGTAGTGGCATTTTCGAGTATGACGAAAAAGCCTTTACAGCTTTTCATAAATTTGGTGGCTATGTAGTGAAGTTTCGTCCCAAGTGGTTAGGAAAAATACCATTTGTTGATCAGATGTTTATGGCGAGATTTTTACATCGTCCCATACCAGCATTTGAGCGTCAGGCTTTTTTACAAGATTTTCTCGATGCTGATTATGATGCAGCTTTGGGTACTATTTTTACATCGGTGAGTAAGGCGCAGGCGGAATTAATGCCGCAGGAGTTTGCTAAATTGCAAGTGCCTACTTTGATGATTTCCGGGGAGTATGACCAGATTATTCCAGCAGAAATGGGACGACAGGCGGCGGCGTTAAATGACAACGTGGAGTTCGTAGTAATTCCTGATACAGCGCATTTTCCGATGTTGGAGGACGCGGGGACTTATCTACGGCGAGTGCGGGAGTTTTTGCAAGTTCCTGTAGTGGAGTTGCAAGCGGGTTAGGTTTTCCACGCAAAGAGGCGTGGAGTTTTTTAGGAAGTGAGGGGGAAGGGTTGGTTATAGCTTTCTTGAAAACACACTTGGTTGACTGGGAAGCGTCCACCATATTCTTTCAAGGGTTCAGAAGCATAACCCAGGGCTAATATACAGCAAATGTCAACTGATTCGGGAATTTGAAATGCTTGTTTGACTTGCTGGCTATCGAATCCTTCCATTGGACAGCTATCAACGCCGAAACTTTTCGCCACAATCATCATATAAGTTACGGCAATCATGGTGTGGCGATTTGTCCAGGCTTCCATTGTCTCAAAGCTGGGATGGTTGGTGAAGAATTCAGGGATATTGGAACGCAGATAATTGGCGTAGCTAGGTGTCATGATGCCGTTTTCTTCACCTAGTTGGATGACAGAGGTGATATTTTCCATTTGTTTGACACTTCTGTCACCACAACAAATGAGGACAACAGGTGCTTCACCGACTTGGCGTTGATTAAAAGCACAGGCTTGGAGTTTTTCTTTATTTTGTTGTTCCTTAACTAGAATAAATCGCCAAGGTTGGAGGTTAAACCCTGATGGGGCTTGTACTGCTAGTTCTAAAATTTCCTGTAAGATAGCTTCAGGGATGCGATCGCTTTTGAAAGATCTAGCAGCACGGCGTTGTTTGATGGCTTCTATCAGGCCAATATAGGGATGCATTTCAACAATCATGGCTTTTTCATGATATTTTCCTTTGATATTCTCCCCTTAGCTTCTGCTTCTTACCCTCTATCTGTGGGTGAGACTAATGCCGTAGACAAAGTTTTGGCGATCGCTGTAAACTATGGTTTTTCTAATTATTTCTTGCATTCTGTAAAAATTCATCAGCCACGCTAAAGAATGTCCATAAAATGTAAGTTTATATTGACTAATTACTTGGGGAAACTCTAGCAAATTATTAAACAGAATAAAGTTTAAATCTTGCATCATTTTAATGACAATTTGATTAGCACTGATTGTAAATACATTTTTGTTGCGTCTTGCAGCATCTTGATATGATTCATAAAACAGGAGTTTACCAATACCTTGCCCTCTAAACTCTTCAAAGACAAATAAAGCGGCTATTTTATTCCAGTGTTCGTGAAAGTCATAGTTTAAGCAAACTCCTAATATTTTGCCTGCTTCATCTTCAGCCACCATTATATGTTCTGCTTCCATCCATTCTCTGAAGGAATAACCCATAATATTAGGCGTGAATTTGATTGCTTTCAGGATTAATTTTGCTTCTGATGTGGTAACTTTTCTTTTAATAATTTTGACCATGATTTAAGAAAGACTATATTAAAAGCTTAAATATTGTATAACTAAGATGTAAAACACCGATTATACATATGACGCGAAATAAGATGTTAGATGTTAAAGGTTTCTTTAATAAATTCAATGTATCATATTGCGTTTCAACTTCCGCAAAATCGAAATTCAGTTTAAATAAAACTCCCAGAGTTTCTACTAAATTTTTCTGGTATGCTAATAAACCCCATAAAATCAACACAATTGCTGGAGTCATAAAACCGAAAATACAAAATAACTGTGTCCAAAGGTAGGCACTATTTGATAATGTACTTCTACTAAAAGTTGCATCAAAGTAAATGAGAATCACAATCCCTAAAAGTAAACTAATCGGACGCTGTAGTTTTTCATGGAAGTCCCAATATATTTGTTTTAATTGCTGAATAATTTCATTTTTATCAGCAATATTAGCTGTAGTAGGTGCTTGCTTAATTTTATTAGTAATATTGTTTAGGTAAGTTTTATATTTTTTGAGTTTGATACTGAGTTTATTACAATCTTGAATAACAACGTGTATACTTAAGCCAGATAAGGGGATACCTATAATAATAAAATTGATGAAAGAGTAAGGAAAATACCACAGATAAGGTAGTAGATATTGCTGAAAATATTCTTGAGCAGAAACTTGATTATTTCCTAGTAGTTGGTGTGGCCCGTACCATAAATGATGGAAGAGCAACATAAATAAAAATATCAATCCTACAACAAAAGTAGTTCTACGTCTTAAATAAAATCTTTTATCTAGGATAAACTGGATAGTTTCTTCACTGAATTCAGAACAAATAACGTAAACTTCTAGGGTTAATAAAAAGCAAACGCGTATACACTCAAGTATCGCCCCTACATTACTCGTATTATATGCCTGATTCCAAGGCTTACTTTCCACGACTATATAAGAACAACCTAATGAAATTAAGCTAATGACAGCCAAAATAATTGCTATAGGTACGAGCAAACTATAATTTAAGATTTTCGCACTTTTAGATTCAGAACTGGTATCTAACGGTTGCGGAAGTGCTGCTAAATTTTTTTCTACCCAATCCTGATTAAAGACATTTTGATATACTTGATTACATACTTTGAGCTTTCCTTGGTGTTTGACGACTAAGCCAGATAGGCGTAATGCTATTTGTTCAGCATCATCATTTGCGTCCACTTGCCCATGTTCTAAAATTTGATGATAAATTTTTAATCTTTTATACGCGAGCGTTTGATCAACTAGCAGACGGTTTCTAATTGTTCTTAAATGTTCTGGCTCATCATAAAATTCCCAATTTTTAATAATATAATTTTGAATCAATATCTCTATATTCGGAGTGCTACTGGCTTCTTTTTCCAGAATTAGCTTACATAGTTTCTGTGTCAGGAATGGTTGTCCGCTAGTCCACAGTAATATTTCGGCTAAAACTGCTTCTGGTGTGTCTACTTTTAGGGCTAATCCTTTAGTTAAAGATGTATTGGCTTCTTCGAGGCTGAAACCACCTAATTCAATAGTTTTACCAATATTAAAAGGTATGCCTTGTTTATCTTTTAAATCCGATGGAGTGACTACACCTAAAAGACAAAATGTTAGTCTTTTATATTTGGGTTTATCTGCCCGTTGATTATAGCAAGCACGAATAAATTCTAAAAATTCATCTTTAACTTTTCTATTAATCAGATTATCAATCTCATCAATAAAAATTACAATATTCTGAGATAATTCTGTTAGCAATACTTTATCAATAAACTGACTCAATCGTTGTAGTGGTGGTAAAATTTGATGTTGTTGCCACCATTGGTAAAATTTAGATACATCACCTAGAAAACCAGACCATAATTCAAAAGTGATACCTGCATAAAAGCTTTCGGTAGTATCATCAGCACTACCAATAGTTGTCATATCAATTGATGTACACCGAACACCTTCTTCTTCTAATTTTGTTTTAATTTGAACTCTTAAACGAGATTTTCCCATTTGACGAGAATTAAATACACAACAGAAATCACCATTTTTGAGACTTGTATATAATTCTTCGTCTGCTTTGCGTTTAACGTAGCTGGGATGATCTGCTGATAAACTACCGCCAACTTTGTAATAGTTGAAAATTGACTTAAATGATGTATCAAAAGTCATAAATTTAGCAATCTGGTAAGAGGTTTATGATAAGGACTAAAGTCCTTACTACAAACTAGAAGTCTCACAGGCATTCTTGAAAATATTTTCTATATAATTCACAGCGTGGTACGGCTTGATTATTTTGCCATTGAATCAGTCCCATACTGTATAGTTGATATCCTAAAATTGAGTCTAATGCTACTGAGTGATTTGTGCTGATGACTTGCTTAAAAGCTGCTGAGAGTTTTTCATTGTCTCGAATAATTCCCAAGTGTCGGCGCAAATGTTGACTATAAATCCCGACATCACTAGGCGCATCCTGTAATAGTTGTGATAAGTTTACCCACTTCCCTGGTGATGATTGAGCGAGATGATAAAAAGCTAACCTCACTAAATATGGATGTCCTCCCACCATTCCCATTAATTGCTGTACTAAGTTATCGTCCCAATCAAGTTGATGTCTTTGTGCTAAATCTTTAACTTGAGTGGGGGTAAACTCTGTTAATTCTATTGGTTCTCCGACGTTAAAAGGTGAATGATTGATATCTAAAGTCCCATAATTTTCTGTGGAATGTACTACGACTAGTCGTAGTCGTTTCCAAATATCTCTGTTGTTGGCTTCTTCATGACAGGTGCGGAGGATACCGAAAAAGCCTTGAGAAACTTCAGGATAACTAAAAACTCTATCTACTTCATCACAAGCCAAGACTAGGGAAGTATCTATTTGCTGAAATATGTAGTCTTGCAAGTATGTTTTACAGCTGATTTTACTACCGATCGCATGATTCCAAAAATCTGGAATGCGATCGCGGATATTTAACTCTAGGCTCATATATGCACAAAACCACCGCAAAAAGTCATCCAAGTTACGATAATTTACTTCATCTATATCTCGAAAGTTTAAACGTACTGTCCGATAGCCATAGTTGCGCGCCTGCGCCAGAATTCTATCTAAGAGGGAAGTTTTACCCATTTGTCTGGGTGCTTTGATGCGGATGAGAGCAGCTTCTTGGGTGATCGCTTCATAGCAAAAAGACTCTATAGTATAACGCAGAGATTCTAGATAATAGCGTTCTATGTAAAGAGAAGAATTGAGAGGGACTGGATGATGGGGAAGTTCTAACCTGCGGGGTAGTGGTGATTTGCGCTTTTCTCTGGCGCGATTTAGAGCTTGACGAAAATTATTCTTACTAATAGGTTCGCCAATAATCTCTGTCAGTTTTTTCTATAACTTCGCACCCACATCATTTTGAATATATGTATTAGCCAAGTTTAATTCTCTGGCGATATCATCATATTTTTTCCCCTCCCAACTTCCTTTTAACACCTGCACTTCTATGTCAGTCAGATACTTTTGCGTAGCTTGAAATACGATGGTATCTACTAATTGTTTAATTTCCTCCCAAGGAATTTTTTCTTCGGAGTACATAGGTAATATAGATAGAATAAATAATCACGATTTTACCCTAATTTAAAAGCGATATAACCCAGACTCCTCTAAGAAGTAGGAAACCTAACCATCGCACCTTACTTTTCCCTACTTTTCCTTACTTTTCCAAAATTTGCGAATCAACCAGAATATCGAAACAGACGATCGGGAGTTAGTGATGAGATTAGCACCACTGTATCAGGAAGACAGAGAGCGCGCTAGACAAGAAGGTTTACAACAAGGTTTACAACAAGGTTTACAGCAAGGTGTACAACAAGGCTTACAGCAAGGAGAACAACAGTTAATTTTGCGCTTATTAAATCGAAGGTTCGGAAACATCGATTCATCACTAATTGCACAAATTCAACAATTATCAATAGAGCAGTTAGAAATATTAGGAGAAGAATTATTAGACTTTGCCACACTCGCCGATTTAGAACTCTGGTTAAGTCAACAACAAGACACCACAAATCAATAAATTTAATATTAATTAATATGAGCGATCGCCCACCGTCATCTATTGATTTGGCAGGCGATCGCTTTGGTAAAATAGCATCAATTCGCCTTGCCCAAGCCAAAGGAATGACCAGATTCATCCATGACCAATTCTCCAAAGACTACCTAGAAGAACTACTAAAACCATTCGGAACAGTCCAAGCACCAAGTCGAGTCGCAGCAGAAGTCAAAGAAATAGACGTATTATTCACACCAGTTCCCACACAAACAGCCAACTTAAACACCTTGGGAATATTAGGTAGAATGGCCATAACCCCAGCCATCTTTGAACCCTTTCGCAATCCCGCATCCATCGAAGAAATTAAAGATTGTCTATCAAAATCATTAGAAGTAAACAAGGCAATTCAGCGAGAAGCAAATCGCAATAAAAGCAAAATATCAGACTCAGAAATTCCCCAACAATGGATACTCACACCCACCGCATAAGAAACAATCATTGCTGGTTTTGGTGCAGTTCTCAAATCAGATTGGGTAGAGGGAGTGTACTTTTTACCTGAATATTTCCGCACAGCCATAGTTGTAATTCATCAGTTACCATCTATTCCCGAAACACTATGGCTGAGAATCCTGGGACGTGGGAAAGTGCAGCAACGCGCAATTGATGAATTAACAGCACTACCAGCAAATCACCCCTTTCAAAGAGTGACGCTAGAATTACTTTATAGCCTGCAACAAAATTTGCGAATCAACCAGAATATCGAAACAGATGATCGGGAGTTAGTGATGAGATTAGCACCACTGTATCAGGAAGATAGAGAACGCGCTAGACAGGAAGGTTTACAACAAGGCTTACAGCAAGGAGAACAACAGCTAATTCTGCGGCTGTTAAATCGGCGTTTAGGAGAAATCGATATATCTTTAACCGAGCAAATTCAAGGATTATCTATTGAACAATTAGAATCTCTGGGAGAAGCATTATTAGATTTTGCCACAGTGGCAGATTTAGAAGTTTGGTTAAATCAACAACAATATGCAACCAATCGGTAAATTATTAACGGTGATAATTTGAGTTTAATCCATCAGCGATCGCCTTTTGAATTAGCCAAGATTAAGTGATCGTGATCGCTCTTTTGAAATAAGTCGAGTTATTAGTGCGATCGCCCTCTATTATCTACTGATTTGGAGGGCGATCGCTTTGATAAAATAGCATCAATTATCCTTGCCCAAGCCAAAGGAATGACCAGATTCATCCATGACCAATTCTCCAAAGACTACCTAGAAGAACTACTAAAACCATTCGGAACAGTTCAAGCACCAAGTCGAGTAGCAGCAGAAGTCAAAGAGATAGACGTATTATTCACACCCATTCCCACACAAACAGCCCACTTAAACACCTTGGGAATATTAGGTAGAATGGCCACAACCCCAGCCATCTTTGAACCATTCCGCAACCCAGCATCAGTAGACGAAATTGGTGATTGTATCTCTAAGTTATTAGAAATCAAGAGCGCAATCCAACGAGAAGCAAAGCGCAATAAAATTAAAATACCAGACACAGAAATTCCCCAACTGTGGATACTCACACCCACCGCATCAGAAAACATCATATCCGGTTATGGTGGACAGGAAAAAGTAGACTGGGGAGATGGAGTGTACTTTTTACCCAAACATTTCCGCACAGCCATAGTTGTAATTCATCAGTTACCATCTATTCCCGAAACACTATGGCTGAGAATACTAGGACGTGGTAAAGTCCAGCAGCGAGCGATTGACGAATTAGTCGCGCTCCCAAGCACTCACCCATTCCAAAGAGTGACGCTAGAATTACTTTATAGTCTGCAACAAAATTTGCGAATCAATCAAAATATCGAAATAGAAGATAGGGAGTTAGTGATGAGATTAGCACCACTGTACCAAGAAGACAGAGAACGAGCTAGACAGGAAGGTTTGCAACAAGGTTTGCAACAAGGTTTGCAACAAGGAGAACAACAGTTAATTTTGCGCTTATTAAATAGAAGACTGGGAAACATCGATTCATCTCTCATTGAACGAATTCAACAATTATCAATAGAGCAGTTAGAAATATTAGGAGAAGCACTATTAGATTTTGTCACAGTCGCAGATTTAGAACTCTGGTTAAGCCAACAACAAAACACTACAAATCAAGAAATTTAATCATAATTAGAATGAGCGATCGCCTACTGTTCTCTCTAATAATTTCAGCAGGCGATCGCTCTCAATGTCATCGCACATTAAAGTAATATAGATTTTAATGCAACCATAGTATTGGGACTAATAAACTTTCTGTTGTAACTTTGGTTTTAGTTAGCTTTTAGTGAAATGTTAAATTTGGTTTTTGCAAACTTAATGAGTGGCAATCTGGATAGTGTCTGGCGGATTCTGAACAGCTTCAACCGTGACGATCTTAGCTACACTGACCTGAGCAAGACTATTCTGAGTGGCGCAAACCTGAAAGGTGTTAACCTGAGTGGTGCTAACCTCAGCCACACCGACCTTAGTTGTGCCGACCTGAGCGATACTAACCTAAGTGGAGCTGACCTGAACCATGCCGATCTCACTAAAGCCAATCTGTGCGGTGCTAATCTGAGCGGTGCTAACTTGAGCCATGCTCATCTAGGTCTGGCTAAATTGCAAGGTGCTAATCTGATTAATGCCAATCTTAGAGGTAGCAAATTGACCCACACTGATTTGAGTAGTGCAAACCTAAGTAATAGCAATCTGAATGATGCCAACCTCTGCGGTGCTGTTATTAATGAGAGAACGATAATTAGTAATAAATGGCGGTTAGTCTGGGAAATTGTTAGTCAATCATCTAAGTTTCGAGACTTGCGTGGTGTTGACCTGACTGATGCTTACCTCAGCGAAGCTGACTTGAGCGATGCTGATCTTAGCGGCGCAAATCTCACTAGTGCCGACCTGATTGAAGCCAACCTCAGCAATGCTAACTTAAGCGGTACTAATCTCTACCGTGCTGACATTTTTAATACCAACCTCAGCAATGCTAACTTAAGCGGTGCAAATCTTTACCATGCTGACTTAGTTGATGCTAACTTGACTATGGCTAACCTGAGCAATAGCAACATGAGCGAAGCTGTTGTGATTGAAGCCAATTTGAGTGGTGCGGATCTAAGTGGTGCAAATCTGAGCCGTGCTAACCTAAGCGGTGCTAGATTAGACGATGCCAACCTGAACAATGCTATTGTTGTGAACACCTTATTTGTGAACTCTGTAGGTCTCACAGATGATGGGGAATATGATCTAAAGCAACGAGGTGCTATTTTTCAGTACCCTGAAGTTCTCCGTCCACGTTAGGGACTTCCCTTCCAACTAAAAAATATACTATCGCTGTGTAGGCAGGGGAGCAAGGGGAAAAATAAAAATATCGGCTCTTGGAAATTAGATAATTTCCTTTCTAGAAGTCCCTTAAGTCCTTACGTTGAGAAGTTATCCCAAATGGAGACAGATAGTGTTGTTTCAAGATTCTAGAATAGGCTATGAATCTAGACCTTTAATCCAAAATCCAAAATCCAAAATCCAAAATTGGTATTAGACTGTGTTAGCCCAATCCCAATTCTCGTTTGAGCAAATTAATAGAATTAGTCCCGATGTAATTTTCTACTTTAATCAATTTGGGTGGACGAATAATATCTTCAGATGCTGCGTGGACGGCTGTTTGTACAATGGTAAAACAAGCTTGATCGCAAATAATTACTTCGGCTCGTTTCACAATTGCCTGCAATTTATAATTATCCTGTGGTTGGGCAGTCATAATGAGTAAATCATCACCACGCAAACCATGTAAAATAACTTCTGCTTGATGTCCAATTCCTGAACTTAGGCTGACTATCCCTACACACTGGTCTTTAGGTAAATTCTTCAGGAAATTAATCTCTTTACTGTAGTCATAGATATCTAGAGGAATCACCCGCACAGATTTAGGTGCAGCGATCGCTTCCACATCGTTGATAAAATAGCGGCTAGTCACTACTGTGGCTGAAGTAGTTTTATCGAGGATGGCGGCTAATTCATTGATGGCTACTATCTGCACTGGTATTTCTAGATACTCTTCCAATTCATAGGCCATTAATTCCCCTACGCCCAAATCTTCTGAAGGGGCTGCTACTAATACCCGCGCACTACAACGCAAACGCCAGTCAATTTCCGCTAAGAATATCTCTCTTGCTTGATTGAGTGAATATCCTTCGCTAATGAGTTCATCTAGGGCTTTTTGCAAGATTTTTGCTGCTTCAGGATATTTTTGGGATATTGGTGATTGTAGCTTGCTTCCACCTTCATGACCTTGAGCGCGCACGTAAATTCCTGAACCAGCTAGACTTTCGACAAAGCCATCTTCTTCTAGCTGACGGTAAACTTTACTGATAGTATTGCGATGTAACCCAGTTTGCATTGCTAAAGCCCGTGTGCTGGGTAACTTGTAACCTGGTGAATATTGTCGAGAAGCGATCGCAAACCGCATTTGATTAAATAGCTGGGTTGATGCGGGAATATCACTATCTGGCTGAATACGGAATTGAATCATCACCCAACCTCCTGAGCAATTCAAAATAAAGAAAACTAGGGGAACTACAAATTTTGGTTATCTTACATGGAAGATTTTTCTTGGGTAAATTTTTTATGTATAAGTATTTCGTATGGGAGATTTGAGGAAAAATCACCCAAACATACTGGCATAGTTATATCAAATAATCACAAAGCTTTATCAGGTTGCATGGGTAAAAATTATTATGACTGAGCTAGCGTTAGATACTCAAAGGGTGGAGATTCCCCACAATAGTTTACAAATCTCTGCATATTTAGCCCAACCCCAAGCACCAGGTTCTTACCCAGGAGTCATAGTTTTACAAGAGATTTTTGGTGTCAATGAGCATATTCGGGATGTTACAGAACGCATCGCTAAATTAGGATATGTGGCGATCGCACCTGCACTATTTGAACGCATCGCCCCTGGCTTTGAAACCGGTTACACCCCCGCAGATATCGAAATCGGTAGAAAATACGCTTGGGAACAAACCACCGCATCAGAATTATTAAGCGATATTCAAGCCGCTATTGACTACCTCAAAACCTTACCAACAGTCAAGAAAGATGGCTGTGGTTGTGTTGGTTTTTGTTTTGGTGGTCATGTAGCATATCTTGCTGCTACTCTCCCAAATATTACAGCCACAGCTTCATTCTATGGGGCGCGGATTCCCACTGCTACACCAGGAGGCGGCGCACCTACCCTTACCCGCACAGCAGAAATCCTAGGCACAATCTATACATTTTTTGGCGAAGCAGATGCGAGTATTCCCCCAGCACACATCGACGAAATTACAACAGAGTTAGAAAAATACAACATTTCCCATCGTGTGTTCCGCTACGATGGAGCTGACCACGGATTTTTCTGTGACCGTCGCGCCAGTTATAATCCTCAAGCAGCAGCCGCAGCTTGGGAACAAGTACAGCAATTGTTTGGGACTGTGCTGGCTAAGTGAGGGCTACTGTTAATTTGTGATTTACAGCAGGAAACAGGCTCAAAAGTATCTAGTTTTCTTCTGAAACTTTGTACCTAATTTAGCTGAAATCTGCTGTAATTAAAAACTACGAATTACAAAACCCCTTGGTCTTAAATCAAATAAAAATAATTTATTGTCAATTGTCATGAACTCCGAATCGAAACTTACTCAAAAAGCCAACTCGTCTTTTACAATGGACGATTTCGCCAAAGCATTAGAAAAACACGACTACCAGTTTCAAAAAGGTCAAGTTGTTCACGGTAAGGTATTTCAACTTGATCCTGATGGGGCGTATGTCGATATTGGCGGTAAATCGTCAGCTTATATCCCCCGTGATGAGGCTTCTTTGAGAAGTGTGACCGATTTATCGGAGGTATTGCCTTTACATGAAGAATTAGAGTTTTTGATTATCCGTGAACAGGATGCAGAAGGTCAAGTAACTCTCTCTCGCAAACAGTTAGAAATTCAGCACATCTGGGAAAAACTAGTAAATATGCAAGAAGCTTCTCAGACGGTGCAAGTTAGGGTGACAGGAGTGAATAAAGGCGGTGTCACCGTCGATTTACAATCAATCCGAGGGTTCATTCCGCGATCGCACTTGACAGAACGTGATAATTTAGAAGCACTCAAAGGTCAAAGTCTCACGGTTGGTTTTTTAGAAGTAGACAAGAATAACAAAAAACTAATTCTTTCTCAACGTTTAGCAACTCGTTCTAGTAACTTTAACTTATTAGAAGTTGGTCAGTTAGTAGAAGGTAAAGTTACAGGAATTAAACCTTTTGGTGTGTTCGTTGATATAGACGGGATGAGTGCTTTATTGCATATCAAACAAGTCAGCCAAAGATTTATTGAATCCCTAGAAAAAGTCTTCCAAGTAGGTCAACAAATTAAAGCTGTAATTATTGACTTGGATGAAGGGAAAGGTCGGATTGCTATTTCTACCAGAGTGTTAGAAAACTTCCCTGGTGAAGTGGTAGAAAACTTAGAAGAAGTGATGAGTTCAGCAGAAGCACGCGCTCATCGTGCTGCTAATAAATCGGCTGAATAAGTTGTCTTGAATTTAGTGCGATCGCTTTTTTTATGCAATGATAAAGAGAGCGATCGCTTTTTTATATTAATGGTAATGGTGGAAACTCAAAATCGTTAAATAAGCAAATATTGTGATGAGAATTGTTTAAAGCTTTTACTAATTTCGCATCGAGAGTTAATAGAATCGCACCGACTTGTACAGAAAGAGCAACATAACAGGCATCGTAAGCAGAGATGTTATGATTGAGAGCGATCGTCACTGCATCCGCCATCAAATCAGCAGTCGAGACAACACGCAAGGGAAAGTTTTTCAGCGTTGCTAAATCTACTTGAACTTCAGCCGCAGTGTACATTTTTGCGCGAACATACTTCCACATAACATTGGCAGACTCTATATAAAACAAGTCTGGTACAAAAATTTCAGTCTGTGGATTAGCAAGATGACCGAATAGTTGATTAACTTTAGTAGTTAATGGGTCAGCAATAAAATACTTGATGCACACACTGGTATCTACAACGCATCTCAGGGGAGTGTTCATCTATTCCGGTCTTCTCGAAGTAGTTCGGTACTATCAGGTAATCCAAAGTCTGCTGGATTTAAGCGACGACGGTTGCGGCTACTTTCTTCCAAAATTTTGAGTACGTTTTTTCGTTTTTCTTCGTCTTTTGGCTGTGTGTTTACCTGCAAACCCTTCTGCAAGACTGTAATAGCTTGAGCTTCAATTGAGCTATTTTCAGCGTTAGCTAACTCTTGCAACTGTGCGTATAAATCATCAGGTATGTTTAGGGTAGCCATTGCTTGACCTCCCAAGAGAATTTATTGCTAATGGTAGCACGATTGATCTGAGGGGAAGAGGTACGAGGCAATTACTTTCATTTGCTAAGATTTTTACTTCAATTTTTCTATAAATAATCTTGCATGATAGCTAGAAATATATCAATCTAGTCTCTCCATCAAAAATTAGTATTTTTGCCGATGCTGTTGTTAGTTTCAAAGGTTGAAGCTTAGAAAAACAATTGTTAACTTTAGAAACCTATGTCTATTATAGATTTTCTCATTTCTATGAATGGTGTAGCTCAATTGTGGGCTAGTGACGGTCAATTCCTGGGAACTTTATCAAGTAATTTATATGATCCAAACTCTATAAGTAATCCTCATGGTATGTACGGTAGTTCTCAAGGTATATACAGCATTCGTAATTCTTATGGACTATATGGTGGTCTTTACGGAGTACACAGTCCTTACAATAACTACTGTATCAATCCTCCTATCATCTTATATCAAGGTCAACCAGTGCTGATGGTCACGAAAAACTCTTATGTTATGAGCAATGGTTTACCTGTAGTCGATCCTGATTTATTACTAGGGCTATATGCACAACTTTCTCACTCTATACCAACACCCAATCCCTATTTAGGATTAGCACAGTCTATTTACGATATGTTCAAGTAGTTTATTTGCTTTGTTTAATAAGACGAAGCAAATAACCAAATTTTTATTTTCATATATCCACAAAGTTAACTAACGGAGAGGGGGAGATTCGAACTCCCGGAGGTTTTAGCCTCATCCGATTTCAAGTCGGACGCAATCGACCACTCTGCCACCTCTCCAAATAAACTGTCTAGCTTGGCTGCACCTCGGTTTTGTGGTGAGCAATAAAGCTGACAGATATTACTATATCCTATCATCTACGCAGATGGTACTACTGAATGCGATCGCTCATAAAAAATTTCTTCTGTCACCACCTGAAAATCCTTGCCAAGCCATACCAGTGCGGCTTTTGTCACTATACCCCCCTCTAGGGAAACCAAAGAAAAATTCCGCAGTTTCTCCCCGTCTTGCTCGACAATCCTGGGGACGCTGGCGGCATTGAGGTAAAATATCCCCTCTGGGCTTCTAAAAACGGCTTTTCTGAGTTGTTTCTTGGTGTGCCGTAAGGCATGGTGCATATGTCCAAATGTCACCAAGGCTATTTGTTTACCCGCATTAATAGTTAAAGAAACCGCCTCAGCTAAATCAGGGTCGCCAAAATCGCCGCCTATGGGATGCCAATCTTTACCGCAGGGATCTTCGGGGCGATCGCCTAAGCCACTCGGCCCGTTATGACCGATAAAAATAATCGTGTCACAGGCTGCACTTTTCACTGATGCAAAGATTCTTGCTGCTGACTCTTCTAAAGTTGACACCCCGTAACGATCTTTGCAGATGTCAGCAAATCGCCACTCATGACCACCCCAACTAAAAGGACGACCCCCCACGACAGTTAAATTCCATTCGGGGAAATCTAGCTTACTGAAACCAACGTGGGCTGCACCTAATAAATCTAGCTGTTCTTGTACCCTGTCTTCCTTGGTGCGGTCATAGGGACATTTCTTCCGTCCCCATTCTGTAGCGGTGTACCAAGCATCATGATTGCCCATGACGGCTGCTTTGGGAATGTCGAGGGAGGCGATCGCTCTTACCACTTCCACCGACTCGTTCCCAAAATCCCCCACAAATAACACTAAATCCACACCCAGATGCTTGAGTGCAATGCCATCCTCTGTTTCCCACAGATCATGAACATCTCCCACTACAGCAATTTTGAGAGTTGTTGATTGCGATTTTTGACTGGTCATGCCACTTTCCTTGCCGTATATTTCCAGCATAGGCAACTCAGCCAAATTTGGACACAATTTTGGGGTATTAACCCCCCAACTATTTTTGGTAAAAACTACTATAATTGATGCACAGGCAAAATTTGTAACAAAAAATTAATCTTTAACTGTGTTTACTACTGCTCAACGCCAACAAACTCAACCAGGTGGGCTACCACTAGATTTATTTGCTGCTATTGAAGAACTCAAAAAAGAACTCAACGCGGTGATTCTGGCGCATTATTATCAAGAGCCGGATATTCAAGATATTGCAGACTTTATTGGTGATTCTTTACAGCTAGCGAGAGCCGCAGAAAAAACCAACGCAGATGTGATTGTCTTTGCTGGGGTTCACTTTATGGCGGAGACAGCCAAAATCCTCAATCCTGACAAGTTGGTACTATTACCAGATTTAAATGCTGGCTGTTCTTTAGCTGATACTTGTCCCCCAGCCGAATTTGCTGCTTTTAAAGCTGCCCATCCCAATCATTTGGTAGTTTCTTATATTAACTGCTCTGCCGAAATCAAGGCGATGAGCGATATTATCTGCACCAGTTCCAACGCTGTGAAGATTGTGCAGCAAATCCCTGAAGACCAGCCGATTATTTTTGCACCAGACAAGAATTTAGGGCGGTATGTCATGGAACAGACTGGAAGGGATTTGGTGTTATGGCAAGGTAGCTGTATAGTGCATGAAACCTTCTCTGAGAAGAAGATTGTACAGTTAAAGATAACTCATCCAGAAGCAGAAGCGATCGCTCACCCTGAATGTGAAAGTAGCGTTTTGCGCCACGCTAGCTATATCGGCTCTACAGCCGCTTTACTCAAATATTGCCAAACCAGCCCCAGCCAAGAATTTATCGTGGCTACAGAGCCAGGTATTATTCACCAAATGCAAAAACTAGCTCCTCACAAGCACTTTATCCCTGCGCCACCAGTCAATAACTGTGCTTGTAATGAATGTCCATTTATGCGGTTAAATACTTTAGAAAAACTCTATTGGGCAATGAAAAATCGGACTCCTGAAATCACGATGTCAGAGGAAATCCGCATTGCTGCACTAAAACCAATTCAACGGATGTTAGAGATGAGCGTTTAGGTCAAAGAGACGCGTTAGTGTAAAAATAGTAGAACTTCGCGTCTCTATGTTTTGTTAAATTTGTTGCCAAAGCGGGAATTATTACATAAGAGAGAATGTAATGAATAATCCACCTAAATATGGCAAGAGGCGACCACATTTACCGCTATGACGATTACTTTACAGTGATTCCATATACTCACCACGGTATAGATTGTGGAGATGGAACAGTTATTCACTATACAGAAGAAGGTGTTTTACGAGTTGCTCTTCACGAATTTAGTCAAGGTGAAGAAATTCATAAACGCCACTATGAGCATAGCTATTCTCCAGATATTGTTATTTGGCTGGCAGAAAGTAGATTAGGAGAGCGCGAATATCATTTAGTTTTCAATAACTGTGAACACTTTGCAAACTGGTGTAAAACTGGACGTGGGGAGTCAGAACAAGTGAAGCCAATACTTGACATAATAGATATTTTTCGTATGGAGAAGAAAGAACGCCAGAGTTATGAACAGCGTATGAAAAAACAGGAAGAACTTATAAAAAAAATTAAGTCTTGAATTAGAAAAAAATGAACAAATCAATAAAGCATCAAAAGCATCAAATATTATTATAAATCAATCTAAACCTCAAGCGCAAAGAAAGTCGAAAGAATCACTAGAAGCATCTCTCATTACAGATAAATTTGATTATCGAATACTTCAGGCTTTGCTACAAGAAGGATGTTGGCAGGAAGCAGATGAAATAACATTTCATGCGATGATAAAAATAGTTGGTAGAGATTACTATAGATATTTTCGTTCAACAGATATTACAAATTTTCCGCGTAATCATCTATTAATTATTGATAAATTATGGCGTGAATACAGTCGAAACTTATTTGGTTTTAGTGTACAAAAAGAAATATATTCCACTTTAGGAAGTAGCCTAAATTATCAATACGATGTTTGGGAAAAGTTTAGTGAAACCGTTGGATGGCGAGTCAATGAGATACCACTTTCATATGAAAATCTTCGCTTTAATCTAAAGGCACCAAAAGGACATCTTCCCAATGGTGAAAGAATAGGTTCTGAAATAGTAGGGTTTTTGGGGATTATTTAGCATGAAGCTGCTTTTTTGATGATGAGTTGCACTTAGTTTAAGTATTCACCAGCATCACTTGTGACAATTTAGATGCACAGATCAACGTTTACATACGGCAGTTTGCCGTATATAATTAAATGTGCAAGCCCATCTCAAATTATCTTGTCTTGATATGGCTGATGTAACTGATAGAAAAGCGATCGCGCGGTTAGAGGCTCGTGTCAGTCCAGAAACTAAAGCCCTTCTGCAAAAAGCCGCCGATTTGGAGGGGCGTACCTTAACTGATTTTATTGTTGCCAGTGTTCAAGCGGAAGCTCTCCGAGTGATTCAGAAACATCAAATCCTCCAACTCAGTCTTGAAGATAGTGAAGCTTTCGTTGATGCACTACTAAATCCACCACAACCTAATAATGCACTAAGAAAAGCAGCAATAAAATATCAGCAAGTAATTAAAGACTAATGGTTCTCAAGATTGAACCGCTTAATATTCGCCAGCATATCCGCTCAGATTTTTCCTGCGGAAAGGATAGTTTAGATAATTACATTCGTAAGCAAGCATCACAGGATCTTAAAAGACGAGTTGCAACTGTATTTGTTTTAGTTGATGAGCCTGATTTTAATGTTTTGGCTTACTACACACTTTCTTCATACACAATTGATATTACAGCTTTGGATGAAAGTTTTGCTAAACACCTGCCGCGTTACCCATTATTACCAGCTACACTGTTAGGCCGGCTTGCGGTTGATTATAGACAAACAGGAAGGCGATTTGGTGAACTCATGTTGATAGATGCTCTCAGAAAATCGCTAGATGTATCTACACAAGTTGCATCCTTAGCTGTAGTAGCAGAGGCTTTAGACGAGGAAGCTTTGAGTTTTTATATAAAATATGGCTTTCGGCAATTTACGCAAAACCCGATGAAACTGTATCTCCCCGTCAAATCTATTGCAGAGCTTTGATCAACTCATTGCAGTTAAATAGCGTGATGGAGAAAATGGATATTTCATGATGATATCAAGGATCTTAGCTACCACTTAAACCAGCTAAAAAAACAATGATCACAGAGACGACTGTCAAAGATATGCCAACAATAGCCCATGTTCTTTGATTGGCTTTAAATGCTTCAATACTAGCCCATCTTTTGCTTTTCCATGCCCATTCATTCCCCTTAATTCCCAAAACAATTGCCATGATGAAACCGACGTAAGGAACGAAGCACAAAAGACCAATCCAAACTTTGTTACCAATACTCCAGAATACTCCTAATAGAAAAGCTCCCCAATTCCAACCTTTGATTTCTTGGGGAACAGGAATAGATTCATCAAAAATACGACCACAACCCGAATTATTGGCTGGGTCAGATGTAGAGTTAGCAGAGTAAATTGGTGTGGAATAGTCTGGATTTTGATAATTTGGCGGGGGATTTCCTGACGGGTTGGGTGTAGAATATCCTGGATTTTGGTAATTTGCTGGAGGATTTCCTGACGGGTTGGGTGTGGAATATCCTGGATTTTGGTAATTTGGTGTGAAGTTTCCAGAATAATTATTTACCTGCCCCAAATTCAAAAATGATATAACTTCATCCGCAGTCTGAAAGCGGTAATCACCCCTTGGTGCTAACATTCGATTTAAGGCTTGGCTCATCAGGGAACTGACGGTGATTTCCCTGTCCCATTTCCAAGTTAATGTGTATTGATCTAACAATTGTTGCGGTTGTTTACCAGTCATCAAAACAATTGCGGTGACAGCCAAAGCATATAAATCACTACTGGGTGAGACCATTCCTAATCGAATTTGCTCGTCAGGTGCATAACCCACCTTCCCAATGCTTGTACCTCCAGGGGTTGGTATTGTTTGTAAATTAGTAGCGACATTAAACGTCACTTGTTTTACCGCACCCATGTCTATTAATACAGGAAGTCCTGTTTTGGTGCTGAAAATAATGTTATCGGGAGAAATATCCCGGTGAATCACGCCTTGACGATGCAGGTAACTCAACACAGGCAGCAAATCCTGAAATAGTTTGAGGACTTCTGTTTCACTGAAGCGTCCCCCTTGTCTGAGGCGTTCATTTAATAATGATTCATAGGTGCGACCTTCGATAAAGTCTTCTACTAGAAATAAGCGGGAGTTTTCTTGAAAAGCTTCCCAAAATCTGGGTATTTGTGGGTGCTGTAGCTGATAAAGGGTGACGGCTTCTCTTTGAAATAACTCGACGGCTTTGTTGAGTGCGCCAGTTCCTTGGACGGAAGGAATAAACTCTTTGAGTGCTACTTTCTCATTAAAACGACCTGTATCCTCTGCAATATAAGTTCTACCAAAGCCGCCTTGACCTAGCATTTCTCTAATGATGTAGCGATCGCGTAATCTAGTTCCTGGTTGGATACCAATTAAGGTAGGCTCTAAGGTATTACCGGAGCTATGTAACGCCTCCCCACAAGTCGAACAAAAGTTAGAACCGACAACACTTTGGTGTCCTTTACTACAAGTAAGATAACTCATGGGTCAAATCTGAGATGTTATATATTTAGTATCTATAATTTCTGCTCAGACAGCAGATTTATTTAAGTATATAGGCTTTTTACACACAAAAATATTGTGTGTTACTTAAGTTATTGCAAGGAAACGTTAAATTACAGCTTACTCTTGGCGGCTTCTTTTTGGGCTGTTTCACTATACTTTTTATACAGTTGTGTCCGTATTTTTGCCTCTTGATAGCGACTGTGATCTGGCGGGACTGCGGCCATTAGATCAGAAGCTCTTTGCCACATAGCTGCTAGCTCTAACCATTGTGTTGAGGTTGTCGCTATTTTCCCGGTTGCAGAGGCTTGATTAGCAATTCGCACAGCTGCGGCGAAAGAATCATCAGATTTGTCATCTACTGATGATGTTTGGTTACTATTAGCAGTCGCAAAATTACTGTTATTATCTAGCTTCACAAAATTTTTCAGATGTTCACCAAATTGGCTATATACAATCCAACCTAGTGATAACAATAGGCATAAACCAATTGCTGACTGCCATTTTACTTTCGGCGATTTTCTCAACTTATCTTTGTGAGACAGGGAAGAGAATTCCGGTAAATTATTTTGGCCAAGTTCAGTTTGAGCAATTTGGAAATCTTTAATCAGCTGCTGCACAATGTTTGGTTGAGCCAGGGTAATTTCCTGTGACCAAAGCAATTGATTTTCGCGTTCTAGTTCTGTCAACCACAATAATTGCTGTTCCCGCACTATTCGACTATTAATTCTGATGCGGCGAATATTACGTGGTGCAATGGATTCAAGGATTTGCTGGATTTGCTCTACTAGGCTCGATTGCTCTAGTAGTTCTGCCTTCGCAGCCTCACACAACAGTTGTAAGACACCATCGACAAAAATAGCCCGGATTCTCACACCAGACTTGGTGAGGTTGTCGTTTAATAATTGAATAATCGCGGCAACGCTTCCTTGATGAGCTTGCCAAGCGATATCGTTAATCCGATCTACCATTGGAGATTTACTGATAGCTTTTAACCCTGATTTTTCTAAGAACATATTGATTTTAGGCTTATGCTCTGGTGAACTTTACCTTTCCTTCGATTTTATGGTTAAAAAGATCAGGTTGCCACATAAAATCTTAAAAATTTAGCTTCTTACTACTGAGAGTGTTAATTGCTGAATGTAGACTGTTGATTGCTGTTGAATTCCCTACTAAATCTTTTAAATAGACTTATACAATATTATGTTCACCTTAGCATAGTGGTATGAAGCAATTACGTATATTTCTGCACAGATAATTTAGGAATTTTTTTGATGATTAATTGACCAACGATGTTCTATTGATACAGAAGAACCTTGACAAGCTTCTTCCAATTGCTTTTGTTGGACTGCTGCTTTACGGAGAGTAATAATTAGTTGATTCACCTGATTTCGCAGTTCAGGGTTACTACTGACTGCTGACATGGTTTGTCTTTCTAATAGTTGCAGTATAAGTTCGTAGTGGATGGGTGAAGGTAGGGGAATTTGCTCCATGTAGTTATCAATTTGGTAGTTTTTAATTCTGAACGTCTAACTGCTGTCAAGTCAATTTTGACACAAGAAGCACAAATTTAACTAAGATTTTAGATATTCAGTTTCAGGGAGTTTTAGGGTTTTGAGGTTTGATTTATACCAAATTGGGATAGGTAATATTGTTTCGATCTGCTGGAACGGGCTAAGAATCTAGGCTTTGAATCCAAAATCCAAAATTGTTGCATCCAAAATTGGTATGCGTTAAACCTAGTTTAACGCGATGTAAGTATTTGCTGAAGGTGAGTTTCAAGCAACGTGGACACCTCAGTACCGAATCATCAGAACTGAGTTGGAAGTTGGATGTAAACTGGCTCTAATAGATGATCATAGTATTTAATTAGACGGGGAAAATAGACGGGCGATCGCTAATTGTGGATCTGGTTGTTTTACTAGGGATTCGCCGATTAACACAGCCGCCGCACCAGCTTGTGATACTTGGGTTAAATCTTCTGGGGTATGTAATCCCGACTCACTGACGACGAGGATATCTCTTGACTGCAATTGACTACCCCTAGCCGCTAAAATTTCGCAGGTGGTTTGTAAATCTACGGAAAAATCTTCTAAGTTGCGGTTATTAATGCCTACTAAAGCAACATCATCTAACGCCAATACCCTGTCGAGTTCTTCCAGACTGTGGACTTCAATCAAAACCGCCATTTTCAGGGACTTAGCAATTTTGATGAAGTATCGCAAGTATTGATCACTCAAGATAGCAGCAATTAATAACACTGCATCTGCACCCCGCAACCGAGCTAAATACATTTGATAAGGATAAATGACAAAATCCTTACATAGTAGTGGTAAATCTACGGCTTCACGGACTTTAGCCAAGTTATCAAAACTACCTTGAAAAAATTTGCTATCCGTCAAAACCGAAAGACAACTTGCGCCACCTTGTTGATAGGATAAAGCGATCGCCACAGGGTCAAAATCTTCCCGAAATACACCTTTACTGGGAGAAGCTTTCTTGACTTCTGCAATCAATGCAGGTTTAGTTCTACCCTGTTTCAAAGCTGCGACAAAATCCAGAGTTGGTGGTGCTGTGAGTGCTTGTTTTTGCAATTCTCTCAAAGGAACTCTGTCGCGCATTTGCTCAACTTCGATTTCCTTATGCCAGACAATTTCCTCTAGGATGTTCTGGGGTTGGGCATCTGGTGAAGCAACTTGATAACGCAAGAAGGCAACATTTATGGCTGGATTTGGTTGCAGACGGCGGATTTGCATAATTTAGGGACTGGGGACTGGGGATTGGGGACTGGGCAGGGGGCAGGGGGCAGGGGGCAGGGGGTAGGGGGCAGGGGGCAGGGGGCAGGGGGCAGGGGGCAGGGGGCAGGGGGCAGGGGGAAAGAACTTAGTATGAATAAGTATCTTTCCACCCTTACACCCCTACACCCTTACACCCTTACACCCTTACACCCCTACACCCTTACACCCCTACACCCTTACACCCTTACACCCTTATTTAAACGACTGCCCGTTTATAGGCTTCATCCAACACTTCTGATAGGGTTGGGTGGGCGTGGACTAAATGGGCTAGGGTTTGGACTGTTTGCCGGTTGGCTACGGCGGCGGATGCTTCGTGGATTAAGTCGGAGGCGTGTAAGCCAAAAATATGTACGCCTAACACTTCTCCGGTGTCTTTGCGGTAGATGACTTTAGCGATACCGTCGGCTTCGTTTTCAGCTAAGGCTTTGGAATTACCTTTGAAGTAACTTCTACTGGTAGCGATTTCAAAACCTTCGGCTTGTCCTAATTCTTTGGCGGCTGTTTCGGTTAAGCCGACATAGCTGACTTCAGGATGGGTAAATGCGGCGGCGGGAATACTGCGATAATCGGCTTTTCTTTCCCGTCCCATGATGTTTTCTACAGCGACGATACCTTGGGCGGAAGCTGCGTGTGCTAGCATCATTTTGCCGTTAGCATCGCCAATTGCCCACAGATGGGGGACGACTTCCCCGGCTGATAAGACTGCCATGCGATCGTCAACCGGAATAAAATTCCGACGGTCAAGTTCTACACCCACAGATTCTAAACCGAGATTTTTGGTAGCGGGGATGCGTCCTGTAGCTACTAAGCAAGCATCAACTTCAATAACATCGACATCTTCTTTAGTTTTGAAATCTGCCAATTCAATCACTACAGGCGAACCAGGAATTACTTTTTTGGCGTAGATTCCCACCTTGGTTTCAATGTCGCGGGGTGTAATTAATACCCGTTCTGCGAGTTTCGCAATATCGCGGTCAAACCCTGGCATAAGTTGGTCGAGGGCTTCAATCAAAGTGATTTCACTGCCCAAAGCTGAGTAAATATCCGAAAATTCTAAACCGATGTAACCACTACCAATAATGGCAATCCATTGTGGTAGGGTTTCCAGTTTCACAGCTTGATCACTAGTAAAGACGGTTTTGCCATCTACTTCAATTCCTGGCGGTACGAAAGGTACAGAACCAGGAGAAAGAATAATATCCTTAGCGGTGATGGTTTTTTCACCACCATCGCCAGTCACCGTCACTTTTTGAGTACCGGCGATTTTGCCCCAACCTCTAATGATATCGACTCCCAGACGTTTGAGACTATTCGTTAAATCCCCTTGGATTTTAGAAACTAAATTATTGGCGTGATCTGCGATCGCTTGCCGATCAAATTCCACGCCGCCAATTTGAATTCCCAAGGACTTCAGGTGATGGGCATCGCGCAATTCCCGCACACGTCCAGATGCGGCTAACAACGCCTTAGATGGAATACAGCCCCGGTTGACACAAGTGCCACCCATATCAGCTGCTTCAATAATCGCTGTTTTCAAGCCGCAACCTACGGCGTGTAGGGCTGCGCCGTGTCCCCCTACACCAGCTCCTATAATTACTAAATCGTAATCAAATTCATGACTCACGTTAGTTTCCCCGTGTGCTTCGCATTATCTATTCTCGACTTCACTTGCTCGTAGTGCAACCCCCTTTTTGGGGAATTGGGGATTGGGGACTGGGGATTGGGGATTGGGAAGATGGGGAGTGTGGGGAGTGTGGGGAGAGAGGGGGGAAAGATTTCTTCCCACACCTCCCACACCTCCCACACCTTTTTTCGCTCACCCTGCACCCTGCCCCCTGCCCCCCTGCCTCTTTTATGGCCGTGAAAGTATTTGCACACTGAACGCTGAACCAGTAATCTTGATTTAAAATCACCTATAGGATTTTTCCAGGCGATCGCTTAATGTCTTTTCCGAATATTAGTGAATTTACAGTCCGTCGCTATGCTAACTCTAAGTCTTTTCAACGTGGCGAGGCTTACTTTGAATCGGGTGCTGTTACTAAAGTTACTCAACGCGGACAGCAGTTTCAGGCAGAAGTGGAAGGTCACGAAACCAAGCCTTATCGAGTTTGCTTGAATTTTGATGACAAGACTGTAACCTTGGCTGACTGTACCTGTGCCTACAACTTTGAGGGTTGGTGTAAACATTTGGTGGCGACGGCACTGGTATTGATTCGTCAACCAGATATCATTGAGCAACGCCCTACTCTCGAAAAACTCCTCGACCGTTTAGATCATGTGCAGACTCAAAGGTTAATTCAAGAGTTAGTCGCAGAAGCACCCCAACTGATTGAGATTATCGATCAGCATGTTAGTTGGATGACTAACCCTACACCCAAGCCGTTATCTACCAGCACTGAAAGACACATTACCGTCAATTTGCCAGCGTTACGGGGGCAAATTAAGCAGATTTTGCGGGAAGCGGTGAATTATTTTGAGGAGGGGTATGAGGAAGACCCCCTGACGGAAGAATTATTTAGTTTAGTGCAGGGGGCTTTAGAGTTTAACGAACGGGGCGAAAATGATAATGCGATCGCTGTTTTGGAAGTGATTACTGCTACCTGTGCGGAAAATTGGGACGAGGTATTAGAATACGGTGCAGACAATGATGAAATCGCCTGGGAATTGAATATTGCTTGGTGTGAGGTGCTTCTTTCTGCTGAACTTACCCCAGAGGAAAAAGTTGATATTCAAGTTAATTTGGAAGTTTGGCAAGACGAATGGAATACTGATTTTGCTATGGCTTTAGAAGCCTTACGCCAAGGCTGGGATGAACCACAAATCATCCAGGTACTTCAGGGCAATATCAGTACAAGGGGAGTTTGGGGTCAAGAAATTCCCTATTATGCTGACGATTTAGCGATGATTCGCTTGAAAATTTTAGAACGGCAAGAACGTTATCAAGAATACCTGTATTTGGCGCAAGCAGAGGGACAAACCCAAGCCTATCTCACCATGTTAGGACGTTTAGGCAGAATAGAAGAAGCGGTGCAAGCTGCCCAAACGGAAATGAGTTCAATGGAAGAAGCCTTCGCTTTAGCTAAAACCCTAGCTGAACAAGGTTCATTACCGCAAGCATTAGAAATTGCCCAAACTGGTTTTAGGCTATGGGGTAATTGTCAGTATGCTTTAGGGATTTGGACGTGTGATTTAGCTTTAGAGTTGCATAATCAGGAAGCGGCTTTATTAGCACTCAAAGCTGCTTTTGAAGTTAAACCCCACTTTGTTGACTATCAAAAAATTGCAGAATTAGCCGGAGAAAATTGGGAAGTTATTAAACCCGACTTATTAAAAGTTGTCCACAATTGTGATAATTGGGCAATCCAACCAGACAAAGTGGATATACTTTTACACGAAGGTTTAATTGATGATGCCATTAACACTGTGAGCGAAATCAGTCATTATCATGCAGCCTTAGTTCACCGCGTCATGAAAGCCGCCATTCCTCACAATCCCGACTGGGTGATAGCCAATTCTCGCCGTCGTGCTGAAAGAATTATGGATGAGGGGAAAGCAGAATATTATAGTGAAGCGATCGCATGGTTAAAACAAACCCGCGCCGCTTATATAGCATCTGGTAGACAAGCAGATTGGTCGAGTTATCGTGAACAATTAATGGAAATTCACGGACGTAAGCGGAAATTAATGGGGATGTTGAAAGAACATAGTATGCAGTGAGTAATTAGTTGCATAAACTTATGTGTTTTTATTATTCTGTAAACCAAGAATTGTAGATAAAGCTAATGCTAATTGCTCTATATAATTTTCGTCTAGATAACCGATGAATTTAATAATTACGTGACTTCGACGAATTTAAGAAACCCCTCTCCAAACCTCTCCCCTACAAGGAGAGAGGCTTCAAAACCTTCATTTTTCGTTGATTTTCAAGATATCTAATCTTTAGAATTATCGGAAAGCCTTAGATGTTACAGTCTACAAGTATCGATGCGAGAAAAGAGGCCACAACCCCATCCACGCACTGATCCCCGTCCTAACGCCAACCCCACAAAATATGGCAGGTGTCCTTTAGGGGAAGAGATATCAAAAGTTAAATCCCTAGCGGATATCCAGTAACCCTTAACTCTACATCCTACGCGATCGCCAAATTTTTCCCAAGCTTCTTTGTAATAATTACCGTCTGGCTTTCCACCAACGCTCAAATAAATTTCTTTTTGAACACTGAAGCCAAAATGTCCATTGCTATATTTTGCCCACAGGCGGTCAATTGTGTGGAGGTCTGTACAGGGAAATTTCGATAATTCTTCTGCCCTAATCTCGTCACCTTTTTCACGCCCCACTACTTGAAGCATTACTATATAGGTTTCATAGTCTGCTTCTTGCCAATTTTCTGCTGCTAGTAGGTCGCGCAATCGACTGTAATCTATACCTTTATCTGAGGCTAATTCATTTTGATGTAGTTTTTCAACTTCTTGGTGTTCTTGTTTTAGGCTTTCTACTTCCTGCTGTCGTCGTCTTTCAGCTTCTTGTTCACGTTGTAGTCTGTCAGTTTCTTGTTGTTTTCTTTGCCTTTGTAACGTCTCTACTTCCTTTTGTTTTTGTATTCTATCTATTTCTGGTTCTCGTTGACCTTCTGCTCGTTCCTGCTTGAGTTTTTCGACAGCAGCACGAATACCTTTAGCTACATCCGCGAAAGCTTCATCTTGAGTGTGCCAATTTCTTGACACCACAGGTTCAGCATTCTTAGGTAAAGCTTGCAGTTTAGCAAATGGTGCGCCAGCCCAATCAACAGGCCGCAAAATTACTGGGATGACGCAAGCTTCACCTTTATCATGCCGTTCTATCGCTTTCTTAACTTCCACATCCCAACAATAATTAGAAGCCAAAAAGTAGGCACTGACAAGCAACAGAATAATGTCGGCTGTGTTTAAATTGTCGTTAATCTGATCATGCCACTGTTCTCCGGCTCGGATCTCACGGTCATGCCAGCTTGATATTACACCCTGCCTTTCCAATATACTCAGGTGGTAAGCTAATTCATCCCGTAGAGTCTCATCTTTGTGAGAGTAAGAAAAGAAAAGCTTGAAAGATTCCTCTGCCATTTTCGCGCTCAGGAGTAGGGGAATTCCAATGAAAAAAATATACTATCACGTTGATGGCAAGGGGGCAGGGGGCAGGGAGCAGGGGGAAAGACAGTTGTTTTGGAGAAAATAAATTGGATAGTTTATTTTCTGGAAGTCCCTGGGATCAATTAGGCTTAGGATAAATTATAGTGTTTTTACTTGATTTTCCTGAGCAGCTAACGGTCAGTATTTAATACACTATTTTAACGTGCGCCTCCGTTGGAGACTCACGCTATTTTAGTCTATACACACCAATAAGGTGCGTTATGTTTTGTCTTAACGCACCCTAAAGCTAAATGAAGTCCATTGCGAATTGCGAATTGCGAATTGCGAATTGCGAATTGCGAATTGCTTTAATGCTCAATGTCAACTTTTTCAAATGGCTTTAGAAAAACCATTGCTTGTTCGTTCGCGCAGATAAACATCAAATACAGATGCAATGTTACGGATGAGTAATCTTCCAGTTGGTGTGACTTCGATATGATTGGGAGAAACTTTAATTAAACCATCGGCTTCTAATAGTCGCAGTTGTAATTGTTCTTTTTGCAAATATTCGGCAAAATCACTATCAAAATGCAGATGATATTTTTCTTCAATGCTATCTGGTGAAAGGTGAAATTGACACATCAATTCCATAATGATGGTACGGCGGATGATATCATCTTGATTTAGTTTTACCCCTTTCTCAATGGGTAATTGGTCACTATTAATGGCTAGATAGTAATCTTTTAATCTTTTGTGATTCTGCACATACACATCATGCAGCATCGTAATTGAACTCATACCAAAGCCTAATAAATCAGACTCCGGTTTAGTGGTATAACCTTGGAAGTTGCGATGTAGTTGACCTTTTTGTTGGGCGATCGCTAATTCATCATTCGGTTTAGCAAAATGATCCATCCCAATAAAAACATAGCCATTGCTGCTTAATTCTTCAATTGACATCCGCAAAATGTCTAGTTTTTCCGCCGCTAATGGTAATGCGTCTTGAGGAATTAAACGTTGAAGCGGTTTTAACCAAGGAACATAAGCAAAATTAAATACAGCAATGCGGTCTGGGTTGAGTTGAATTGTTTTGTGGACTGTATTTTTAAATGTTTCTAAAGTTTGATGAGGTAAACCATAAATCAAATCAACGTTAACGCTAGTAAATCCAGCATCACGCACCCAATCCATTACCTGAAACAGCATTTCTTCTGGCTGTACCCGGTTAACAGCTTGCTGTACCTGAAAATTAAAGTCTTGAATGCCAAAACTAATGCGATTAAAACCTAAATCTTTCAACGCAAAAAGATAATCTCTATCTAAAAATCGGGGATTAACCTCAATAGAAATTTCTGCATCATCCTCAAAGTCAAAACAATGATTCAAGGCGTACCAGAGAGTTTCAAATTGATGTAAAGATAAATAGTTAGGAGTACCGCCACCCCAATGCAATTGTTGTACAGTTCGTTCATGGTGAATCAAAGATGCTACTTGCTGAATATCACGAATTAAGTAATTTAAATAAGGTTCAGCAAGTTTTTTATTGGGAGTAATGACAGTATTACAGCCACAGAAATAACAAGCACTCTCACAAAAGGGAATATGACAATACAAAGACAGGGGAGTTTTCTTATAATTGCCGACAGCGATCGCAGTTTTAAAGTCAGCTTGTGTAAAATCCTCTGTTAACTCCGTTGCTGGCGGATAACTAGTATAGCGGGGTAAAGGCTGATCATATTTTCGCAGTAAGTCAGCATCAAATTTAACGGTTTGTGACAAAACGTTCATAAAAATTGCTAATTTGTAATTCATTATTAAAAGTTCGTAGTAAGGACTTTAGTCCTTAGAATTTTTCAGGACTAAAGTCCTTACTACAAACTTGTCAAAACTATTTTTCTAACTCAGCACTCAACACTTTTAAATGCTGTAATTAAGTTCTTTATTTTGTTCAGGAGTATGTTCTGTACTACCTGGTTTGTTTTGGCGCGTCATCAAATCGAAAATGTGATCACCAACTACAGCTTTGACATCGGCTTCTAATTCATGAACGACATCACGATTTAGGTTAAAAGCATAGTTAGCTTCGTCTACGATTTTTTGAATCATGGCTTCATCTATAGCCAAAGAATTCAAAGCTTGACGGTACTTTTCTTTAAATGCTCGTTTAGCTTCTGGGGTAGGAATTTCTGCAAATTCGTGCATTGCAGTACCTTGATCTGCGGGTAAATTCATTGCAGAACGGGCAATATTTCGTAATGCTTGACCACCGGATAAATCTCCCATGTAACGGGTGTAAGCATGAGCAATTAATAACTCAGGTTGCGTATTAGCAACTTCCCGTAGGCGATTAACATAAACTTTTCCAGCCAGGGAAGGTGTAATTTCCTCTCGCCAATTCTCACCGTAATAATATGCTAAATCTTTTTCTAAATTCGCTTGACGATTCAACTCAGGAAAGTATATCAATCCCACAACTGGATGATTTTGATATAGTTCTAATGATGCTTCTAAAACAGAGTAAACAAAGTAAAGATCAGCTAATAATTTCCTAAAAAAGCTCTTTTCGACAATCCCTTTCAGGAAACATTTCATAAACGCAGTATTTTCTGCCAAAGTGTGGGAATGCTTTGTTCCTTCCCGTAACCGTACATCTAGATGACTACTCATGATGAATACCTCATTGTGATAAGTGATGAGTGCTGTTAGCGGAAGCGCGGCATTTAGCCGGTGCTGAGTATTGAGTATTGTTAGCGGTAGCGCGGCGTTTAGCCGGTGTTGAGTATGTTTTCTTATTTAATTGTTTGAGTTGTGGTCATTCTTTTAAATCTGCACTCTTCATCTTTTACCTTTTGCCTTTTACCTTTTGCCTTTTCCTAAACCCAATCTTTGGGTTGAAGAAAAACTTGTGTCAGTTCAGCTTCCGGACTTCCTGGTTCTGCTTGATAACAATATTCCCAACGTGCTAGAGGTGGTAAGGACATGAGAATCGATTCTGTTCGTCCTTTGGTTTGTAGCCCGAATACTGTTCCTCGGTCGTAGACTAAATTAAACTCGACGTAACGACCACGGCGATATAGTTGGAAATTACGCTGGCGATCGCCATATTCTGTTTCTTGTCGTCGTTCTACAATAGGCAAGTAAGCGGGTAAGAAAGCTTGACCACAGGACTGCACAAACGCAAAGATATCTTCCCAATTGCGTCTGATATTTCCCACTTTTTGGCTATAAATTGCGGCGGGACTATCTGTTTGTGTACCGACGTACAGCTTACCGCTAGCATCTTGATAATCAAAGAAAATACCGCCAATACCTCGCTGTTCTTGACGATGGCGTAAATAAAAGTATTCATCACACCAGCGTTTAAAAGTTGGATAATATTCTGGATTATGAGCATCACAGGCATTTTTCAGTGTTCTGTGAAAGTGAACAGCATCCTCAGCGAAAGCATAGTATGGTGTTAAATCAGCACCGCCACCAAACCACCAGATAGGGCCAGCTTCAAAGTAGCGATAGTTGAGATGTACTGTGGGTACATAGGGATTGCGGGGATGCAATACCATTGATGTACCTGTGGCAAAAAACTCATGTCCGGCTGCTTCTGGACGTTGCGCCACAATCGAAGCTGGGAGACTATTTCCCCAAACTGCGGAAAAGTTCACTCCTCCTTGTTCAAATACTCGCCCTTCCCGAATGACGCGGGTACGTCCTTCACCGCCTTCTTCTCTTTCCCAATAATCTTGATGAAAACTGGCTTCTCCGTCAATTTGCTCTAACCCTTGGCAAATCTCATCCTGTAAGTTCTGCATGAATTGTTGCACTCTTTCGCGTGAATCTTGGGGAATGCCGTTATTCAGTGATGCTAGCCATGTGGTGTGATTTGCAGATTCTTGCAGAGAATTATCGGAATGACGAGCCATGTTAAAACCTCTAAACTTTGAGTAAGGGTAATTACTACTGCTTAATAACTCTATAGTTATTAATTTGTTTTTGATCAGAGTAGTTTCAAAACTTAATAAATTCTCTAAACCCTATATATCAAAGCTTTTTATTCTCTGGTTTGGGTGGATTGCTTCTGACTTTGCTGAAGGAATGTAAAGAGGGCTAGCAAAAGAACTCTAATTATCATAACTTGATAGCTATGAAATTATTTACTTGATTACCGCATTACTTATGGTTAACACCCTACCCAAACCAGGAATTAAAACTCCCAGCCAAGAAACTATACTCACGCCTCGGTTTTATACTACAGATTTTGAAACCGCCGCCAATTTGGATTTATCTGCTCAAGAAACGGAATTACAGGCGATGCTGGCGGAAATGCGCGCAGACTACAACCGCCATCATTTTGTGCGGGATGAGGCGTTTGATAAGTCTTGGGAACACATTCAGGGTGAAGCCAAACAATCGTTTATTGACTATTTGGAACGCTCATGTATTTCTGAGTTTTCCGGCTTCTTGCTGTTTAAGGAATTATCCCGCAAACTCAAAAACCGCAGTCCCTTACTGGCAGAGATGTTTCAACTGATGGCGCGGGATGAAGCCCGTCATGCGGGATTTCTCAACAAAGCAATGGGCGATTTTAAACTATCCTTAGATTTAGCCACGGTAACAAAAACCCGCACCTATACATTTTTTCCGATTGAGTGGGTGCTATACACCGTTTATCTATCAGAAAAAATCGGCTATTGGCGATACATCATTATTTACAGACATCTAGAAAAGCACCCAGAAAACCAGTTTTACCCCATCTTCCGTTACTTTGAGAGTTGGTGTCAGGATGAAAACCGCCACGGGGATATATTCAAAGCCCTGTTACGTTCGCAACCGCAACTATGGAAAACCTGGAAAGCTAGGCTTTGGAGTCGCTTTTTCTTACTGTCGGTGTTTGCTACCCACACCATGACTGTTCATGAACGGACTGGTTTTTACAAGTCCTTGGGACTAAATGCGACGGAATTTGACCGTCAAGTGGTGGAAAATACCAATGAAACGGCCGGACGTGCCTTTCCTGTGATGTTGAATACCGAACATCCCCAGTTTTTCCCCCGCTTACAACGCTGTGCAGGTTATAACTTAAAGATTGCAGAGATTGAGGGCAGTTCTCAACCCAAATTTGTGAAGCTAGTTCGCAAACTCCCTTTAATTGCAGCCATTGTCTGGAATCTGCTGTTAGTTTTCCTGATTAAACCCGTAGATACAGAGGCTTTGCGGGGAACTGTGCGTTAATTTTGAGCAGGCGATCGCTTGTCAAACCCACCCAGCTAAAGTTAGCAACTGATAAACTATAATCAGTCGCCATCAATGCTAATAGTTTATATGTCTGGTTCGATACAGTATCTGACCAATCAAAACGGGGAAAGAGTTGGTGTGCTGCTAGATTTAGCAACATACCAACAACTGACCAATTCATCCTTAGAAGATGATGAAATTTTAACAGGCTTGAATTTAGAAGAATTACAGGCCTTGGCGGATAGTATGTTGTCAACAAAAGCCCAAAGCGAGTTAGATAATTTATTAGAGCGAAATACAGAAAATTTACTGTCTGATCAAGAGAAAGTAACTTTAGACTGTTTATTAGCCCAGATTGACCAATTAAATATTTTAAAAACCAGAGCCAGATACACTTTAAAAATAAAAGGAATATCGCAAGTCGCGTGAGTGTTTATATTCCTGTTGAATTACAACGCAAAATCCGTGCTAGATTTACTGAATGCTGTGCTTACTGTCGGACTGCTGAATATTTGACAGTTAGCACTTTTGAATTTGAACACATTATTCCTCTATCAGTCGGTGGAGAAACAATTTTTGAAAATCTTTGTTTATCTTGCCCTACTTGTAATCGTTATAAAGCTTACCGTCAAACTGCTATAGATGCAGACACTCAGCAAGAGATATGTTTATTTCACCCACAACAACAATTATGGTCTGAACACTTTGCTTGGAATGAAGATGCTACTGAAATTATTCCGCTTACTTCTGTGGGTAGAGTAACTATTTCTGCTTTAAAAATGAACCGTCCGCAGTTAATTCGCGTGAGAAGAATGTGGGTTAAGTTGGGAGAACATCCCCCTAATATCCCTTAAATCTGGCTAGCTTGAGCTTGTATAGATGCTCAAAAAGTATCATAGCGGATAGCCCCACTAACCTGTAATCTTTATTCATACTTCTATACAAATATTTTGGAACAAACAATTAATATACTAGTGTCTATCTTGATATCTGCTTAATCAGACAGAGGGAATAAACACTTTAATCAGTTTCAATGGGAAAGCAAACTTTTTGCTGACTATGTAAAATGACGCAAATATCTGCGTAATATTTTGCATAGCTACTGATTATTTAAAATCATGTATTTAGGTAATAAATTTATGCTACGAACTAAACAAGGTCAAATTTTTACTGCTTTAATGCTAACAAGTATTTTATCTGTTAGTGGTGGGTTTATTTTCAGCCAAAATGCTCATGCTTTATCTGTAGGCTTATTAGCAGATAATAACCAGGAAATTGTCAAACAAAATTTAAAACCAGCCGCTTTACCTCGTGCTGTAGCTAATGCAGTTTTGCGAGATATTAGCAATAGAGAAGGAATAGCTATTAACAAACTCAAAATTACTGATTATAGTCGTCAAAATTGGCGTAATGGTTGTTTAGAACTGCCCAAACCAGATGAATTTTGTACTCAAGCTTTTGTATCTGGCTGGCGGGTTGTGGTGAGCCGTGGTAGACAAAAATGGGTTTATCACACTGATGATAACGGTGCTGGATTAAGATTCAAAGAAAATAATAACAATAGCACTCTGCGTCCTGTTCCTATTCCTACTAACGAATTACCACCACCTTTAGATAGAAACATAGTATTTAGAGAAATTTCTAGTGGAGGTTTTGCTGGTAGAACTTACGAGACAGTTTTACTAAATGATGGGAGATTAATTCGGGTGCGAATTGGTGATGCTAATGACTCAGAAAGAAGTGTGAGGAGCGTTACTGTAGCACAGGTACGTCAGTTTCAAAGAGTCTTGAACCGCGAACAAAATGTCTTTCGCAATATCAGTTATCCTGCGCCTGGTGGTGCGGCTGATTTTATTACTTACAAACTCACCAGCCGTAAAGGGACGGTACAATACAACGATATTTCTCGCAATAATTTACCGAATAATGTCCAAACGGTAGTGCAAGCTTGGAGTCAGCTTGTTAGCACAGGGAAGTAAGGTAAAAGGAGAACCACTGCTTTGGGCGGCTTTGCCGACTTGTAGCAAGTGGTGAACCCGAAGGGCAAAAGGTAAAAGGTAAAAGAGTGTTTAATTTCGTCTTTTGGTGGGTTTTGTCCAATTTACCCTTGCTTTTTTACCTTTACTTATGAGCTAATAATTTACTTTTTCCTGGGTTCATTAAACCATAAGGATCAACTAGTTCTTTAAACTTTAATTGTTCGGGGTCAATTACTTTTCTACCGCCATCTTCAATAATATAAGTGTGGGGGTTAGCAATAAAAACTCCTTGGTCTTCGTGGTAGCGGATAATTTCATTGAGACGGGCTGCTGTGGTATAGCGTACTAGTTGTAAGGCGGCGGGAACTACTGCACCATTCATACGAATAAATTCTAAGTGCATCATTACTTCATCACCAAAATGATGATATAGATGCTCTACTAATTGCAGCCCTTTTTCTGGAGGAATTATACTTTGCAAATATGTAATGTTGGGATCAACATTGCGGGCGTGTAGGGTGGTGTGATTCCAGGTAAATTCAGCTAAATTTAAACCTTTTCCTACTTCTTGAGCAGGTTTTTGGTAAGTAATTTGTCCACCATATTGCTGTACTAAACCTGGTAATAATTCTAAGCTGGGTTCTGCTACAAGTAGAAAGGCTGGATGAGTACCTTCGGGGATATATGATTGCAGGGGGTGGAAGTATTGGGGAATGGGTGATGCAAAGATAGTAATTAACTTCTTAATCATGCCATCAGCTTGGGCTAGACTTTGCCCAAACTTAGCGGCTGTCAAGAAATCTGCAAAGGTGACAATTACCTCCGCCCAAGGATAAGCAGCCCCCAAGGGGATTTCGACTTCTGTAATAATACCGTTAATACCCCAAGCATGGTTTACCTTTTGGACATCGTCGCCACGCAACTCAATCACACGGGGTGTATCTTCTACAGTGACAACTTTTAATGCTAATAGATTACCGCGATCGCCTAACAATCCATACTGAATTGAGCCTATACCCCCACTACCCCCAGCCACAAAGCCGGCAATTGTAGCTGTACGGTAGGTAGAGGGAGACATCCGCATTTCCCAACCAATTTCTCGTGCTTTCTTATCTAAAGCCGCTAATTTCACCCCAGCCTCTACCCGTGCTACCCCTGGTTTCACCCACAGGATATTTTGCATTTTGGTCATGTCTAAAATCACACCACCATGCAGAGGTACACATTGCCCATAATTCCCCGTTCCTGCACCTCTAACAGTGATGGGGATACGGTATTTAGCACAGGCGGCTGCTACTTTAATTACTTCCTCCTCATTGGCGGGACGAACCACAATATCCCCGACTTTCCCCGCCAGTTGGGGAACTAAGACAGGGCTAAAGGTGTGATAGTCTTGGGATAATTTAGCGACTTGCTGGGAGTCAGTAATAGTTTCAATGCTTTCGAGGGTATTTAAAAAACTATCAATTACCATTATTTTTATATCCTTTTTCTAACACAGATGTACGCAAAAACTCCGCGTGCCTTTGCGTTTCAATCACGGTTAATACTACTGTCATGCCACCTACTTAATATAAAATCAGATAAGGCACTCAAGAGAGCAAAAATTAAAATCCCTAACCCTGTGGTAAGTATTAAAGCAGCAAACATCCGGGGTATTTGCAGATTGTAGCTAGAAATTAAAATCCGGTAGGCAATACCAGATTTCGCACCGCCAGTCCCAGCCACAAATTCCGCCACAACAGCCCCAATTAATGCTAAACCACCGCTAATTTTTAACCCACCGAGAAAATAAGGCATAGCACTGGGTAGGCGCAGAAAAATCAAGGTTTGCCATCGTGAGGCGTTGTAGAGTTGAAAAAGATTGAGTAAATTAGGGTCTACACTCTTTAAGCCCAGAGTCGTGTTAGAAACTATGGGGAAAAAGGCCACTATCCAAGCACAGACAACAAGGGCGGCAAAGGTATTATTTTTAAACCATAGAATAATTAAAGGAGCGATCGCCACAATCGGAGTTGTCTGTAAAATGACAGCATAGGGAAATAAACTGCGTTCAATCCATTTACTTTGGGTAAATAAAATCGCCGTTAATAACCCAGAAATTGCCGCCGCTATAAAAGCAGTGACCGTAATTTGCAGAGTAATTAATAATGAGGGAAATAGTTCACCCCAATCAGTGATTAAAGTTTGGAAAACTAAAAAAGGACTAGGTAAAATATAAGGTGGTAATTCTGTCACCCGCACCAATAAATCCCACAAAATTAGAGCGACAATACCGACTAATATGGGGGCAAAAATCTCCGCCAAGTTAAATTTAGAATATTTTTGTCTTGAGCCAGCAGCACGAAAAAATAACATAATTGGAATAATTAGTCTGTGTTGGCGGTTCAAAATCCTAACATATCACTAAATCTCATTGCTGCTGCTAAATGCTCTGACACTGTCCGACAATATTCGTTATACACCGATGAAGTGCGAAAATCTTCACCGCGTGGAAAGGGGACATCAATATCTATATCTGCTACTATCCTTCCTGGACTTGTCCCCATCACTAACACCCGATTTGATAAATACACAGCTTCATAAATATTGTGGGTGACAAATATCACCGTCCAGTGATGTTGTAACCACAAATCAACTAAATCACTGTTGAGTTTACTTCTGGTGATTTCATCTAAAGCCCCGAAAGGTTCATCCATTAATAAAATATTCGGCTGAGTTACCAACGCCCTGGCAATGGAGACACGCATTTTCATTCCCCCTGATAACTCACGGGGGTAATTATGGGCAAATTTCTCTAACCCCACTACCTTTAAAGCTTGGGCTACCAACCCTTGGGAATGCTGGCTGGACATTCCCCCCAATTTTAATGGTAGTTGGACATTATCCTTTACTGTTGCCCAAGGCATGAGGGCTGCATCTTGAAACACAAATGCTAGTTTGCGTTGTGCTGCGTCTATTCCCCAGTCAATAGTTCCAGAACTGACGCTTCCTAACCCAGCTATCAACCGCAACACCGTACTCTTACCACAGCCAGAAGCCCCTACCAAACTGACAAACTGCGACTCTGGAATCACTAGATTCAGGTCTTGGAGGGCAACTGTACCATTGCGATAGACCTTACTTACCTGATGAAGTTGAATGACAGGATAGTGTTTCATTTAAGACTTGTAGTAGTCCACTCCCTTATTCACAAATTGTAAAGTAAACGCTTCTTGGTAGTTAATACTGTTATCAAAAACCCCTGTTTTGACTAAATTGTCATAGAAAGATTGCCAGCGTTCTTGAGTCATAGCACCAATACCCAATTGTTGAGCATCTCCGCCGGTGACGATGCCATTTTCTTTTAACTTCTCCAGGGTAAAGCTAATTTGCTCATCAGACATATTGGGATTATCTTTTTTAATCAGGTTATTCCCTGGGACTGGATCTTGTAGATAGCTATACCAACCTTTAATAGAAGCATCAACAAACCTCTGCACTAAATCGGCATTAACTTCTACAAGTTTTTTAGTGGTTTCAATAGTGAAGCTATAGGCGTTGTAACCATAATCTGCCAAGAGGAGAACTGTAGGATCAAATCCCCCTTTTTTCTTAATCTCGAAAGGTTCAGCTGTCAGCAAACCTTGTTGAATAATATTTTTATCTTGTAAAAAGGGTTGCACATCAAAATTGTAGGGGCGTTTTTGGTCGTCGGTAAAACCATACTTGGCTTTTAAAAATGGCCAGTATGTAGCTTCCCCACCAGAACCGACTAGAATTGGTTTCCCTTTGAGTTTTTCTAGGGAGTCGTTACCCGTACCAGGATGAGCAATTAATACTTGGGGGTCTCTTTGGAAAATCGAAGCGATGGTAATCATAGGAACACCATCTTTCAATGCTCCAATGGCATCACCACTATGTCCCATAATCAAATCAACAGACCCACCCATCAATAATAATGTGTAATTACCTCTAGGCCCACCTGGTTTAATGGTGACATCCAAACCATGATCCCGATAAATACCGGTGGCGACAGCTTGGTAAAAACCACCATACTCAGCCTCTGCTACCCAGTGCAGACTAAAGGTCACTTTGTCTAGTTGTCCGGTATTTCTCGGACGGAATGTGGTATTTACGGAGGGACTTTTGCCACCATTTGTACAGGCTGCCAGGATACCACTACCGGTGGCTATGGAACTATATTTAAGAAATTTGCGGCGATTTATCTTAGATACACCATGTAATAATTTATCAGCTTTACTCATCTTATGCCTCTCATGTTGGCAAAATTAAAGTATTTAAAGATACTCAATACTATTGAAAGATGATAGTATAAGATATTCATAAATTCCCAAGCTGAATCGCCATAGTGGGCTAAGATGGTAGTTAATTTACAGGAAATATTATCATCTAATCATCTGGAAATAATATAAAAAATTCTTTTATAAAAACGATGATTCTCTGTATTAATCCCCAATGCCCAAACCCTCAAAATAATAACCATGCTTTATTTTGTCAAAGTTGTGGTTCAGAATTGTTGCTGGAAGGTCGCTATCAGGTAACTGGTTTTTTAGGTGGTGGCGGTTTTGGTAAGACTTATGAAGTGGTAGAACGCAATGGCGCAAAAAAGGTGCTGAAGATATTGTTAAATCCTCACCCTAAAGCCATATCACTCTTTCAAAAAGAAGGACAAGTATTAAGTCAGTTAGATTGTCCAGGTATACCCAAGGGGGATAAATATTTCACTTTTTTACCAAACAATGCTCAAGAAAGTTTAAATTGTCTGGTAATGGAGAAAATTGAAGGGCTAAATCTTGAGCAGTATATGTATCAACGCCAAAGTCGGCCTATCAATCAAGACTTAGCTTTGGAATGGTTACAGCAGTTATTTAATATTCTGCATGAAGTCCACGGACAAAACTTTTTTCATCGGGATATTAAGCCATCTAATATTATGCTCAGGGCAGATGGTCAGTTAGTATTAATTGACTTTGGTGCAGCGAGAGAAGTTACCCAAACCTACGTAATTAAACAAGCCGCAGGTCAGGTTACGGGGATTAATTCTCCAGGGTTTACGCCGCCAGAACAACTCAATGGTCAAGCTGTCGTTACATCGGATTTTTTTGCGATAGGGAGAACTTTTGTTTATTTACTCACTGGTAAATTTCCCAATGACCAAGATATTTATGATCCCAATAAAGATGAAATAAACTGGCGTAATTATGCCACAGATGTTTCCCCTGGTTTGGCAACTTTAATTGATGAATTAATGCGGCGATCGCCTGGACAACGTCCACAGAATACAGGTGTAATTCTCCGTCGTTTGGCAGACATTGAACGGGAAATTAAACGACAAAGTAAACGCAATTCTGGACAAAATTTCTTCAAACCATCGCTCCTGAATAACAGAAATAGCGGCGGTTTGTGGAGTGGGCAAAATTTGCCAAACCTACCACTGAAAACTATCAGCTTAATTGTTGTCTTGGGATTAATTTTACCAGGAATTCTTTATTTTTGGCGAGAGGATTTATTATCTTTAGTAGGGGCGAATCCTGCCGAATCATGGGCGAAAAAAATCGCTTTAAGCGAAACTCTAACTGGTCACTCGGAAGCTATTGCTTCCGTGGCTATCACCCCAGATGGACAAACTATTGCAAGCGGTAGCCATGACAAAACTATTAAATTATGGAATGCTCAAACGGGAACACTAATTCGCACTATCTATGGACATTCACTACCTGTTTTGTCATTAGCAATTAGTGAAGATGGACAAGATTTAGCAAGTGGTAGTTTGGATGAAACTATTAAGCAGTGGAATTTGAGTAGTGGTCAAAAAATTCGCAGTTTTAAATCAAATGGTTATGTGGCATGGAATAATGCCATGAGCATTAGTCAAGACCAACAGATTCTCGCTACTGGTAGTACGGATAAAACTGTGCGGTTGTGGAATGTAACCAATGGTCAAAGAATACGCACCCTCTACGGACATACACTACCAGTATTATCAGTGGCTTTGAGTTCCGATGGACAAACTTTAGCTAGTGGTAGTACAGATAGAACTATTCGGTTATGGAATGTAAATACCGGTCAACAACTGCAAAACCTTACAGGACATACAAGTTGGGTGACATCTTTAGCAATTAGTCCTGATAACAAAGCCTTAGTTAGTGGGAGTCTAGATAAAACAATTAAAGTGTGGAAACTGAATAATGGGGAATTGGTGCGTACCCTTACAGGACATTCCTACTCTGTATTATCCCTAGCCATCAGTCCCGATGCTCAGGTGTTAGCTAGTGGTGGTTTAGATGGAGAGATTCGCTTTTGGAATTTAGACACAGGGAAACTCATACACACCATTTCCGCCCACGATAAGCAAGTAGTTTCCCTGGGTTTTAGTAAAGATGGTAAAACCTTAGTCAGTGGTAGTGCAGATAATACCGTAAAAGTTTGGCGATCGCCCTAACTTTTTTGATAGTATTCCACACCTTTATTGATAAATTGTAAGGTAAAACCGTCTTGATATTTGAGATTCGGCTGATACAGACCTACACTCACCATACTCTCAAATAGCGATCGCCATTTTTCCTCAGTCATCGAACCAATACCCTGCTGTTGGGCTGTTCCTGAAATAATAATTCCGTATTCTTGCAGTTTTTGCAGACCGTAGGCAAGTTGTGCATCGGTCATTTCAGGATTATCTTGTTTAATTAGTTGATTTCCTGGTTGGGGATTTTCTAGATAGCTGTACCACCCTTTAATAGAAGCATCAACAAATCTCTGCACTAAATCTGGCTTGTTTTTAACTATTTCTTTCGTAGTTTCAATAGTCGTGGTGTAGTTGGGATAACCATAATCTGCGATTAAAAATACTTGCGGTTTAAACCCACCTTGCTTTTCAATCGCAAAGGGTTCAGAGGTGATATAACCTTGCTGTGCAGAAGTTTTGTCTGTTAAGAAAGGCGCAGGGTTAAAGTTGTAGGGGCGTTTCTGGTCATCAGTAAAACCAAACTTAGCTTTTAATAATGGCCAGAAAGTCACATTTGCACCCGCAGAGATATACATGGGTCTACCTTTGAGATCAGCTAAGGTTTTGACTCCTGTATTGGGATGTACAATAATACACTGCGGGTCTTTTTGAAAGATAGCGGCGACGCTAATTGTCGGTATTGCTTGGGCGACTGCATTAAAAGCGTCAATCCCGTTGCCCATGAAGAAATCTACCACACCACCCGTCAACAGTTGCGCGCCACTGGGTACTTGTGGCCCACCCATTTTAATAGTGACATCTAAGCCGTGTTGCTTGTAGATTCCTGTGGCGATCGCTTGATAAAATCCTCCGTGTTCGGCTTGGGCTAACCAATTAGTCCCGAAGGTGACTTTATCTAACCCAGAACTAGAGGTAGTTGCTTGGTTTTGCTTGGTACAAGCAGAGATAACACTGCTACCAACAAAAATTGCACCATACTGAAGGAATCGACGGCGACTTAGATAAGGAATAGCGGCTGACGCAGGTGAAAACCAGTTCATACAAAGATAGAATGTCTCCTGAGTATTGCGGAGAAACACTACTTACGTGTTTTCCTCGAAGCTGTTTAGCTAAGTCTCAGTGTACATTCTAAAATTAGTTTTTGATTCACCAAAGAGTAGGGTTGAATTTCCAAAGCGCGTTTAAAAGATTTGATAGCTTTGCTGTATTGTCCTAGCGCGGCGTAACACAAACCCATCCCATGTAACGCGCCAAAATGTACAGAGTTGATTTGAATCACCATTTGACAGTCAGCTAGGGACTTACGATAATCGCCGATACTGTAGTAGAGGAAAGCGCGACGATTCCAAGCCTCAGCAAAATCAGGCTGTTCTTTGATGAGTTCTGTGAGAGTTGCTTCTGCTTGCGTAATTTCCCCAGCATCTAGCAATTTTTGACTTTGATCGATTTTTTCCAAGCCGTAAACTCCCTTTTGCTGAAACCAAATCCGCCAGAGTTTCTTTGTTGCTTGATCCCGGACTAGAGCATCAGGATTTTTCAAATCTTCAAGTAGAGAGCTGATTGATAAAGAATCCATGAATTTGAGATTAGCGATATTCAGTAATTTTCTCCTTGTACTCAAGGTATCAACTTTCGTTTCAATTTGCTTCGTTGATTTTTAAATTCCTGGTAAAAATTATCTCAGTAATATTATTGATTCAGCAATTAATCACTTTTTATTGTATTAAGTAACACTACTAATCTGTACTTAAGTATATAAACTTATCCGCAATTATTGATGAACATACAAAAATTTTAAAAATGCCAACTAACTACCGAATTTCATGTAAAGACTTAGTAAATAATAGTTCACAAAAAAATTACAAATCTGTGGGGAGTGGGGAGTGCTGTTAGCGGTAGCGCGGCGTTTAGCCGGTGCTGAGTAAGGAGTAAGGGGTAATAAGTAATAAGTAATAAGTAATGAGTAATGAGTAATGAGTGTTGTTAGCGGTAGTGTGGCGTTTAGCCGATTTTGAAATGAGAAGTAAATTCTACCTTGTCTACCTTGTCTACCTTGTCTACCGTTTTGGTGTGTCGGAAATACCTAAACTTTGCGGAGGTTTGGACTTACCTGCTAATCCGAGTAGGGCGAATAAAGCGATCGCATACGGTAACATAACTAAAAATTGATAGGGAATATTCGCCCCTAAAGCTTGGATACGTAACTGCAAAGCTTCCGTCGCCCCAAATAATAAACAAGCCAAGGTACTACCAATAGGATGCCATCTCCCAAAAATTAAAGCCGCGATCGCAATAAATCCTTTACCTGCACTCATCCCTTCTGTAAAGAACATAATCTGCACTAAAGCTAAATAGGCACCGCCCAAACTCGCAAGAGAACCACTCAGCATCACCGCTAAATACCGCACTTTCTTAACCGACACCCCAGCCGTAGCCGCCGCTTGGGGATATTCCCCCACAGCCCGTAAAGTCAGCCCGAAGCTAGTGTGAAATAAAATATATAAACTGGCGATAACCAAAGCCAACAATAAATAGACGAAGATATCTTGCTGGAAAAATACCCCCAGTATAGGTAGATTAGCTAAACCAGGAATAATGATTGGCTCAATTCCTGGTAATCGCTGTGTACTAGCACCATGAAACACCAATCTCGCCAAAAAAGCAGTCAACCCCGCCGCCACCAAATTAATCGCCAAGCCCGAAACCAACTGATTAACGTATAAACTCACACACAAAAAAGCGTGCAGCAATCCCACCAAAGCCCCAGCTATCAAAGCAGCCAACATACCAAGCCAAGGATTACCAGTATAAAAAGTAATTGCTGTACCAGTAAAAGACCCAGTTAAAAGCATCCCCTCCAAAGCAATATTCAGAACGCCAGAACGTTCAGAATACATTCCCCCAAGGGCAGCAAACGCCAAAGGGACAGCTAAACGCAAGCTAGCAATTAGGTAGTCATTCATTAGTCATTAGTCATTAGTCATTAGTCATTAGTCAGCACTCATTACTTATTACTCATTACTTATTACTCATTACTCATTACTTATTACTCTCTCTGCCTCTTGCCCTCCACAGCAAGACTGATGGCAATAAATAATACAGTCAAACCCTGGATGGCGTAAACTACGGTGACGGGAACGCCTGCGCTGCGTTGCATGACGTTGGCACCACTACGCAAGGCGGCGAAAAATAGGGAAGTCAAAATTACACCGCCGATGCTACCACGACTTAAAAAAGCGATCGCAATGGCATCAAATCCATAACCAGGGGACACTTGTTCAAATAAACGATACTTTGACCCCATCACTTCTGATGCACCCGCTAAACCGGCTAACCCTCCCGCTACAGCCATCACTAGCATAATCGTGCGTTCTACGGAAATATGGGCGTAACGGGCGGCTGTGGGGTTAAATCCGACGGCGGTAATTTGGTATCCTAGAGGCGATCGCACTAACAAAACCCACAATATCCCCGCTACGATGACGGCTAAAATAATCCCGGCATGGGCTAGACTCTGGGGTAAGATAATCGGCAATTGGGCAGATTTAGCAATCAATGGGGAATAAGGACTAGGTGCAGCAGGTGCTTTTAAGGGGTTCTGTACTAAGTAACTCACCAAATTGATGGCAATGTAATTTAATAGCAGCGTCGTGATTACTTCATTGACTCCCCTAACTGCTTTGAGATAACCAGGAATTGCACCCCAAATTGCCCCAAAGAGAAATCCGACGCACAAAGCTAGAGGAATGTGAATCAATGCTGGGATTCCTTGTACATATAACCCTACTAAAGTGCTACCCAACGCACCCAGATAAATTTGCCCTTCCCCGCCAATATTAAATTGACCAGCTTTAAGAGCAACTAACACCCCTAAACTAGTCAAGAGTAGGGGTGTCATTTTAGTGAGAGTATTACCAAATCCGAAATAGTTAAAACAGGATTCTTGTAATAAAGCTGTGTACGCCGTGAGAGGATTTGCCCCAGCCAACAATATGAGAATAGCTCCAACCATCAGAGATGCTGCGATCGCTATCAGGGGAGATAATATAGGTTTTAGATATTTTTCATTCATTACCACCCCTATCAGTTATCAGGTCTATGGTGTGGATTTATAGCACACCAACATTCGCACTATTCCCAATGCCCAATGCCCAATGCCCATTAAAGACGACTAACAGCTTCAGCAATTAACTGAGAGACAAAGGGTAAAATGGCGCGGTTGGTGGCTTGTTCTTTGCCTTCAGTAAACACTACTAATAAATATGGGCGTTGGTCTAATAACTCAATGTAGGCGGCATCATGACGCACTTGACTTGTCCAACCAGCTTTTGACCAGATTTGACTATTGGGGGGAAGTCCACCACCCAGAAAACCTGTTACTTGGTCTTCCTCAACATCTTTGGGTAAATCATCGGGGTTAATGCTGCGTTTAAGTAAAGCCATCATATTTTGCGATCGCTCACTAGAAACCGCCACGCCTCCCACAATACTATGTAAAAGACGAGCGATCGCATTTGTGGTTAACATATTACGATTTTCAAACATCTCCCCATAAAAAGCCCTTTCTCTGCCATAAGGGCCATCACCCCAAGTTTTTTGACAAACATTAATACTTGCCATCTCCTCCCATCCCAAAGATTGAAAGTAGCGATTGACAAAATTACGTTGCTGTTTCCAAGTTTCAAAGGGGCCTGGGGATAACTCCGGGCCTGATGTCGTCCCTGTCAAAATATCGACAATCAAACTGGTAGCATCATTGCTAGAATCAACAATCATATCGCGCAAAGCCCGATCCAATTCTTTGGATGGCTGAGTCATCCCTTTTTCTAGCCATTCGTTAGCTGCTACCAAATAAAACAGCTTAACCACACTCGCCGGATAAATCCGTTCTGCACCACGATAATTAAAACCACGTACAGGATGATGCCAAAAAGCATCAGGAGTTAACGCCCCACCAGTATTAACTGGCACAGGCGGATCATAAACAATCCAAGTCAACGCTATTTGATTACGGGCTAAAGAGGGAAATTTAGACCAAGTAGCCTCTAAAACGCTATTACCCAGATTTTCTAGTTGTTCATCTTTGCTAAAAAAAACCATTGCAGAATGCTCTCTAATATAGAATCTCAAATTCTCAACTTGACCGCAAAAGAGTGCGAATGTCTAGCCGATTTAAACTTATATGATTCTCCCGAATGCACCCGCCTAGCAACTCAAGCAGCAGCAGGGCGACATTTACAGGTAACATCAAATCAGCAAGGTACAGCAGTTGAGGTGTATTTATGTGAGGACGACTATCCGGGGTGGGTATCTTTTAGTGATGTTAGTTTATTACAACCTGCTACTGTACTTTATCAGGCTCAGTCATTTTCTGAAGCTGAAATTCAACAACTGCTACCAGAAGTGATTGCCTTTACCCATAAAGCCATGCAGCAGCCTAATTATTATCTCTGGGGTGGCACAGTGGGGCCAAATTATGATTGTTCAGGACTAATGCAGTCTGCTTTTGCTGCCGTAGGAATTCGGTTGCCGAGAGATGCTTATCAACAAGAAGCTTTCACCCAACCTATAACTATAGCCGAACTCATACCAGGAGACTTAGTATTTTTCGGCACACCCACCAAAGCCACCCATGTCGGCTTGTATTTAGGTGATGGTCATTACATCCATAGTTCCGGCAAAGACCAAGGACGCAACGGCATAGGGATTGACATCCTCTCGGAACAGGGAGATGTGGTTAGTAAGTCATACTATCAGCAGTTGCGAGGGGCTGGCCGGGTTGTGAGAAGTTATGAGAGTAAGGCTGTTGACTGTTGACTAATGACTAATGACTAATGACTAATAACTAATTGCTTATGAGGAGTGGGTTGATACCAGATAGATTAAGTGAGGATGATGGTTTAATTTCCGCCATTGTCCCCGATGTATCGGTAGTAGTGCCGGTGCGGGATGAAGTGGAGAGTTTGCCTTTGTTATTAGAGGCGATCGCATCTACTCTTACCGCTAGTCAGTTAAGCTATGAAATCATCTGTGTCGATGATGGTTCTAGTGATGGTTCGGCAGAATTTCTCAAGGAACAGGCGCAAATCCGTCCAGATTTAAAGGCGGTGATTCTGCGGCGAAATTATGGACAAACGGCGGCGATGGCGGCGGGATTTAAATATGCTATCGGTAAAGCGATCATTACTTTAGATGCTGATTTGCAAAATGACCCAGCCGATATTCCCATGTTATTAGCCAAGTTAGAGGAAGGTTATGATTTAGTCAGTGGTTGGCGGCAAAATCGCCAAGATGGGGCATTAAATCGGCTGTTGCCTTCTAAAATTGCCAACTGGCTAATTCGTCGCACTACTAGCGTCTATATCCATGATTATGGCTGTTCCCTCAAAGCCTATCGTGCAGAACTAGTGGCAGATATGAATCTCTACGGTGAACTCCACCGCTTTTTACCCGCACTAGCTTACATCGAAGGCGCGAGAATTACAGAACTGCCTGTGCGCCACCACGCCCGACGTTTTGGTCAAAGCAAATATGGCATATCGCGGACTTTTCGCGTATTAATGGATTTGCTCACCATTTTGTTTATGAAAAAGTTCCTCACCCGTCCCATGCACGTTTTTGGCTTGTTGGGACTAGTTTCGATGATTTTAGGAACAGGGTTAGGGATTTACTTAACTATTATCAAATTAGCGTTTGGTGAAATTATTGGTAATCGTCCCTTGTTGATTTTGGCGGTACTACTGCTAGTGACAGGGGTACAACTATTTAGCTTTGGACTGTTGGCAGAGTTAGTCATGCGGACTTACCACGAATCTCAAGGCAGACCAATATATCGTGTGCGGGAAGTAGTGGCAAAAAAAGTTAACTAACGTAACCAATTACGTTCGTGTAATGAAGGATGAGTTTGGTGAATTGACAAAAATATGAAAATTTATCAACCCCATACTTGGCCGCAAACCTTAGAAGCAGCCATCACTATTCAAGAAGAATTACGCAATCAAGTAATTACACAGGATCAAATACCAACAACTGTCAAATATGTTGCTGGGGTTGATATGGGCTTTGAAGCGGAAGGTACTATTAGCCGCGCAGCTGTAGCAGTGCTGAGTTTTCCTGAGTTGCAAGTCGTTGAAACCCAATTAGCTTACCGTCCTACATCTTTTCCTTACATACCTGGTTTCTTGTCATTTCGTGAAATTCCCGCCATACTCGATGCTTTAGAAAAAATTAACACCACACCAGATATTATTTTGTGTGATGGACAAGGAATTGCTCATCCTCGGAGATTAGGTATAGCTAGTCACTTAGGAGTCATCATCAATATGTCCACAATTGGTGTGGCTAAATCATTATTAATCGGTAAGCATGATGAACTACCAGACACTAAAGGTAGTTATCAACCATTAATTCATAAAGGTGAAACCGTTGGTGCGGTTTTACGAACTCGTGCGGGGGTTAAACCTGTGTATGTTTCTAGTGGACATAAAATCAGTTTACCGACGGCAATTGATTATGTATTACGTTGTACACCAAAGTATCGGCTACCAGAAACTACCCGCATAGCCGATAAATTAGCATCTAATAGATAAATTTCTAGGCTTAATATCACCTAAGTTTAGATACTTAACCTAAGATTATGAACCACCAATTAAGCTAATGCTTGTATTACTTGGTCAATATTACGTCCATAAATTGTTTGACTATATTGCTGCCAATTATTTTCGGAAGAATAGGGATGTCGATTTAAAGTTGCTTCCTGAACATAAGCCATCCACGGACGACGTAATTGTTCATATTTTTGGAAGGCTGCTGCTATGGCTTGTGTATTATTCCAGTTATTATCTAGGGCAATTTGAGCAATTAATAATACCACCGCTAAAGCATCTTCTAAACCCTGATTCGCACCTTGAGCCATAAACGGGGGCATTCCATGTGCCGCATCACCAACTAAAACAACCCGGCCGAAATTCCAAGTGGGTTGAATGGGTAGATTTTCAGAATCAGCAATAATTGCCCGATGAATGTAATAAGGACGTTGTGCCATGTTTTCTGGAGGCGACAAACGGACTAATTGCTGGAGAATATCGGGAAATTTAGCTTGCTCAAAGGCTTGTAGAGCTAAGTTAATTAAAGAACTACCAGACTGATTTTGTAAAGCTGCTAGAGGTGAAGCGACATGAATGAGATAACCAAATTGATTAGTAGTGCGACTACGGAATAACATCATTCTTGTGTCTTCCATTGCGGTAGCAGTTTTTCTAGAAACTTCATCATGACAAATAGTCGCAATCGGTGAATTATGCAAAAATTTCGCTTCAATTTCTGCGGCTAACTCCTGATTAATATCAACAGTTTCTCGACACAATATAGCAGCAAATCCAGAATATTCTGGCTTGGCATAATTTTCGTAAAGACTATCTTTGTAAAGCACCTGACGAATTGTAGAATTAATTCCGTCTGCTGCTACGACTAGTCTGGCTCGAAATGATGTATTAGTAACTGATTGTTGATAATTATTATCTATTTCGTCGGTTTTATTCTCTTGCCAATGTGCATAGGGATTGTTTTCTGATGTCATATCAGAAATACAATCTAGCCGCACACAATGATTTTCTGGTTCATCGATGACATTAACACAACGGTGATTAGCTCTGACTATTTCTGATGGTAATTGTTGTCTGAGAGTTGTTTGTAAATCATACCATGCTAGTGTAACTCGCCCCTCGCCATATTCTTGCAACCAATGATCAAAACTCAGGGGAACTGAGCGTATCTCTTCTCCTTGCAAATTTCGGTAAACCCATTTCAGAGTAGGTTTAGCAGAATTTTCCTGTTGATTTGATGATTGGGAATTTGACCCACCAAGGGCTGTATTTTTAACAGCTTCATAAGCATGATCTGCTAAATATTTTAGAGATTTTAAGCCGTTGGGAAGCAGATCCAAAATTTGACCAACTCGGCGAAATGCGTGGGTTTGATCTAACACCAAAATATTGTTAATTCCTCGCTGGCGTAAACCAATAGCAGTTGCTAATCCAATTGGCCCAGCCCCGACTATAACAACATCATAGATATCAGTTAACATGATTTTACTTACAACCCTAACTATTTTGATCCAAATAATAAGGTCTAAAACCGCTTTTTCTGGCTTTCTTAGTTAAAATTTCAACCATTGCAGGTGATTTTTCTCACTTGCTCTCCCTTCACCCTACTTTTCATGCTGTAGCTGATATTGCCGCCATTTTTCTTGCTGACGCATTCTTTTTTCCGGGGTGAGATGATCAAAACAGTGGGGACAAGACATCCCTAATTCATATTTAGGTGAGGCTTTATCTTCTTCTGATAGAGGATGTCCACAACAAAAGCACAATTCATGGTTGCCTGTTGCTAAACCATGACCTACAGCAATGCGCTCATCAAAAACAAAGCATTCCCCTTCCCATAGACTATTTTCTGGGGGGATTTCTGCTAAATATTTGAGAATACCGCCTTTGAGATGATAAACTTCCGTAAAACCTTTAGCCAGCATGAAAGCAGAAGCTTTTTCACAACGAATGCCCCCAGTACAAAACATTGCTACTTTCTTGTGTTGATTGGGGTCAAGGTTTTGACTGACATATTCAGGAAACTCACGGAAGGAATTAGTTTGAGGATTTTGCGCCCCTTTGAAAGTTCCGATATGCACTTCGTAATCGTTGCGGGTATCGATGACGGTGACTTCTGGATCAGAGATTAAATCATTCCATTCCTGGGGTGTCACGTAAATACCCACTTGTTGATTCGGGTCAACTTCCGGCAAACCCAAGGTAACGATTTCTTTTTTCAAGCGTACTTTCATCCGCTCAAAGGGTGGTTGTTGTGCCGTTGATTCTTTGTGTTCTAAATCAGCAAATCGCGCATCCCCACGCAGATGACTTAGAACCGCGTCTATGGCTGGACGCGAACCTGCGATCGTGCCGTTAATTCCTTCCTGGGCTAACAAAATTGTTCCCTTAATATCTTGTGTCAAGCAGTAAGACAATAAGGGAGCTTGCATCTCCTGAAAATCCGGCAAACTCACGAATTTATAAAAGGTGGCAACAATTTGAATATTTTTTTCGTTCATCCCTTTGGCAAAATTACAACTTTCAGGTATATTTATGTAAGTGGAATAAAATTACACGCTTTTTTATTTTACGGGGGTTTAGCTCAGTTGGTAGAGCGCCTGCTTTGCAAGCAGGATGTCAGCGGTTCGAGTCCGCTAACCTCCATTTTACTAGAACGCCTTCAAGTTTTTGCGTGTGGGCAAGCAGGGGAATAGGATAAAAGCTTCCGTCTCAGTTGTTAAACTGAACGCTGGAAGACCACGGAAAGATTATTGGCTGGCATTTGGTAAGTACCTTTTAGGTGAAGATTTTCTTGTTTAGCGACTGCTACCACATCCTCTAAATTGCGTACACCCCATTCGGGGTTTTGGGCGCGTAAAGATTCATCAAAGGCTGCGTTACTGGGTGCGGTATGTTCTCCACCCTGTTTAAATGGCCCATATAAATAGAGAATACCGCCTGGTGGTAAAATGCGCCCAGCACCCGCCATAAGTCCCAAACAGGCTGACCGAGGGGAAATGTGAATCATATTAATGTTCACAATGGCAACTATGGGTGAGTCGTTACGGTTTTGGTCTGTTTCTACAGGCCAAGTTGGTTGGATTGCATCCAGTTCTATGGGGGGATAGAGATGATCACTAGGGAAATGTTCTGACCAAGCTGCAATACTAGCGCGTAATTCGGGGTTAGGGTCAGAAGGTAGCCAACGACGCGGACTAAGACGGGGAGCAAAAAAGATAGCGTGTTCACCAGTACCACTGGCTATTTCCAAAATTGTGCCGTTAGGAGGTAATACTTGCTGCAATATTTCTAAGATGGGTTGACGATTGCGCTGTGTAGCTGGGGCGTATTTGCGTGCGTCTTGTGATGTATTCATCTGATGGTATAGTTTGCCTGAGATATTAATCTGATAATTAAGGTAACAGCGATCGCCTATCCTATTTTCATCTTGTCTTGGGAATGAAACTATGACTCAAGCTTTACACCAGCTAATGAAATTCGATGAATTCATGGCTTGGTATCCAGACAATCCACAGCAACATTACGAATTACATGATGGAGTAATAGTCATTAGTCATTAGATAACAGGGAACAGGGAACAGGGAACAGTTTTTCTCATCTCCTACCTTGTCTACCTTGTCCCCAGCCTTTAAATTTTGGATTTGGGATTGACGAATTTGGATTGAATTCAATCTAAAATCCAAAATCTAAAATCTAAAATTCCTAGTCCCCAACCCTCGGAGAACCCTTTGCCTAAATTCATCACCTCTACCCAACCTGCACTCAAATTCATCCCCTACAGTTTCAATCCGTTGGTGGTGCGAATTTTTCATGCGGTGCTACCGTTTATCCTGAGATTTCGGACTCGTCCTTGGCTACCTGCGGGAATTGTACAGGTAGAAGCGAAAAATGCTGAAATCTTGGCAGAACTCTATGGACAATTTCAGGCTGGTAAAATTCGGCTGTTGATGGCTTTTCGTCACCCAGAGGTAGAAGATCCCCTGTGTGTTCTGTATATGTTGTCTCGGATTGTGCCGCAGGTCGCCCGTGAGCAAGGTATCAAGTTACAATATCCTCTCCATAGTCATTTTATCTATGACCGAGGAATGACTATCTGGGCTGGTGATTGGTTGGGGTGGTTGTTTTCTCGCCTAGGGGGTGTGCCGGTGCGTCGCGGAAGGCGGTTAGATAAGCAGGCGATTCAAATGGCGCGGAATTTATTTGCGAATGCTCAATTACCCATCGCCGTTGCTCCTGAAGGTGGTAATAATGGTCATAGTGGTATTGTGAGTCCCCTAGAACCTGGGACGGCGCAAATGGGGTTTTGGTGTGTGGAGGATCTGCACAAGGCTAACCGGAATGAAACCGTGATTATTGTGCCGGTTTCCATTCAATATCAATATATTCAGCCACCTTGGTCGAAATTAGATCAATTACTCAGTCAACTAGAAGCTGATAGCGGTTTACCTGTTCAATCTGTTGGTGATCATAAAAATCAGCCAGAAATCTATCATCAACGAATTTGTCGCTTGGGTGAATATCTAATTACGGAGATGGAAGAGTTTTATCGCCGCTTTTATCGTCAAGATATTCCCAAAACCAATTCCTCAGAAACTGCTGCTACTTCCAATCAAGCATTAATAGATAGGTTACATCGCTTACTAGATAAGGGGTTACAAGTTGCAGAACAGTATTTTGGTGTGCAACCACAGGGTAATTTTATCGACCGTTGTCGCCGCTTAGAAGAAGCTAGTTGGAACTTGATTTATCGGGATGACTTAGGAGATATCAATACATTACCACCTCTGCACAGAGGGCTTGCTGACTGGGTGGCGCAAGAAGCCGACTTACGAGTGCAGCATATGCGGTTGGTAGAAAGTTTTGTGGCGGTGCAAGCTAATTATCTTCAGGAACAACCCACGGCTGATAGATTAGCGGAAACAGCTTTACTGATGTTTGATATGTTATCGCGAATTCGCTCATCTACATTACCAGGGCGATCGCGTCTAGGTTTCCGAAAAGCCATCATTAAGGTAGGTGAACCAATTTCTGTCACCCAACGCTGGGAAAAAGTACAAGGCGATCGGCCAGCAGCTAAACGTGCTGTTAACGCACTAACGCAAGATATACAAACAGCATTAGAAACATTAATTCAGGACGAAATACTGAAAAGTTGACCGCAAAAATATCAAGCAAGCTGTTGATGATAGTTTGCAAATATTGATAAACGTTAAATACCGATACAAATTGCTTTCTCTATTCCTGATTTTGGACATCTGCGTCATAATGAAATGGCAATTATGCGAGATAATTTTCAATTACTTTGATAAGTAAATGCAACCTATTTTCAAATTATAATTAAATCTGAAATTTCTTGAATGTAAATCAAAATATATAATTAAGATTTAATTTCTCAGCAAATCCTGAATATCTCTAAAATCTTTTCCTATTCCCTGTTTACTTTTTAATACCTAAACAAGTATATTCAGTAAACAAATATTACTCCTCTAAAGGTACAAATCTCAAGCCAAGAGATATAAATTTTTAACTAATGCTATTATGCAATAACCTGCTTAAATAATTGCTATAAACCATGAAAATAGCTACAGAATCAACACTCAAAACACTAGGAAACTATGCTTATCAGGCTATTCAAAAACACTTTAATAAAATCTTGAAGTGGGAAAAACCTGTTAAGAAAGATGAAGATCCAGAAGCACTACATCAAATGCGTGTAGGTATGCGACGTTTACGTACAGCAGTCAGTCGGTTTGAGATAGTATTAAATCTACCCCAGCCAGCTAATAGTAAAAACATCGGTAAAATTGCGCGTCGTCTTGGTAATCTCCGCGACTTAGATGTTTTAAAACAAAATTTAGAAACTTTCTATCAACCAAACCTGCCTGCTAAAGAGCAGAAATCGCTACAAACAGCTTTTCATGCTTTAAATAAACAGCGTGAAGAAGCAGTAAATAAAACTATAGCAACACTAAAAAATGATTCTTATCAGTCTTTAAAACAGACCTTACAAACTTGGTTAGAAGCACCAGACTATAAACCATTAGCATCTTTACCAATTCAGCAAGTATTACCAGATTTACTATTACCTGAATTGAGCCAATTTTTACTGCATCCAGGTTTCTTAGCAGGTGCTGAAATTTTAGATAATGAACTCAAGATTCATAGTGAATGGTCTATTAAAACTGTAGAAAAATACTTAACCAATCAAGGTGAAACCATACACGATTTACGGAAACAAGCTAAACGTCTGCGCTACCAGATGGAATTATTTACTGAATTATATGGAGAGTCCTACGCGGCGTATATTGCAGATGTCAAAAATATTCAAGACATATTGGGCAATATTCAAGATAGCGTAGTGATGGGTGAATGGTTGACAGATATATTTAAATCAGAAGTTAACACCAAATTACCAGCACTTACCAGCTTGTTAGCCTCTAACCGTTACCAGTGGTGGCAAGAATGGCAACCATTACAAGAAAGATATCTGCAACTAGAAAATAGACATAACTTTCATCTCACAATTCTGCATCCTATTGGCAATGAGGTAATAGAGACGAGAGATTAATTTACTCACAATTCCAACTTCCTTTTACCTTTTACCTTTTGCCTTTTCATATCAGCTAATCACGAGAAAATCTCACAACCAAACATGAAAAAAGGACTCTTGACTTTTGACTAAATACTAAAATTCTTACTCAGCACTTAGCACTCACCACCGGCTAAACGCCGCGCTACCGCTAACAGCACTCAGCACTGTCACCTAGCGAACAGATAAATTGATGGGAGCTTCCAAAGATAAGACATAAACACTGCTTTGGGGAATCTGCACCACACGGGTATTTTCTGGAGAACGTAAACCGGAAATCAAACCGTATGCACTACCTAACATTGCACCTCTGTCAAACTGGTCAGGATCACCATTGCTGCTAAATCCCATGATGCTACCACCAATCCGTCCCCAAATCGAACCATTTTCTACAGCTTTGTCATTGGCGCGCTTGTGGGTAATGGTTGTACCTGGAATAACTTGACTGGATGCTTGAATAGCAACAATGCGTCCGTTAATAACTATAGATTGAGCGATAATTTTTGCACCGCCATCACTGGGTTTGAGAACTATGGTGACAGGAGTGTTTTCTGGTGCGACGATATTGCCTTGAGTATCTTTAATAGCACTAGCTAAAGGAACAGTCAGGGGATAATCCTTTTTTTGTCCAACATCGACTGTTACGGGTGCGGGGAATGAAACGACGAGTGCTGTATCTTGGGGAATACTAGTTTCTGAGTTGACTACTGGGGGTTGAGATGCTGCGGTGGGAACTGGTTGAGCTGTCGCTGGTAGAGTTAAAGAACCTAACAGGGATAAAGAACAAGCGATACTTAACAAAGTTTGGGATTTCATGGCTGGATTTTCCTTTGATTTCAGTGTTTTTGGGTGTTTAACCCCCTCACTGAATCAATAGGTTGGTTATTTGAGATTTATGCAGTCTTTGGATAAATTCAAAATAAAAAATGTAGAGACGTAGTATTGCTACGTCTCCACAAGGGTTTCTTCAATATAAATTCATCTTAATTTAGGTAATCGTTCTATCTAGTTATGGATGTATTCAAGGCTACCGTTAAAGAATATTTATCACTGGAATTGATGCCGAGATTCTAGGGTTTCACTTCTAACTCTCAAGGAGTCTGTTAGTTATGAAGAATGTCTTGAATAGTCTAGTAGTTCCTTCAAAACTGATTCTGAGTGTTGTTTTTGTAGGTAGTAGCATCTTTTCCACAACAGATTTTGCTCGCGCTGAAATTCCTACTTCCAATACTGGGGTTCAAATCGCGCAGTCAGACAGATATACCAGACAAATTGGTGTTCAACTAGTCCGAGCCGCAAAAGCTGCTGGTCAGGGAGGACTACGTCTCACACATGATCCCTTTGTTGGGGATCTTGGTGGTAATGGAGAAGATGATATCACTGTGAATTTGAGAAAGGGAGTTAGTTATGCGATCGTAGGCGTTTGTGATGAAGATTGTAATGATATTGACTTAAAACTTTATGATGACAATGGTAATCTCATCGCTTCCGATACTGAAACGGACGACAATCCTGTGGTTACAGTCAGCCCTCGTTGGAACGCCCGGTTTAAAATTAGGGTTGTAATGCCTAAATGTTCAAATGCACCTTGTCGTTATGGTATTGGTGTTTTTGGCAAGTAGATTACTTTGTTTCTCAGTTACTGAAGCCAAGACAAACAATTTTAAATTCCCTTCTATGGGAAAGTAAGCCCTACTCTAGTTGGAAAGTGCTGGTTGTTGAGTATTGAATAATTTATTTTCTAGTAGTTCCTTATCGTTGATTTCGGAATAGCCAATGCCATCCTGAACCTTGACGAGTTAACCAACGGTCTTCAACGTTAGGGTGATGATCATCCAAATAAGGATCGTAAACTGGATAATCAGAATAGTTTGAGTCATCCTGCACACGAACTCTGACATTACGACAGTTACCTTCTATTTCTATGGTGACAGTATCATTGTGTTCTAAAGGAGAGTTTAAGAGACTGTCTCTAATGACGCGGCGTTGGCTATCTGAGTGTTGTCTCAACTTGGGAACACAACGCACTCTGACTACAGAATTATCCTGGGGATGATCTAATAAATAGGGTAAGATTTGTGAATTGCGGATTGAGCGAGAAGGCGTTTCAGCACTAGCTAAAGGTGCAACACTCAAAAATAAAGTTGTGGAGAGAAGAATCATTCTCCACCCTAATCTGGTATTCATAGTTTTTCCTTACTTAAATAAGGACTACAGGGTAAATAATTAAAGGTTTGTAGTGATGAATTTAGTTATTAGAAAAGGACTAAAGTCCTTACTACGAACTCAATCCTACTATTTTTGCATTAATTAACTTAGATGGGACTTTTCAAGTCGCTCTACTTAAAGCAATTGCCAGGGTGATTACCCCGGCGTTTGAACAATTCAAAATTCAGAATCAGAAACTATAAATTACATTTCAATTATTTATCTTCAAGTAGTTGGTTTACTTGTTGTCCACGACGACCAACTTTAATTTCATAGCGGCGAGTCAAATTATCTTGATAGTTCATATCTCTAGCGGCGGCGGAATTGACGAACGCATCGCAATTTTTGCCTTGAACTACTGTGGAGGAGCTGCTGCTACGCTCTTCTGTGCTGTTGCTGCGAGTGTCTTTTGATTCGTTATTATTTTGGCTACCTTGGCTACTACCACTACCGTTAACACCTACACCAAAGATGCTAACACCACCGCCACCGCCATCATTATGACTGCGAGCAGAACTAGAACGAGTGCTAGTAGAGGTAGCTAAGGCTATTTTGGTGGTACTGCTGCTGGTGTTGCTACCTAAACCGACATCGCTACACAAAGCACGAGGGTCTTTTGCTAAGGTGTTGGGGTCAACCCAAGACTGATGGTCGCCTAAACCTTGAATTTCACTATTACCTACGGGATTACTACTAGGTGCAGGTGTGTTAGGTTGAACATTCCCAACTGCACTGGGAACATTACCTGGCTTGAAAACACCGGATGGTTGAATATTAAATGGCCCTGCAAAAGCGGGAAGTGTGCTAGTTAACAGTGCTGTGGCGGTGAGTAAAGAACCAGTTAAGTGACGTAATTTCATGATGTTTACCTCAAGTTTCAGTGTTGATGTGCGTTTTGGGTTTCAACCCCTTCACTTCATCAATAGGTTGAGCTTTGTAAGTTTATGCAACTCACCACCACTGTTCTTAGGAAAATCTCCAGATGTGGACTAATTAGCACTTAAGCTTGGTGAAAGTAAAGCTAATACCAATTCGCAATGGACTTCTCTCCGAGGCGCTGCGCGTAGCTTGCTTCCCCGGAGGGGTACGTCCCGCTACGCTAACGCAATTGAGGAATCGTGACTTGACAAGGGTTCCTGGGTTTGGATCTGTATCAAAACTTTAGTGAATTGGTATGAAGCCCCAAGTCAAGAATTCCATAATCCCAAAATGCCATAACTATCCCACTACTGAGAGTTAAGCTTTATTTACATTAATTAATTAGTAGTTTGTTATACAGTCACCATAAATGGGTTTAATAATGGAGCTATTAATTTTTTGTTGTCACTGACGCTATGCAGTATCCACTGGAACTTACGTTTAAGCTTTGGGCTTTTGCACCACAAATATCTGTTGTTGATTCCCAAGGGAATTTGGCTTTCTATGTAAAACAGAAACTCTTTAAACTCAAGGAAGCTATTACGATTTTTGCGGATGCGGAGCAGACACGCCCTTTGTACTATATCAAGGCCGATCGCATTATTGATTTCTCTGCCCGTTATGATTTCACCGATAGCAATGGTACTTATGTGGGTGCAGTCAAACGCCGTGGTTTAAAATCCATATGGAAAGCCCGTTATGACATTTTTGAGGGCGAGGAGAGTAATTTAAATATCCAAGAACAAAACCCTTGGGTGAAGGTAGCGGATGCACTGTTTGCAGAAATTCCGATTTTAGGTTTATTTACAGGTTACGTATTCAACCCTGTATATATAGTCAGTCGGGCTGATGGGACACAGGTGATGCGCTTAGAAAAAATCCCGACGTTCCTTTCTCGGAAGTTTATCATTAAGACCATTGATCAAATGAGCGATCGCGAAGAACAGCAAATTCTCTTAAGTTTAGTTATGATGCTGTTATTAGAAAGAAATCGTGGTTAATAGAATCCAGCTAATAGCTAAAAGTCAAAAGATAGCAAAACACTAGCTTTTGACTTTAACTTAATGACTTTTATTCCTTCTTCACTACGCAAATGATTTCAGTAATCAAAGCGGATTCTTATAGATATTCTTGAATGCAGATTCTAATCTCTGTATCTCTATTTGTAAATAAAAAGGGAAAGCTATTTATAGCTTTCCCAGTTTCGATACTTAATTAACTGTGACTATCATCTCAATTAGGCACTGAAATATTTTGCCACTGGGTGATAAGTAATAATCGCTGTTGTAGACTGTTCTGGATAAAGTTGCTCACTTTCATCCATATATAAATTAATTCTGTCAGTCTGTAACAACTCCAGTTGCTTGTATTGGTCTTGAATATTCGGACAAGCCGGATAACCAAAACTATACCGTGAACCACGATAACGCTGTGCTAACACATCGCGAATATTGTCGGGTTCTTCAGCCGCAAATCCTAATTCATGGCGAATTCTAGCGTGTGTCCATTCTGCCAAAGCCTCTGCAACTTGCACCGCTAAACCGTGGAAATACAAATAATCTGTGTATTGATTATCTGCAAATAATTTTTGTGCGTACTCCGTGGCAATTTCGCCCACAGTTACCGCTTGCATGGGGAAAACATCAATAATTCCTGATTCCTTGGGTGCAAAGAAATCTGCAATACAGAGTCTTCTTAATGATTTCTGGCGGGGAAACTCAAACTTAGCTACTTCCTTTAATGGTGTATGATTGTTTTCGTAGATATACAAAGTATTTCCTTCAGACTGACAAGGAAAATACCCGTAAATTACTTGAGGATGTAAGAGATTTTCCGCGATAATGCGCTGCTTCCAGGTTTCCAAAATGGGGTAGACTTTCTCATCTAAGAAAGCTTGATATTCTTCCTTAGATTGTTCCTTGGGTTTGCGGAATTGCCACTGTCCAGCAATCAAGGCTTGTAAATCTAAATGCCAGAATACTTCCTCAATGGGAATATCACTAGGTTGTAATAGTTTCGTTCCCCAGAATGGCGGCGTAGGACGTTCAATATCTACCGCTACGGCTTCGGAACGGCGGGTATCTACCTCAGTGCTGAGTGATAAGTGGTGAGTGCTGAGTGGAGTTTTTTGAGTTGCTGGCGTTTCCGAAGAAATTTTTGGTTCTTCAGTATCTACTTCATCTAGGAATCCTTGTAAGTCGTCCCAGTTATTAGATGCTTTGGCTGGCATTAATTTATCCATGAAATGCAAGTCAGAGAAAGCATCTTTACCGTAAACTACCTTGCCTTTATAGGTATTTTGGCAATCTTGATTGACGAATTTGGGAGTTAAGGCCGCACCACCTAAAATTACGGGGACGGTAATTCCCTTTTCGTTAAATACCTCCAAGTTTTCCTTCATGAAGGCGGTTGATTTCACTAGCAACCCACTCATGGCTATGCAGTCAGCTTTATGTTGATTGTAAGCCTCAATGATGTTTTCCACTGGCTGTTTAATTCCCAGGTTAATCACCTTGTAACCATTGTTAGACAAGATGATATCTACTAGGTTTTTACCAATGTCGTGAACATCACCTTTTACTGTGGCGATAATTACCGTTCCTTTAGCATTATTTCCCGCCTCGGATTTTTCCATGAAGGGTTCAAGATAGGCTACCGCAGTTTTCATGGTTTCCGCAGACTGTAACACGAAGGGTAATTGCATTTGTCCTGAACCGAACAACTCACCCACAACTTTCATCCCATCTAGGAGGAAGGTGTTAATAATTTCTAGGGGTGGATATTGTTCTAAGGCTTTATTCAACTGTGCTTCTAAGCCAATGCGTTCACCGTCAATGATATGACGTTTAAGGCGTTCTTCTAGGGGTAGGTTTTCATCAACGCCTGTATTACGTTTGGCTTTGACACCCTCAAATAATTTCGTTAATTCTGCCAAGGGGTCATAAACGCAAACATCACCTTCAAATTTCCGCTCATCATAGATTAACTTGCGACAAACTTCTTGATGGTGGGCTTCTATCTTAGACAGTGGTAAAATCTTGCTAGCACTGACAATGGCTGCATCCATACCAGCTGCCATTGCTTCATGTAAGAACATCGAGTTCAACACAATCCGCGCGGCTGGACTTAAACCGAAAGATATATTCGACACCCCTAAAATTACATGACATCCTGGTAATTCTTGGCGAATGCGGCGAATTGCTTCAATGGTTGCCTTGCCGTTTTCGCGGTCTTCTTCAATTCCCGTAGAAATAGGTAAAGCTAAAGTATCAAAAAATATCTCATGGGCAGCAATCCCATATTCTACAGCTTGACGGTAAGCACGTTGGGCAATCTGGAATTTTTTATCTGCTGTCCGCGCCATGCCATCTTCGTCAATTGTACCGATGACTACACCCGCACCGTATTTCTTCGCTAATTCCAGCACCTTCAAAAAGCGCGGTTCACCATCTTCATAGTTGGTAGAGTTCAACAGACATTTACCCCCAGCTACCTTTAAACCTGCCTCCATTTTTTCCCATTCGGTGGAGTCCAGCATTAAGGGCAATGTGACATTATTAACAATACGTGAAACCAACTCGTGCATATCTCGCACACCGTCGCGTCCCACATAATCAACGTTGACATCTAAGATGTGTGCGCCTTCTTTTACCTGCGCCCTAGCCATTGAAACTAGTCCGTCCCAGTCTTCCGCATTGAGTAAATCACGGCATTTTTTAGAACCACTGGCGTTGAGACGTTCACCCACAATTAAGAAAGAATTATCTTGTTCGTAGGGCTGAGTAGAATAAATTGATGCCGCCGCAGGTTCGAGACTTGGCTGTCTGACTTTTGGTTTCAGTTCTTGGGCAATTTCAGCTAATTGTTGAATGTGTTCTGGACGTGTCCCACAGCAACCCCCTATCACTTGGACACCCAAATCTTCAACAAAGTGCATCAACGCCATGCGTAATTCCATCGGTGTTAAGCGATAGTGTGCTTTACCACCGATGTTTTCTGGTAAACCGGCGTTAGGAACACAAGAAACCACAAATGGCGAATGTTCGGATAGATATTTGATATGCGGTTTCATTAAGTCCGGCCCAGTGGCACAGTTGAGACCGAGAATATCTATTGGGTAGGGTTCTAAAATCGTCAAGACTGCGCTGATTTCAGAACCGACTAGCATTGTCCCCATGCTTTCCATTGTGACGGAAACCATTAGGGGTATGCGTTGTCCTTTTTTGGCAAAGACTTCTTCAATACCGTTCAATGCGGCTTTAATTTGCAGTACATCTTGGCAAGTCTCAACAATGAATAAATCAACGCCGCCATCAAATAAGGCTGCGGCTTGTTCGGCAAACGCCGTTTTTAAGGTGTCAAAATCAATGTGTCCCAAGGTGGGTAGTTTGGTGGTGGGGCCAATAGAACCCGCAACAAACCTGGGTTTTTCTGGTGTAGAAAATTCCGCCGCCACGCTTTTTGCTAGTTCGGCGGCGGTTTTGTTGAGATAGTATGTTTGGTCTGCTAGGTCATATTCAGCCAATACAATTGATGTACCGCCGAAGGTATCAGTTTCGATGACATCTGCACCCACCGCTAGGAAATCACGGTGAACTTTGGCGACAGCTTCCGGTTTGGTGTGAACTAAGTATTCATTACACCCCTCGTATTGTGCGCCGCCAAAGTCTTCGGCGGTGAGGTTTTGAGTTTGCAGGTTAGTCCCCATTGCACCGTCAAAGACGATGACTGGTCTATCGGGACTATGCAGGCGTTGGAGAAAAGGATGGGTCATATTTTCCTAGAGAAAATTATGCAGTTAAGTGAGTCTTGCGATACTCGACTTAATTTATTATTTTCCACAATTACGGGAGTTTGGTTAGCAGAGAGTGTTTTTTCCACACAAAGGGGCGCGTGGTGTTGTTGTGATATCAGTATTTTGACTGAGTGAATAAAAGGTGATATATTAATTACTTATTTATACTGAGTTTAAAACGCTTTTTAAATCGGCAATTCATTGAGTTCAGTTTTGTATTTCATCGAGTCTGGATTGTGCAGCTTTTATTCAACTAAAAAATAACAATAACATTATGGATACCATTGGTTATTCTTATCTTAGTGCGGTATACGAAGAATCTGAAGGTATTGAGTTTAATCCTATTCAAATTAATTGGGAATTTTTACCGTGGAAAAAGTTACCTAGTTTAGCGGCGATGCGGCTGTTATCGGTAACGTTAAGTTTAGCGGTTTTGAGTTTAGCTGGACAGGCTTTGGCTTTGGAAAAAGTAGGTAGTAGTGGGGCGAACGTTGTTAGGATTCAACGGTGTTTAAAACAATTAGGCTTTTTAAATGCTCCAGCGACAGGAAAATTTGCTACTTTGACTCAAAGGGCAGTGATTGGTTTTCAGCGTGCTAATAGATTAAGGCCGGATGGGATAGTCGGTGGTGGTACGCAAACGGCATTACAAAGAGCTTGTCAGGGTGGAAATAGTAGTGGAGAGTTGCGATTTGGGAGTCGAGGTGCAGCTGTTGTTCAACTACAAAGAAATTTAAAACGGTTGGGCTACTTTAACGCTCCCAATACTGGTTATTTCGGCACAGAAACGCAGCAAGCTGTGATTCTGTTTCAGCGTTCTGTGGGTATGGTAGCTGATGGTGTGGTTGGTACGAGAACTGCTTTAGCTATTAGGAATGCGGGTAATATAGGCGGGAGATACCCAGTTTTGTCTGAAGGTAGTAGCGGACAAGATGTAATTAGGCTGCAACAGCGTTTGCGACAGTTAGGCTATTTCGATGCTAATCCTACAGGGAATTTTCAAGGTATTACAAAAAATGCAGTAATCGCTTTTCAACGTCGCGCTGGACTGGCGGCGACTGGGGTAGTAAATCAGCAAACTTGGAATGCACTGTTGGCTTCTAGTCAAAATCCAGGTACATCAAAACTTTCAACGCAGCAAATCAGAGATTTACAGCAGCGTTTGCGGGATTTAGGGTATTTCAAAACTAATCCTAATGGGAACGTAGGCGCGATGACGAGAGAAGCAATCTTACAGTTTCAGCGAGATTATCGACTGAATGCTGATGGTATTGCTGATATGCAAATTTTACAGGCAGTACGTCAAGCTTGGAATGCCAGATACGCTAACCAGCCGCTTCGGGATGTGTTGTTTGTCGGCGATCGCGGTGAAAATGTCAGAATAGTACAACGGCGTTTATCTGAGTTGGGCTATTTTAACGGCAGTATAGACGGTTACTTTGATGAATACACTAGAGCGTCTGTAGCCAGTTTTCAGCAGGCATATCAAATTAACCCTACAGGCAGAGTTGATTGGCAAACTTGGCAGGCACTAAATGTAGGTAATTATGTAGTACCAACAAGTAATGTTTCTAACCAGCCTCCTAATCGCCCCAGTAATAATCGCTATGTGGTGATTGTACCCATGAGTAACCAGAACATCCTCAATCGAGTGCGTCGCTTTATCCCCGATGCCTTTGCACAACAATCTAACTTAGGACGTTATGTTAACGCTGGCACATTTAGCGATCGCTCTTTGGCTGAATTAAGGTCTAAAATGTTACGTTCTAATGGTTTCGATGCTAGGGTGCAGTATTTTTAGGGAAAATCACCAAATCAAGACACAAGTGGCAATGGGATGATCGGGAGAAAATTCTCGACTTTACCAATTCCTAGTATTCTCTTAACCTTGCTTCAGTAGATTTGCAGTGCCTATTTGCACAAAGCCAATCACTGAGCGTTGATTTTTGTAAGTAAAAACAAAAATGAGCAGCTAGCACGACCTATATTCAGATAGGTGAATTCTTTGTGCTGAATAAGCAAATTTTTGACAATTTTGCTTACATATTAATCATTATGACAGCTACAATTCTGAAGCCTGGGGATATTGCGATCGCTGGTTACAATACCACTAATCCAGATAGTATTCGTTTCGTTGTACTTGTTGATATTGGTGCTGGTACAACCTTCAGTGTTACGGATAACGGTTGGCAATCTAATGGTGCTTTCAGAACTACAGAGGGAGTTCTTACTTACACCGCACTTACAGACATCCCCGCAGGCACAGTTCTCACCTGGACTAATGGCAGTAGTAGTAATTCACCAGGGTTTAACTCTAATAATCCTAGTAACTTTGCCCTCAGTACCGATGGTGATTCGTTAATCATTTTTACAGGAACATTAGCCAGTCCCACTTTAATTTATGCCCTGAATGCGCGTAACTGGAGTATTAATGCCACTAGTGCCACTACATCTGCTGAACCTACTGCTGCTAATGGTGGCACATTAGTCACGGGCGTAACAACAATCGCCCTGACTGCTAATAATGGGACAAATGCTTACTATAACGGTTCTACCACTGGCACCCAGGCAGAACTATTAGCGGCTATTTCCAACCCAGCCAATTGGACGACTAGTTCCACCATTACGAATATCGCGAATTGGCCGTCATCATTCACACTTTCTTTGCCTGTACCCAATATCCAAATCACCGAGTATATGTATGCTGGAGCTAATGGTGAATTCATTGAGTTTACCAACCTGGGTACAACAGCAGTAAACTTTACTGGTTGGAGTTTCGATGATAGTAATCGCCAACCTGGTACTGTTGACCTAAGTGCTTTTGGGATTGTGCAGCCTGGAGAATCAGTTATCCTCACAGAAGCCGATGCAACTGCTTTCCGTACAGCTTGGGGCTTGTCTGCTGCCGTTAAAGTTATTGGTGGATTAACACAGAATCTGGCACGGGCTGACGAAATCAACTTATACGATAATAACGGACAGTTGATAGACCGTCTTACCTATGGTGATCAAAATTTTCCAGGGACAATTCGCACACAAAACATTAGTGGCTGGACTGATGTCAGTAATCTTGATGCAGTCAATATTAATACTGATTGGCTATTTTCTGCCGTAGGTGATGCCCAAAATTCGCGCACATCTACAGGTGGCGATATTGGCAACCCAGGTTTTTATAATGCTACACCCATCCCAGGTATAGTCATCACTCAATCTGGTAATAGCACTGATGTAACTGAAGGTGGTGCAACAGATAGTTACGCCATCGTGCTGAAGACTCAGCCGACTGCAAACGTCACTATTAATATCACTGTTGATCATCAGGTGACAACTAGTTCACCAACTTTAATTTTTACGCCTCAGAACTGGAATGTAGCTCAGACTGTAACGGTGACTGCGGTTGATGATACTTTGGTTGAGGGGACGCACACAGGCACAATTAGCCATAGTGTCAGTAGTAGTGATGCTAACTATAACGGGATTGCGATCGCCAACATCACTGTCAACATCACAGACAACGACGCACCACCCAACACTAACATTAATGTCCAAATCACCGAGTATATGTATGCTGGTGCAAATGGAGAGTTTGTCGAATTTACCAACCTCGGCACTACACCAGTAGACTTTACAGGCTGGAGTTTCGATGATAATACTCGCATTCCTGGTTCCTTCTCTTTAAGTGCTTTTGGGATTGTCCAGCCGGGAGAATCAGTCATCTTAACCGAAGCCTCCGCCGAAACCTTCCGTGCTGCTTGGAATTTACCCGCCTCAGTGAAAATTATCGGTAACTCCAACCAAGGTTTAGGACGTGAGGATGAGATTAACCTCTACGATAACAACGGACAACTGATAGATCGTCTCACCTACAACGACCAAGTATTTGCAGGTACTATTCGTACCCAAAACGCTAGCGGTTGGACGGAAGCCGCTAACCTGGATGCTTTCACAATTACTACCGCTTGGAAACTTTCCACCGTTAATGATGCCCAAAATTCTCGCGTATCTACAGGTGGTGATATCGGCAACCCAGGTACTTACATTCCCAACCCCACCTCCACAACTGGCGCACCAAGAATTGAAATTAATCCCAGCACTACTGATTTTTTAGATGGGCAAAACCTACCAGTTCTCCTACCCAGAATCGGTGCTGGTGCAATTAGTGGTGTCATTAATGATCCTACCGACCCTGCTAGGACACTGGGTATAGATTTTACCTTAAGTGATTCAGATACCCCCATTGACAATCTCACAGTTACAGTCACTAGCAGTAATCAGGCTGTGGTTGCTGATGCTAACCTCACCCTGACTGGTACTGGTGCAGAGCGTAATCTGAAGATTAATCCTACAGGTGTGGGTTTAGCCAATATTACAGTTACCGTGAGTGATGGCACACTAAGCAGCTCCTACATTATTAACTATGCTGCTTCGGCTGGGTCTGTCAGTCCTAATACCCGTTTTCTCACAGGAACAAGTGACGCATCAAGTGCGATCGCCATTGATGCCAATTATATGTTAGTTGCCGACGACGAAGACCAAACCATTCGCCTGTACGATCGCCATAACTCCGGTTTACCATTAGCCAGCTTTAACTTCACTTCTTCCCTGGGATTATCCGGTTCTAGCGAAGTAGACATCGAAGCCTCTACCCGCCTTGGCAACGTCATTTACTGGATGGGTTCTCACAGCAACAACAGTAGCGGTAACAGCGCACCAAACCGAGAACGGATTTTTGCCACCCAAATTTCTGGTACAGGAGTCAACACCACCCTGACGTTCTTGGGATATTACCGTTTCTTGGAAAATGACTTAATTGCCTGGGATAATAACAATGGTCACGGCTTAGGTGCTGGATTCTTGGGGCTAGCTGCAAGTGCGGCGGCGGGTGTTCTTCCCGAAACTCCTAGCGGATTCAATATTGAAGGCTTGACTATTGCACCCGATGGTAATACGGCTTACATTGCTTTCCGTGCGCCCAATCTCCCCACACCAGAGCGTAACCAAGCACTAATTATTCCTGTCACTAACTTTACCAATATTCTCGCTCCTACGGGCGGGACAAGTGGCTCTGCAACCTTTGGCGCGCCTATCTTCTTGGATTTAGGTGGACGTGGTATCCGCAGCATTGACCGTAACTCTAATAACCAATACGTCATCATTGCCGGCCCTGCTGGTGCAGCTACAGGCACAGCACCCAACGATTTCCGTCTCTACACCTGGGATGGTAATCCTAGCAACGTGCCTGTATTGCGTAGTGCCGATTTAACAGCGTTGCTGGCTAACGGCAGCTTTGAATCGATTGTGGAAGTGCCAGATACTCTCACCAACACTACCCAAATTCAATTACTGGTAGATAACGGCGATACTGTTTGGTACAACAATGGCACAATCTCCAAAGACTTAGCTCAAGATAACTTCCAAAAATTCCGCAGCGAAATCATTACCTTGGGTGCGCCAATTACCACCCTCCCAGTCGGGGCAATTTCCCTCAATACACCTTACTTCCAAGACTTCGATAGCCTCGGCACCGCTAACGCAACTTGGACAGATAACCAAACCCTGGCAGGTTGGTACACCAGCCGCAGCAATAACCCTGTAACTAATCCTCCCATTAACGCTGGTACTGGTTCTGCTAATACTGGCAGCCTCTACAGTTTTGGTGCCACGAATAACTTAGATAGAGCTTTAGGTTCAGTCGCATCCGGCACGACAGGGACAATTTTCTACGGTGCGCGCTTCTACAACGATACAGGTAGTACCATCACATCTCTTTCCGTAAGCTACGTTGGGGAACAATGGCGCAACGGAGGCAATACTACACAACAAAAACTCGACTTTGCCTACCAAATTGGAGCGACTAGCATTAATTCTGGAACTTGGGTTGATGTCAATTCCCTAGACTTTATCGGGCCGGTTGCTACTGGTACAGCAGCAGCTTTGGATGGGAATGCAAGTAGCAATCGTGTGATTCTCTCCGGTGCAATTACTGGCTTCTCCCTCGCTCCTGGTCAAGAAATGTGGCTACGCTGGAGTGATATAGATGATACAGGGGCAGATCATGGGTTAGGAATTGATAATTTACGGGTTGCCACTGCTTCCTTACCTGGTATCACCTTGATTGAATCTGGTGGTAGTACCAACGTCACCGAAGGCGGGGCAACGGATACCTACACTATTGTGTTAAATACCCAGCCCACAGCCAACGTCACAGTTACGATTACCCCCGATTCCCAAACCATAACTAGCGTCACTACTCTTACCTTCACCCCTGCTAACTGGAATACACCCCAAACGGTGACGGTAACTGCGGTAGATGATGCCTTAGTAGAAGGTACACACATCAGTTTAATTACCCATACTGTAGCTAGTAGTGATACTAACTACAACGGCATTAACATCGGCTCAGTTACTGCCACTATCACTGATAATGATGTGGAACTCACCATTACCAAAATTCACCAAATACAAGGTAGTGGTTCTGCCTTTAACTCTGCCTTTGGTGGTGTGCGGACAATTGAAGGGATCGTCGTAGCGGCCTTTCCTGGTGGTACTGGTTTGAGTGGTTTCTTTGTCCAAGAAGAAGACGCAGATGCCGATAATGACTCCACAACGTCGGAAGGTATCTTTGTTTTTGACCCCACAGGTAGATTCACTGGAAATGTTGGTGATAAAGTCCGCGTGACTGGAACTATCAGTGAATTTACTAGCAGCAGTGGTGGTAATACTAGCAGTCTCACGCAACTGTCCAATATTAGTAGCGTAGTTAACTTGGGTGCAGATGTTCTCCCTACTGTCACTACCATCCAATTACCAGTGGCTAGCGTTGTAGATTGGGAACGCTACGAAGGGATGCTAGTCAGAGTGATTGCAGCTGAAGGAGATTTAGCTGTGACTGAACATTTCCAACTTGGTCGGTTCGGTCAGGTTGTGCTGTCTGCAACTGGTGTGAGTAATCAACCTGGCACAGATGCAAGACTAGAGCAGTATACGCAATTTAATGACCCCAGTGTTGCTGGTTACAGTGCTTATTTACAAGAGATTGCTACACGCCGCATCATCTTAGATGACGGTAGTAACGTCCAAAACCCAGCTACCATTATCTTTGGTCGTGATGGTCAACCCCTAAGTGCTACTAATACCCTACGGGGTGGCGATACTGTGGCTAGCATTACTGGTGTTTTAGACCACCGTTTTGAAGGGTATCGCGTACAAACCTCAACTGGAGTAGACTTTACACCAGCTAATCCCCGCCCAACAACAACACCAAATGTCGGTGGTACGCTGAAAGTTGCTAGTTTCAACGTCCTCAACTACTTCAACGGTAATGGTACTGGCGGTGGCTTCACCAGTCCTGAACAACGGGGTGCAGAAAACCTAATTGAGTTTAACCGTCAGCGTGATAAGACAATTGCTGCCATCTTAGGATTAAATGCAGATGTTGTTGGTCTAATTGAAATTGAGAATGATGGTTACGGTTCTTTAAGTGCCATTCAAGATTTAGTCAATGGACTCAATGCTGTAGCTGGTGCTGGTACTTATGCTTTTATAGATCCAGGATTACCTAGACTTGGTACGGATGCGATCGCAGTTGGTTTTATCTATAAACCTAGTAGTGTAACCCCCGTTGGTGCAGCAGCTACAGTCCCCGATGGTTTCGGTCAAGGTGCTTTTGATAACAATAACCGTAAACCCTTGGCGCAAACCTTCTTACAAAATTCCATTGGTGAACAATTCACCGCCGTCATCAACCACTTTAAATCCAAAGGTTCTAGTTCTGGGAATCTCGGTGATGCTGACGCTGGCGATGGTCAAGGTTTATCTAATGGTACACGCACCCGTGCAGCTCAAGATTTAGCTGCATGGTTGGCAACCAATCCCACAGGTACAACTGATACAGATTACTTGATTTTGGGCGACCTGAACGCCTACGCCAAGGAAGACCCCATTAAGGCTTTAGAAAATGTCGGATATAATAACCTGTTACCAAACACCACCTATTCCTATGTGTTTGATGGTCAGTGGGGTTCTTTAGACCATGCTTTAGCCAACAATTCTCTCACTGCTCAAGTATCTGGTGCGACTAAGTGGCATATTAATGCTGATGAACCTAACGTTCTGGACTATAACACCAACTTCAAGTCAGCAGCACAAATCAACAGCTTGTACAATCCCGATCCTTTCCGCTCCTCAGATCATGACCCAGTAGTTGTTGGCTTGAATTTAAATACTGCCCCTGTAGCCATCAACGATATCGCCATTACCGATGAAAACACAGCTATTAACATTAATGTTCTAGCTAATGACAGTGATTTTAATGGTGATCCTCTGCAACTGAGTTTGGTATCTAACCCCACGAATGGTATTGCAGTCGTCAATAATAATGGTACGCCGAACAACTTTGCTGATGACTTTATTACTTACACCCCAAATACTGGCTATGTTGGTAATGATAGTTTCAGTTACTCGATTAGCGATGGTAAAGGTGGCACTGCAACGGCATCCGTCAGCGTCACTATCAAACCACTTGATGGCGTGATTCTCGGCACTCCAGGTGACGATAACCTCATTGGTACTAATGGCAATGATATTATCCGGGGTTTAGGCGGTCATGATACCTTGAGGGGTGGTAACGGTGATGACATCCTCTATGGTGGCGATGGCAATGATCTGTTAGATGGAGGCAACGGTAACGATATCGTCTACGGGGAGCGAGGTAACGACACCTTACTAGGTGGTAACGGTGATGATATCCTCTATGGTGGTGATGGTAACGACTACCTGGATGGTGGTAACGGTGATGATATCCTCTATGGTGGTGATGGTAACGATACTTTAATCGGTGGTAACGGCAATGATTTGTTAGTTGGTGGTCGAGGTGGTGACTTATTCACTGGCGGTAACGGTAGCGATCGCTTCTCTTTAAGTGATACGAGAACAGGAGAGTTTGATACAATTACCGACTTCAAAGTTGGGCAAGATACCATCTTAATTTCCAAATCAGAATTTGGACTTAGCCAAGCCCTAGGTACATTAGATCCTGGACTATTCCACCTGGGTAGTAGTGCTGTAGCCGCCAGCGATCGCTTTATCTATGACAAGACAACCGGTCAACTCTTCTTTGATGAAGATGGTATCGGCGGTGCAAACAAAGTTCAAATCGGTTTGTTATCCAATAAAGCCGCACTCACAAGTAATAGTATTACCGTGATTGCGTAAGATTATGGATGTAGAGGAATGGGGATATCCCAATCCCCATTCCCCAGTTCTTAACTCAATAACCGAACTTGTGACCCCTGCTGTGTCTTATTCACCTCAATTCTGGCTTGGAAGGCTTCTTTGAGGTGGGGCATATGGGTGACAGTGAGGATACAGGCAAAATCGTTGGCGATCGCATTTATGGCGGCAATCAGGCGATCGCATCCTTCGGCATCCTGTGTACCGAAACCTTCATCGACAATTAATAACTGTAAGGCGGCTCCAGCTCGTTGTGCTAATAGTTTCGCCAAGGCTAACCGAATGGCAAAGTTAATTCTAAAGGCTTCTCCCCCAGAATACGTCTCATAGGCGCGTGTGCCTCTAGCATCGGCAATGACGATATCTAAGGTATCGATCAATTTGGCGTTTTTCTTAGTAGATTTACCATTCCTGCCTGCTTTTTGAGTAATAAATTGTACGTGCAGTTGGTTAGCTGTTAACCGTGACAATAGTTGATTTGTCTCGGCTTCGAGTTGAGGCAGTACGTTCTCAATCATCAATGCTTGGATGCCATTTTTACCAAATGCCTGGGCTAATTCCTGATACACCCGATATTGTTGCCTACAAGTTTGTAATTGTTGTTGTTGTTCTTCGTACTGCGTTTGTAAATTTTCTAGTTGCAAAGCTAGCTGTTCTAACCGCCCCAACTGGGTGATACATTCATCTAGTTGTCTTCTGCGGGTGGTTATTTGTTGTTCTAAGGCTTGAATCTCTGCAATGGGATTGGTAGATGCGGCTAACTGTCCCTCTATTTCGGTGATTTGGGTGACGAGTTGTTGTCTTTCTTGCAATCTCGTGTTTCTAGATGCTTCTAAATCTTGTAATCTGGCTTGGAGTTGGGGGTATTGTTGCTGGGCTGATAGTAACTGTTGATAGCGTAACTGCCAAGCTTGGGCTTGACGTAGGTTGGTGCGAATTTGGTTATGTTGTTCGGAACTATAGCTAATTTCCCTAATTTTCTGCTCTATCGCCGCGATTTGCTTGGCACATTCCGAATCTACCTGTTCTTGTTCAATTCTGCTTTGTAATTCGGCAATTTGCGCTTGTAATTCTGGCTTACGGGCGGCGATTTGGGCTTGGCGTTTGGTAGCGTCTTTGATTTGTCCTTGCTTGATTTCTGCCCAACGCCATCTTTCTACTTCACTGCGAGCTAGAGCATGGTCTTGCTCATTATAATTTAGTTGTTGCAGATATTGTTCGAGTTGTCTGAGTTCGGCTTGCTGTGTGGGTGCGTAATCACCAGCTTGCAGCGATCGCTCTAGGTGTTGTTTTTCAGCAGCTAGTTGTTGTAAATGCTGTTCTGCATCACTAGTTGATTGTAACTGGGCGGCTAATTGTCCTCTCTGCTCCCGCAAGCTATCATAAGCGTTTAATTTCTGGAATATTTCTTTGTATTCCTGCCGCAACAATTGAATTTCTCTATCAGAAACCGCCATTTGTTCCCGAAATACCCACAATTGCCCCTCTGTTTCTTTGTACTCACCCTTGGTTTTATCAACCACACGATTCCAATGATGTTCATCTAAAGGACGTTCGCATAAAGGGCAAATCGCATCAGGAGTACGCAGCATTTGCAATTTTTGTTCTAATTCTCCCAATAATCTCTCATATTCTCGATGCTGCGCCTGTAGACGCTCAATAAAATGCCTTCTTTCTTGCCCTTTTTCTTGGACTCGTTGCAGATAAACCCTGTCTTTCTCCATTTGCTCAATTTGCATCGCCACTTCCATAACTGCTTGTTGCAGTTGGGGTTGGCGTTGAGATGCTTTTTGCAATTGATTTTCTGTGACTTGTAACTGTTCTAAACGTGCTACTAACCCAGCATGAACCTTATCTAAATGACTTTGCAAATTGTGTCGCTGCTGTAATAAAGGTGCGACTTGCATTTGCAGTTCATCAAGATGGGTTAAATGACGACGAGCGGCGGCGAGTTGGGCTAAGGCTGCTTCAATTTCCCCTGATTTAGCCAAGGTTTGCTGAATTTCTTGTTCTTGCTGTTGTAAAGCTGCTAATTGTCCTTGGACTTGTTGTAATTGTCTTTCTAATTCGTGAATTTGTTTGGTGAGTTGTTGCTGTTGTTGTTGGCGCAGTGCCGTAGCACGAGTGTGTTCGTCAAACTTAATAGCGAAGGCTTCTTCTTGAGATTGCAAATTTTGATAGTGAGTGTAGCCGTTTTTAATCTCTGTTTCTTGATTGATTAAAGCTGCTAACTGGGCAATTTGATAGTTAATAGCTGACTGCTCTTGTTGCAGGCGATCGCAATCTTGAGTTAAATTTTGATATTGTTGTTTGACAAAATTTAGCTGTTGTTCCCAATTGGTACGTTGATGTTGAACAACTTGCAAACTTTGTAATTTAATATTTTCAAACGCCTGGACTTGCTGTAACTGGTTAATCTCCGCTTCTAATTCTGCCCGTTGCGCTTGGGTAATATGACGTTGTTGTAATTGGGTTTTAATCGACTCTAAAGAACGTTCTAATTCCTCGGCTCTAGCTTTAAATTGACGAGATGATTCTTTAGCTCGTTCTTCTAATTCATCATATTGATTCAGCTTTAATAACTCCGCCAAAATTTCTTTGCGTTCACTTGGACGCTTGAGCATAAATTCATCTGCACGCCCTTGACGCAGATAGGCTGAGTTAATAAAAGTATCGTAATCCAGCTTAACGTACTCTAAAATTACCTCTTGGGTGGCACGGACTCCTTTACCAGTCAGAGGACGAAAACCAGCAGGCGTTTCAATTTGAAATTCCAGCACCCCAGCCGCACTTCTCACCCGACTGCGAATAATGCGATACGTTTGCTGATTACTTTGAAAAGTAAAATCAACCCTAACTTCCTTTGCACCCGCATGAATCACATCATCTTCAGCCGCCGCCCGGCTTTCACCCCAAACCGCCCAAGTAATGGCTTCTAAGAGCGATGATTTACCTGCTCCATTAGAACCACAAATACAAGCCGTATGCAACCCCCGAAAATCTACAGTTGCATCACGGTAACTCAGAAAATTTTTGAGGATAAGTTGTACTGGAATCATTCAGGCTATATCGCCACATTTATATATTATTAGCTAGCAGTACAGATGCACTCTTTGATAGTTTATCTGGGTGTTTATCAGGTTTCCAGTCTAGGTGTCTGCAAGTTTATAAAAATTTACATTTTTGAGTGCTGAGTAATGAGTGCTGAATGGTTTAGTTAAGAAATCAATTCCATCTTGTCTACCTTGTCTACCTTGTCTCCTTTTCCCAATCTCCAATCCCCAATCCCCAAACTCTTTCCACTGTAAAAAGCACTCAGAAACAATCTCAGTCAAGACTCGTCATGTGAGATATATCACCGCACTCAAACAGCAAAAGTTTATGAACCACCTGAATCAATGGAAATCTGGAGCAGCCGCACTGATGGCAATCACAATTACCACAGGTGCTATTACCCCAATGATTGCCTTTGCTCCTGCTGCTAATGCCCAATATAATATCGGACAAAATAGAAAAGTTGCTATCCCGGCTGGGGTGACTTTTCCAGTCAGATATGAAAAAGACAAAGTTGTTGTTAGTCGAGGTGAAACTCTACCATTAACTTTGAGGATTGCTAACAACATAATTGATGGTAATAGAAACGTCTTGATTCCTGCTGGAACTGAAGTTGTCGGACAATTAGAACCAGTATATTTTGATGGTCAATACTCCACAGATAGAAACAATACAGAAAATATCAGAGGGGTGAGATTTGTCGCTAGAGAATTAATCTATGCTTCTGGTAGAAGACAATTTATTAGTGCTAACTCACAAACAATTACCCAAACAGAGAAAATCAGCAAAAACGACACCAGCAAAATATTAACAGATGCGGCAATTGGTGCTGGTGCTGCTGCGGCAATTTCTCTGATTACAGGTAATAGGAGAATTGAGATTGGCGAACCTTTAGCTGGTGGTGCTGCTGGTGCTTTAGCTAGTGTGCTACTGCGGAAGAAAGAAACTGAAGTTTTTGTGATTCGACCAGAAAGGGACTTAAGATTGGCACTCAGTTCTAACTTAAATGTGGATCTTATCCGCTAATTATCTGACTTGAGATTGAGTTGTGACTGCCATAATCATTCAATAGCGATCGCCACTGTCATATAAAGTAGGCGATCGCTCTTTTTTTAATGCTTGGCTCATAAATAGAGTTATACATCTCCTACTGCTACACAGATTGCTGCTACTAAAATCAGTAAATAGAACGGGGTAAATAACTAAACGTTTGTTGAGAGAACTAAAGTTCTCTCAACGAGACACTCCGCGAACAAAAAAGGACTAAAGTCCTTACTACGAACTAAATTTTAGTATTTTTATATGACGATTTAATATAGTTTGGTTTTTCTAGTCGTTCTAAATATTCGCAACTATGACTTTAGTCATAGTTTATTTAGATATAAAGTCATGACCAAATACTCATTTGCCTTTTGTATTGATCATAATTAGGATTAAGTGATTTTACTATAACTAATTGCATAGGCTTTTGGGTATGAAACACAAGATTAACTGTCACATATAGACAAATTATCATTTCAGGTAATGCAGATTAACGGAAACTTTTTTGTGTATAAAATGTCTAAGAAATTAACATAGAAAAAAAGTAATTGTGTGGAGTAATAAAATTATGTTTAGACTAAATCGTTGGCAATCCGGCACAGCTGCACTCATGGCTTTAAGTGTCACAGCCGGAACTGTTGCACCTTTTGTGGTAGCAGCTCCTTCTTTTGCTCAAACTACTTTTTCTGACGTTTCATCAAACTACTGGGCATCACCATTTATTCGAGAGCTATCACAAAGAGGTGTGATTGCAGGTTTTCCTGATGGCAGTTTTCGCCCAGAAGAACCAGTAACTCGCGCTCAATTTGCCGCAATGGTCAATAAAGCCTTCCAAAAAGCACCCGAACGTCAACCAATACGATTTGTAGATGTATCTACTAACTATTGGGCATATAGTGCAATTCAACAAGCTTACTCTATCGGTTTCTTATCAGGATATCCTGGTAACAGTTTCCGACCAAATGAAAACATTCCTCGTCAGCAAGTATTAGTTTCACTAGCTAATGGTTTAGATTATGCACCTGGCGGTAACATAGAAGGCACTCTGCAATATTTCAATGATTCATCTAACATCGCCAATTATGCCCGTAGCCCCATCGCTGCGGCTACGGAAAGGCAAATTGTCGTTAACTACCCCAATGTCAGGTTTCTCAACCCCACAGGCACCGCTACACGCGCCCAAGTAGCAGCGTTTATCTATCAAGCCCTAGTTAGTTCTAATCAAGCTTCCGCCATCAACTCACCCTATGTTGTTGCCCTCCAACCAACAACTCCCACACCCATTTCCGTCACCATTCCCCAAGGGACGGTGATTCCAGTGAAGTACGACAAGGCGGAAAAAATTCTGGTGACAAAGGATGAAACCGCACCCTTATCTTTGACAGTGGCGCAAAACGTGGTCACACAAGACGGAACAGTAGTTGTTCCGGCTGGTAGCCAAGTAATTGGTCAACTCAGACCCGCACCTCGCGGTTCGCAATTCGTGGCTCAAAGGTTGGTATTAACCAATGGTCAAGAATACAATTTAAATGCAACTTCCGAAGTCATCACCAAAACTGAAACAGTAAGAAAAGGTACTAGCACCAGTGCAATCATCAGAAATACCGTCTTAGGTGCAAGTGCAGCTGCTGCGGTATCTGCGGTGACAGGCGATCGCGCCATCGCCACTGAGGAAGTCTTAGGCGGTGCGGCTATCGGTGGATTAATCGGCTTATTCTTCGGTAGAAACAGCGTAGACTTAATTGCCATCAACCCAGACACAGACCTACAAATGACAATTAATCAAAATTTACTGGTTTCTACAAGATAGTCAATAGTCAACAGTCAACAGTCAACAGTTAATAGTCAACAGTCAATAGTTTTTATCTAATACTGTTTCACTAGAAGGTTAATTTATTTAGGGAAACAGAGGAGACAAGGAAGAATAATGACTAATGACTAATGACTATGGACTATGGACTATTGACTAACTATCAACCAAACTATCACAGTAGTTCCTGGTGCATTTGGTGTAGCGATCGCCGAATTAATTGCTGGGCTGAAAACTTCAATTTGTCCTTGCATTTGTTCGATGAGTTGTTTAGCGATCGCAATTCCCAAACCCGTACCTGGAATTGTTGTTTGGGCTTGCACTCCTCGGTAATGTCTTTCACCTATATGGGCTAAATCTTCCTTGGGAATACCAGGGCCTGTGTCGCTAATTGCTATGCCTTGCAAGTTAGCTTTTACTTTTCCCAATTCAATATAAATTTTACCGCCAGCCGGAGTATATTTGAGCGCATTATCAATGATATTGCTTAATACTTCAGTCAAAGCTTTAATGTTAGCTTTAACTAAAGGTAAATTCTGCGGTATTGCTAATATTAATTCGAGATTTCTTTCTTGGGCGATCGCCTGGGCAGAAACCAGTAATGGTGTTAATAATTCCGCCAAGGAACAATCTGTTTCCTTATCTCCTGTTCCTGGCAATAATAATACTGGCTGAGATTCTTTTTGGACAGTTGCTTCTACAAATACATCATTGCTTGGTAATGCTAGTAATTCTGAATCTACATTCGCCCAATCAATCACTTCATCAAATTTTTGCAGCAATTCCTTGAGGCGATCGCTTTCTCTGACAATATTTTCTCCCACTTCCCGATTTGGATCGCCAGGACGTAACCGCTTGAGTAACAATTTACCAAAAGTACGTAAAGCGGTTAGCGGGTTACGAAACTGATGTAATAAGTTATCTAACAAATCTCGCTGTTGCTCTTGCAAAATTTGCTGTTGATGCAACTGATGTTGTAACCAGGCTCGACGCTGATCCAAAATACAAGCGATCGCTAATGTTTGCCCAATGCTTTGAATCTGGTTTTGTTCTTGTTCATCCCACGGGCGATCGTCCCTACCTGTGACCAATAATCCCATCATCACACCCTCATGAATTAGAGGGAAGACAAATTGATGTCCACTCAGCAAAAAATCTTCCGCTAAATGTCTGTGTTCAGTCGGCGGCGTTTCCGTTGTTGGTGCTGGAGTCAAAAGTCTTGCTGATTGCTGCGGTATCAGGGGCGAATTTCCCACTCTTAGCTGTTTTTGAGCTGCGGCTAGGACAATTTCCTCTCCTGGCAGGATAACGGCTGTTTCTGGATAAACTACGACAGGAATTAGTTTCGTCTCTCCTGTGGGAGAGTCTACTAATTCTTGCGCCAAATAAACCACGCTTAAAGATGCTCCCAGCCCTTGGGTTAACAACGCTATTTGCTCTCGGCATAGAGCAACAAAATCTGAACTGGCAGACATTAACATTTTTCAGCTATTGTTCAGGATCACGGAATTTTAGAGAAGATAAAAGAAAGTCTTTGTTTTTCTCAACTATTTAATAAAGCTTAACTAATTCTTGTGAGTTATGGTTTTCGCTAAGAGATTATTTATTTCTTTAGTCGGGATTAATCTACTGTCAATCAGAGTATTTTCGCTGTATCAAAAGTTAAAAAACTATTGATCTTTTGAACTAGAACTTATATAATGACGACGGATTTTGTAGCTATAACTACAATCTATAGCTTGAAAGAGGAGGAAAATAGGTTGGCAAGAAGACGGAAAAGAAAAAGTCGTCGTCGCCAAGAAGGACGGCGGATTTTAGAACACGTGCCTCAATATAGCATCGAAAGCGGCGAAGAGAAACCTGTGACAGCAGCCAGAAAATTCATTCAAGCTGAAGGGATCTTGCCACCAGCTTTGCTACTCGTAAAGCGAAACGAACACACTACAGACCGCTATTTCTGGGCAGAGAAAGGGCTGTTTGGCGCGCAATACGTAGAAGAAAACCATTTCTTGTTTCCTAGCCTGCGGACACTAGAATCTCCCGCAGGTTTGGAACAAGTTGCTGTGGCTAGTCGCTGAGTCACAAATGGTTATCTTACCGCGTTGTGTGCAACTTCTGACAACCATTTAACTGGCAAACTGGCTTAGTTTACGCAAAGTTTCCATTTTTTTTAAGTTTGTAACTGAATTAGCCAGTAAATTCAGACCAAAGTAAATAGACAATCGGCTAAAAATCGAGTTTTTGGTTTTTATCGCCTGTTTGTTGGTCATAGGATAACCAAGGTAGTCAGAATAGGGCTAAAAGTATCCAAAAGCGAGAGTTTTAAGATGTGCTTTCATCCTCTGGATTGCTGATACAGCTCTGCCAATGTAAGCTGATTTTCCCTACGACATCATGCCGTAGGGAAAATAGGCAAAATGGCATTACCTATACTAACTACTTCTCTACTGTCTATTTACTCAGCATTTAACCCTCAATCAGAACATTTTTCTGAATTTAGGTCATCAGAGGCATCGAACAATTTTGGATTTTAGATTTTAAATTTTAGATTGACCCCGACCAAAAAGATGCGGGGCTTAGAGATTAAATTGAAAATTTTTAGATTTATTTTCCCCACTGTCTTGCGGGACATGAACCGAAAAAACTCAATCCGGAATCGCGCCACTTGCTACAACAGGGGAAACCCGCGCAATGTAGTGGCTTCAAAATTTAAAATCTAAAATTTGGAGCTTCAATAGCTAGGCTTCCAGGGTAACGCTTTCTGTAACTCAGCTAGCTCATCACGATGAGCCGTCACAGTGATTCTACTCAAAGATTCCTGCGTACTAGATTTGGGTTCAAATTGCAGCAAAACTTTTTCTATGCGTCCTGCCTTTTGCCAGTACAACATCCCACTTACAGGTGAAAGTATTAACAGTCCTAGAAAAATCGGACTCAATTGAGGAAACAGAAAAGATAAAACCAACGATAGACAAACAAGACCAACCGCAGCCAAAAAAGTTAAAAAGACAGCCAAAAATATACTAGGCTGGACATACCCTTCAAAAACCACTCGGTTTTGTACTTGATCAATCTCTATCACCCGATAAGCACGGGAGAGAAAATAGGCTTGTAGCTGAGGCATAAAAACTGCTTCATCTTGCTCAGATATTAGTTGTGCTGTTTGAGTGCGGTCTTTTGTTGCAGCCCGAATAAAGAAAAACAGACCAACCAATAACAACAAGGTGAGCAGAAAAGTAGATGACAAAGTAGCGGTATCCATAAATTGGTTTGTGCTGTTTAACTGCAAGGAGATTTATTCAGTCTTCATTATCCTGAATTTATGAATCTAAGTTAAGTTTAATGGGAATTAAGTCTTGAAATCCCTATGTTTTCGTAAACAATGCCAAGGAAATCCGAATTTTAGATTTTAAATTTTGGAGCCACTGCGTTGCGTAGGTTCACCGCGTTGTAGCCAGTGGCGTGATTTTGGATTGTTGTTCGTGCAATCGTGTCTCTTGTGTAAGGGAACGTCTAAAATCTAAAATATCGCCTGCTCATCTCCTAGAGAAGATAGTTAATCTAAAATCTCCAAGCTGTATCCCTTTATAGGTGCAGTCCATCCAAAATCCAAAATATAAAATTGATTGACTGTTAACTTTTGAGAGTTAACAGCCAAAAAGCATCATCAATGACAGCTTAATTCAAAAGTGTAAGATTTTACTTTGTCCTCAGACTTATGTAATCTCGCCAAAGCTTTGCCAAACGCTGTGCCTGTACTTCCCATTCTGGAGAAATTTGGTACATCCGTCTAGGGCGGCCTCGACCTTCTAATTTCTTCCAATACCCATTAATAGCCTGATGGTCTTCGAGAAATTTAATCGCACTGTAAAGCACAGTGTCAGAAAGTCGATAGGTGGGGTATTCAGCTTCTAATTGTTGAATCAACTCAGTACCGTAAGATTCACCTTGTAGCAATACATCCAGAATGTAACAAATTGCTAGCTCTTGACAGAGATAAGTCGGCGGAGGATTCTCAAAGAATTGATATATATCCTCAAGTTTCATAGTGAGTAAATGGCTAAAAGTATGGCTTAGGCTGAAATCTACATCTTTGTAGTCAGTATATGCTGCTACTCTGGTCTGAGTAAGTATATAGTGCTACTTGGGCAGAGTTTCCTAAGTGTAAAAACGAAAATGAAAACCCATGATTTTAAACCGTGGGAAAATGGCAAAAGTTTTAGGAGCGTCAACAAGTAACGCTCCCGCCCAAGCTTTAATTCGTGTGTTGAGGAGCAGTCAAGATAGCAGATTATGCCACTATCTTGGTGTTAAGTAATGCGGATCTGGTTAGAACTGCTTAAACGTAAGATGCTATCGAAAAAAATTTTACAGGGAAAATGCCATTTTGTGTGTAAATCTGTAAAAGTTAATCAATAATTTGTTTTTAGCATCGATATCTTGCTGCAAATCATCAAATAGTTAGATAGCTAATGATGATATGGTGACACCCTCAGCACTGAAGACAGCATCAAAAAATATGCAACCCTGAGATATTTGAGCTTGAGATTTTCATATTCGATCTGGTAAGTGTTGTATGAGTATGGCTGACACCAAAATTTTCTGACTAAAGGTGAGGGGGATGTAAGTCTGAAAAGTTTTATTGGACAATATTCCTGAACCTAGTATTTAAAGTATCCTTACCTGTGTGTAAGTCATAAATAAAATAATTAAGTGCCTATTAGGTAAGTGATTCGTATGTCACAAAACTCTGACGCGCCATCGTCTTCCTCAAATCTCCGTACAATTGCCCAAACTTTTCGGCTCACAGGTTGGATTAGCTTTTGGATTCAATTAGTTTTAGGTGTAGTTTCTGGAATTATTGTGTTATTGTTTGCTGTTTTCAGTCAAAGGGCAGGTAGTCCTAGTAATAACCCTGGGACTAGTTTCGGTGTATTTTTAGCAGTTTGTGGCATTCTCATCTTAGGTGGTGGGATATATTTGGCATATCGTTACACCAGAATTGGTAGACAACTGCTCTCATCAAACCCTAGCAATCGTCCTCGAAAAGTTGAGACGGTGCAGGTCTTGCGCTTAGGACTGTGGGTAAACTTAGCCGGGACACTAGTAACGCTTTTAGGAGCGCAGGCGATCGTTGGTACACTGGTAGCTAGGTCAATCTCTCCCCAAGCTATAACAACGCAGTTTTTTGACCCTACCAGAATCATCAGTGGTCTAGATATGTTAGTAGTACAGGCAAACACAAATACTGTGTCAGCTCACTTTGCTGGGTTAGTCGGTTCACTATGGCTACTCAATCGCATTAACCGATCATAAGTGATGCAAATTCAAAACTCGCCACTTACGTCAGTATCCTGGCAATAATAATTTTTGTATTTGCTTTTCCTGTCATAGCAAGTCAAAATCAGTATATGCTGATGTGTTGGCAGGAAGTAGGCAAAAGACTGAGAAAAATCTGTGCTGGATATTAAGCAAATACGGGAAAATCCCCAACTAATTCAGGAACGGTTAGACAGTCGTAGTGGTAAATACGACCTAGAGCCGATATTACAGTTAGATCGACAGCAACGAGACATAGAAATTACTCGTAGCCAACTGCAAGCGCGTAGTAATGAAATTGGTAAACTCGTTGGGCAGAAAATTAAATCTGGTGTCAGTCCCCAAGACCAAGAGATTCAAGGCTTGCGGGATGAGGGTAACGCCATTAAAGCTCAACTAAGTGAACTAGAACCCAAGGAAAAAGAACTCAAAGCGGAAATTGAGCAACTTATTCTCGCCATTCCCAACATCCCCAGTGATGCTACACCCTTGGGTAAAACTGAAGACGATAACGTAGAGGTTCGCCGTTGGGGTGATGAGTACATACCTCAAAACCCAGATATTCTGCCACATTGGGAAATGGGCGAAAAGCTGGGTATTCTCAATGTAGAGCGAGCTGTCAAAGTTGCCCAGAGTCGTTTTGTGAACTTAGTCGGGGCTGGTGCGGCTTTAGAAAGAGCATTAATTAACTTTATGCTGACGATGCAAACCCAAGCAGGTTATGTAGAAGTTAGTCCCCCACTTTTGGTAAATACTGATTCTTTGACAGCCACAGGCCAATTACCTAAGTTTGCGGAAGAAAGTTTTAAATGTGCTGATGATGATTTGTGGCTAATTCCCACAGCAGAAGTACCCGTAACTAACCTATACCGAGGAGAAATTCTGGCGGCGGAAAGTTTACCTATCTACCATTGTGCTTATACTCCTTGCTTTCGTAGGGAGGCGGGTAGTTATGGGCGTGATATGCGCGGGTTAATTCGCTTGCATCAATTCAATAAAGTAGAGTTGGTGAAATTTGTACATCCCAGCACATCTTTTGAGGAATTGGAAAAACTGGTAGGAAACGCGGAAGCGATTTTACAGGCTCTCAAGTTACCCTACCGCGTGATTAATTTATGTAGCGGGGATTTGGGTTTCTCTTCTACTAAAACCTATGATTTAGAAGTTTGGCTACCTTCTTCTGGGAAGTATCGGGAGATTTCCAGTTGTTCCAATTTTGTAGATTTCCAGGCGCGCCGGGCTGATATCCGGTTCAAGGAAGCGGGGAAGAAGGGAACTCAGTTTGTCCATACCCTCAACGGTTCTGGTTTGGCTGTAGGGCGCACAATGGCTGCGATTTTGGAAAATTATCAGCAATCTGATGGCACTATTTTAATACCAGAAGTTCTGCAATCTTTCTTGGGAAGAGAAGTGTTGTAGTTTAGTATTTTGTGGCTAATAGAGGCGTTTAACTTGCGCCTCTAAAAAATTTACAAATGCTGATTTACAAAATTTTCCCAAGATGAGGAATATTTTGAATCATGCTAGGAAAGACCAATTCTGTAATTTGATATAAGTAGCGAGTTGCATAAAATTCGCTCATAAACCCAATGACTTTTATCTGATTCATATAGTAGCAACTAGATGCACACCAAATGCCTGTATGGTACTCTTGAATATATCCCAGAAGTGCATTCAAATCTTCCTCAAAAATAGCTTGTTCAGGTCTTTCTGAAAGAAGTGTTTCATTTTCCCAACAAAGAGGAGGCACAGGAGCATATTTTATATTTGGGAATGCAGCTTCCATAACTTGATGTAAATATCGAACTGCGTAAAATTCACTTTTGAAGCCGCTTATTTCTAATATGTCCGCGAAATAACAACTACTTGCTAACCATGTGCAATCAAAGCACTCTCGAATATATCCCAGCAGGTGTCCCATCTCTCCTAGTAAAATAGTTTTCTCAGCACACTCTTTGATAATCAAACCTTTTTGGCGTATAGCTACTAATTCTGTTCCTCGCCATGAGTGTCCTTGCTGGTCATAGCCACAAATTCTGTCAGGGTACTCCCAAGTAGATGTAGAAACTTTATAGTTACTCAGCGAAGGACAGCTAAATGCTTGGAAGTCATAGCTCATAATGTTGAAGGTCAATCTCAAGTGAGAAGTGAAGATACTAGAATTAGTTAGCGATCGCCTCAACTATCCTCAACTATAAATTTAAGAAAGCGCAAAGGTTAATCAAACCCTAATAGCGAGTTTAGTTCAATTATGAAAGCATGAGAAATAATCGTCACAATTACCCAGGATGGCAAGTTGCTAGTTAATTCTCCTATAGACCTGCCTTTGGGTGAATATAATGCTGTCATCGTACTAGAAGAGCAACCCATTAGTAGAATTCAAACTTCTGTCCGAGAAGCTCAAGCTATTTTGAGAAAATATCTTCCTGTTAGTAGAAATATTTCTCAATAGTTGATTGAGGAGCGCAGATTGGAGGCTGTGGGTGAGTGAATGTTATGATCATCACCTTATCCGGTTAGATGAGTTGATTCTGTGTGTCCATTCGCTAACTACTACAATAAAAATATATATCCAATATATTTTGATGAATTTGCTCTATGTCAGTTTTAGCAGCGATCGCAGTCTTGGCTGTATTAATTTTGGTACATGAGTTTGGGCATTTTATTGCAGCCCGTTCTCAAGGTATTCATGTAAACCGCTTTTCTTTGGGGTTTGGCCCTGTGCTATGGAAGTACCAAGGCCCAGAAACCGAGTATGCTATCCGCGCTTTTCCTTTGGGTGGCTTTGTGGGATTTCCTGATGATGACCCCGATAGCGATATTCCCCCCAATGACCCAAATTTGCTGCGTAACCGACCAATTTTAGATCGGGCGATCGTCATTAGTGCTGGAGTCATCGCCAATTTAATTTTTGCTTATATGCTGCTGGTAGCCCAAGTTAGCTTTATTGGTATCGGACAAGCTAGCCAACCAGGGGTACTAATTCAACAGTTAGCACCAGAAGTAAGCACCGTAGCCACTAAAGCTGGACTGCAAGCTGGAGATGTGATTGTATCTGCCAATCAAAAACAGTTTGGCAACTCCTTACAAGGCATAGATACTTTAAGAGAAATCATTAAAAGTAGCCCCAATCAGTCAATTCAACTAGAAATTGCCCGTGGTGACAAACAGCTATCCGTAACTGTCGTCCCTGAAGCCAAATCCAACGGCGGTAGTATTGGGGTGGGACTTGCACCTAACGGCAAAGTTGAACGTCATACAATTAGTAATCCCGTACAAGCTTTAAGTGTTGGTGCTAATGAATTCCAACGCATTGTCACCATGACATTTAAAGGCTTTGGACAGCTAATTACTAATTTTGGGGAAACAGCCGGACAAGTGGCTGGCCCTGTGAAAATTGTGGAAATGGGAGCGAATATTGCCAAAAATGATACAGGCAGCTTGTTGTTTTTTGGGGCTTTAATTAGTATCAACTTGGCTATCATCAATATTTTGCCTCTCCCTGCCTTAGATGGCGGACAATTGGCATTTTTGTTAATTGAAGGTTTGCGTGGTAAACCCTTACCCAATCGCATTCAAGAAGGCGTAATGCAAACTGGTTTAGTGCTACTCTTAGGACTGGGAATTTTCCTCATTGTCAAAGAAACTACCCAGTTAACTACCCAGTTGGAATGGGTGCAAAAATTGTTCCAGTGACTACCAAGCGCAAATCATTAACTAAAAAGCAAAAGGCTGGAGAAATTCTCACCCGGCTGAAGCGACTGTATCCTGATGCTACCTGCTCTTTGACCTATTCAACTCCTGTACAACTTTTGGTAGCAACAATTCTCTCTGCTCAGTGTACAGATGAACGGGTGAATCAGGTTACACCCGCTTTATTTGGTCGTTTTCCTGATGCGGAAAGTTTAGCTAATGCTGACTTAACAGAGTTAGAAACCCTAGTGCGTTCTACAGGGTTTTATCGCAATAAAGCCAAAAATATTCAAGCGGCTTGTCGAATGATTGTCAGCGAGTTTGACTCTGTAGTTCCCAACACAATGGAACAACTGTTAAAGTTACCAGGGGTAGCCAGAAAGACAGCTAATGTGGTTTTAGCTCATGCTTATGGCATTAACGCTGGAGTGACTGTAGATACTCACGTTAAACGTCTTAGTCAACGCTTGGGTTTAACTAAGTATGCAGATCCTATCCACATCGAAAAAGACTTGATGAAGTTATTACCGCAGCCAGACTGGGAAAATTGGTCAATTCGGCTGATTTATCATGGTCGGGCTGTGTGTAAAGCTCGTTCTCCGGCTTGTGTTGCTTGTGAATTGGCTGATTTATGCCCGACTGGAGTGGAAGGAGGTAGGTAGGGGTGGGGTAGACAACATAAGCTGTTAAGCATATAAGAAAGCACATTGAGGCCGCAGAGGGGCAGGGGAGAGGGTTTACAGCTTTTGCCAGTATGAAAATGATGCAATTTAAGTGACGATTAGCTTAGACAAGGTAGACAAGGGAAAAGTTATCGCCAATGCCCCATGCCCCATAACCTATACCCAAAGTAATTAGAGAGAAATAGAGACGATTAGCCTTGACTAAATGTAGAATGGAAAATGCTGTCTTTACGTTTGTAAGATAATTTATGGCGAAGAAGAGTATGATTGAGCGCGAGAAAAAACGCGCTAAGTTGGTGGAAAAGTATGCCGCTAAACGGGAAGCTCTGTTAGAAGAGTTCAGAACAACTGAATCTCCTTTAGATAAACTGGACATTCATCGCAAAATTCAACAATTACCCCGTAACAGCGCGCCTAATCGTCGCCGTAACCGTTGCTGGGTAACTGGTCGTCCTAGAGGTGTTTATCGCGATTTTGGACTATCTCGGAACGTATTACGGGAATGGGCGCATGAAGGTCTGTTACCTGGAGTCGTTAAGTCTAGCTGGTAGTCAATAGTCAATAGTCAATAGTTAATAGTTGTAAGCTATAGCTGTGGACTATAGACTATGGACGTTTTCTCTTCTATTGTCCGCAACAACGGTCGATACCCAGACTTTCTAAGAGTAGATCGCTGACGGCGTTAGCGATCGCAAACTCTCCATAAAAACTTTTGGAAAAATCAAACGCCTGCATCTCTGTGACAATCGCAATCACAAGAGAGCCTAAGTCATTTTCCCCTTCCATGCGTTGGCGCACAAAAATCTGTGCAGCGCGTTGAGCAATATTTTGATTAATGGCTTCTGGGATAAATTCTGCATCCAGCCACCGCCATAAACGCTCTTTTAACCATTCACCTTCTAGGTGAGGATTTTCTGAGGATGGTAGGGTGATAGGTGGTATTGGTTGTGTCATCGTTATTCAAGGCACAGTAACAGTAGAAACAAGACAGAGGAACGCAGAGGATGGTTGTTAGCATCAAATTGCGTTCCTCTGATATTTTTTATTTTTAGTTTTAATCTATGCAATATGATCTTGCCGCTATTATACAAGGCTATGCCCAAGGCTATTTTCTCATGGCAAATGACGATACCGGATTGGCATGGTACACTAGCCGCGATCGCACTTTGATTCCATTGGATCATCGATTCCGCTACCCCAAGTCTTTGCAGCGTGTATTAAATCAGGAACGGTTCACAGTGGCAATTAATCGCGACTTTCCGGCCGTAGTTGCAGGTTGTGCTAACCGAGAAACTACTTGGATTTCTGATGAATTGCGAGAAATCTATTTTTTACTGCATCAAGCTGGTTTTGCCCATAGTTTTGAAACTTGGCAAGGCGATAAACTGGCTGGCGGCATTTTAGGCATAGTTATCGGTGGTGCTTTTATTGGTGAATCGATGTTTTACCAAATTCCTGAAGGTTCTAAAGTGGCAATGGTCAAGTTAGTCGAGAGATTACGCCAACAGCAATTTTTCCTGTTTGATGCTCAAATGATGAACCCCCATTTGGCAAGGTTTGGTGCTTATCGTATCAAGGATGAAGACTATCAAGTAATACTGCAAAAGGCTTTGTTGAGTCCCTGCACTTTAGTTTGACTAAATGAATATCAAATATTCAAAGAAATTTTGTGAAGTTATTAAATTAGCCCTAGTAAATACCGCAATTAGGAGTTAAACTATGTAGAATCTTAATTAAGAAGGTTAAACAAATGTAATATATTGACAACATCTTAATTTTACCTACGCATAAATACGTAGAAAGTAAAGCTCAAAATTTATTAATAAGAGAAAAATAACTATCATAAAAACACAAAGAACATTGGCTAGAGATCGTTGAATAACCTGTAAAGTAATAATCCTTAGTGTGAGTGTGTGGGGTGTTTAAGCATATGGTTTCATCAATAACTCGAACTCAAAGCGACATTCGAGAAATTTCTGCTTCAGAAGCGGAAAAACTAGGTACAGGACTTGAGCAGAGCAATGGACTGCATTTATTATCTTTGCCAGCTAACCCCCTGTTTGGTACGGATGGGATTCGTGGCAAGGTCGGGGAATTACTGAACGCACCTTTGGCATTACAAGTTGGGTTTTGGACGGGTGTAGTTCTACATGATCAAGTTGGTCAAAAGGGAGTGGTCATTTTAGGACAGGATTCCCGCAACTCTAGCGATATGTTAGCAATGGCGATCAGTGCAGGGCTAACCGCCGCAGGCATAGAAGTTTGGCATTTGGGATTGTGTCCTACTCCTTGCGTGGCCTATCTAACTAGTATCAGTAAAGCTATCGGTGGCGTGATGATTTCTGCTAGCCATAACCCACCAGAAGACAATGGCATTAAGATATTTGGTGCAGATGGTACTAAATTGTCCCCAAAATTGCAGAAAAAAATAGAAGATGGATTGCGGGGTCATACCTTAGTCCCAGAATTGGGAAATCATTGTGGAAAACACTATGTGCGTCCAGAATTAGTCAAAGAATACAGCACAGCTTTACAAACATCTTTAAAAGACTCTCCCAGTCTGCAAGGAATGAAGATTGTTTTAGATTTAGCTTGGGGTGCATCCGTGGGTTTAGCACCTAGCGTATTTAAAGACATGGGTGCAGAAGTCATTTGTTTGCATAATCAGGCAGATGGCGATCGCATTAATGTTGATTGTGGTTCTACCCATCTAGAAATTCTGCAAGCTACTGTTCAAGAACACGATGCTGACTTAGGATTTGCCTTTGATGGAGATGCTGACCGCGTGTTAGCCGTTGATAATACAGGCAGATCAGTCAACGGCGATTATATTCTCTATCTTTGGGGACAGCGCCTGAAACAACAGGAACAACTACCTGGTAATTTAATTGTCTCCACAGTCATGGCTAACTTGGGTTTTGAAAGGGCTTGGCAACAACAAGGTGGTCAATTAATTCGCACAGCCGTAGGTGATCAATATGTGCAAGCAGAAATGCTCAAAACAGGAGGAATGTTGGGTGGTGAACAATCTGGACATATCCTTTGCCGCCACTATGGCATCACTGGGGATGGTTTGTTAACAGCCTTACATATAGCTAATTTGGTCAAACAGTCTGGTGTATCTTTGGCAGAATTAGTAGATCAAAGCTTTGCTACCTATCCCCAGTTGTTGCGGAATGTGCGAGTTATAGACCGCGATCGCCGTTTAGGTTGGCAGAATTGTGAACCATTGCAACAAGCGATCGCCTCTGCGGAAACTGCAATGGGCGATCATGGCAGAATTTTAGTCCGTGCATCTGGCACAGAACCAGTAATTAGAGTTATGGTAGAAGCCGCAAATGCCGAACTAGCTAACTACTGGACAGATGAATTAGTTACACAAGTCCAAAAACACTTAGCTGATTAATTAATCAAGCCTCACACGTTTTTTGTCTTAATTAGTAAAGGGCATAATTCACGTTATGCCCCTACTCATCAATGGGATTTTAATCAACTTTTATTAAGATGTGTAGAATTTGTAATATTATTCGCTACTGTTTTATTTTTTACCTAAAAATCCTGAATATAATAATACATGCTGTTTAATATTTTCCGTCATTAGTCTCTAAATAAATCAATTGCCGATGAATTTTGACTATACCTATTACAAGACCCAAAACTGATTCATATATAAATTCTACTATTGTCTTAGGCTGATAGGCTCAACATTTCCTATGCCACAACTAAAGTCAAAATCCCCACGTTCTAAAAAAAGGAAGTTAAAGAAAGAATCAACAGATTCTACACTGACTCTTAAAGAAAGACTAGCTCAAAAACGTAAAGCCAACCAGGAACGTAAAGAACTGATTAGTATTCTGACTACAGTTTCATTAGTTAGCTTTTTAGTCGGATTAGTCATGTTTTTGGTAGCAGGAGTTAAGGTGGCAATTCCCAGTATTTTGGGCATAATTGTCATGTCTCTTGCTTATAAATATCCACGTACAGGACTCATAGCTTTCCTCATTTACGTACCAGCTGGTGGCACAATCACATATTACATAGGCAATAGCCCTATCTTGCAATTGGCTAAAGATGCTTTTTACTTTCCTGCCCTAATTGCGATTTGGCAAATGTGCCGAAGACAAAAGTTACCTTTCATCATTCCGTCAGCAATTAAAACTCCACTTTTCATTGTATTTAGCCTGTCTATATTAACTTTGCTGTTCATAAACGGTGGGCAGCAACTAAATCCACCAAGTACAGGATTTGTACAAGAAGCCACCAGCGAAATACCAATAGGTATGGGGATTTTGGGGTTAAAAGTATTTTTAGGTTACATACCATTAATTGGTTGTGTTTACTATTTAATTCGCAATAAGCAAGATTTTTTGTTCATATCGCGCTTACAGATTATCTTAATTCTTGTATGTGGAGGATTAGGTATATTACAGTATCTATTATTATTAACAGGAGTATGTGAAGGTACCAGAAATGCAGTAGGATCAGATTTATTTAAAGCTACATTAGATGCGCGATGCTATTTTGGTGGTTCTCTATTATACAGTCCAGAAGAAGGCGTTATTCGATTGCCGGGAACGTTTGTGGCTCCCTGGCAATGGGCATGGTTCTTGATTTCTAGCACGTTTTTCGCCTTTGCTACTGGGTTTTCAGACCCTTCTATAATTTGGCGGTTTATGGGTCTTGGGTCTACGGCTGTCTTATTCATCAATGCCGTTGTCTCTGGACAAAGAATTGCTCTCGGCTTAGTCCCAACCTGCTTTATCGTTCTGTTAATCTTAACTGGTCAAATTGCTAACCTCAAACGCTTTATTCCGATCGGTGTAGGACTAGCCGCTATCTTAGGAATAGCAATGTTAGCCTACCCTACAGTAGTTCAAGAAAGACTTGATAGTTTTTTTGGACGTTGGGATGCTTCACCACCCCATGAATTTATTGTTCAGCAGTTTGAAGAAAACTGGAAAAACGTTGATACTCCCATAGGGAGTGGTTTGGGTAGAGCCACAAATTCTGCACGCAGTTTGGGTTCAACTAAGCTAGTTGAAACCTATTATCCTAAAGTTTTATATGAAGTTGGTATTGTAGGTTTATTGGGTTTCTTGTCCTTAGTTACTACCCTGACAATTACGGCTTTTAAGACTTATCGTTCTATAAAAAACCGTAACTTACGTACTTATGGAGCGGCTTTATGGGTGTTTATATTGTTTATCAGTTATAACACCTATTATTACCCCTTAGATGTAGATCCAGTAGCTGTTTATTATTGGTTTTTTGCTGGAATACTTTTTAAATTACCTGTACTCGACAAACAAGAAAAGAAACATGAAGAAATGTTGGAATCAGCGAAGAAGTGATTGATTCACTACAAAAAAATAAAAGTATTAGCTGTGTTCAGGACTGCCTTTTGCTTCCAAGTATCTTTAGTCCTTCACTATTGATATGCTTCTCTTAGAAATTTACGTTATCCATCTTCATTTCACTTTCCGGAACAAGTAGTTCAGGAGCTAAATCATCCAGAAACATAAAAGGGTTTAATATTGATTCATGGCTACAATTATAGCTATAGTTACCAAGATAAGGACGTAAACTATCAAGAATTACCAACTGCATCTATCCTAAATTTCAATGGCTAAACTTATAGTGATGATTTCCAGCAAAAGGTAACGCCAACAATTGAGTTGGAAGGTTTCAATATCAATAAATGTGAAGCAAGCCTTCTGTTCAATAATTCAGTCGCAACAAGATTAACTTGTGGTGCCAGCGCACAGTCAAAACAGGTGATTCCAAGCCCAAACAGAAGAAAGCATAGTGACAGAAGGGTAATTATCAGCGATTAGGGAAAGTTTCTCATCTTTGTCAAAGAGTATGGGAATAAAATCCAAAGTGAAATAGTACGGCTATGGAGAGGAGAAATTAGCCAAGACGCAATACCAGTCCAGTACGAAAGAGACTATTGTGGCGTAGAAAGCCTGACAGTGGGGAGTTGAAGGGGGGAGAGAAAAAAAGAGACGAAAAAATTTTGAGGAAAGAGTTGACAATCCCGGAAGGGTTAGATATATTGAGTAAGTGCCTGAGAGGCGAGCGCGACGAAGCGCAGTCCGGGCGACCGAACCTTGAAAAAATTATAGTTTGAAAGCCAGAAAAAAACAACTAGCCTGCGTCAAGAAAAATACAACACCAGGCTGAGGTGTAGAAAGAGCAGCCAAAGAAAGAGCTAAACAAACAATCTAACAAAACGGAGAGTTTGATCCTGGCTCAGGATGAACGCTGGCGGTATGCTTAACACATGCAAGTCGAACGGAATCTTAGGATTCAGTGGCGGACGGGTGAGTAACGCGTGAGAATCTAGCTCTAGGTCGGGGACAACCACTGGAAACGGTGGCTAATACCGGATGTGCCGAAAGGTAAAAGGCTTGCTGCCTAGAGATGAGCTCGCGTCTGATTAGCTAGTTGGTGTGGTAAGAGCGCACCAAGGTGACGATCAGTAGCTGGTCTGAGAGGATGATCAGCCACACTGGGACTGAGACACGACCCAGACTCCTACGGGAGGCAGCAGTGGGGAATTTTCCGCAATGGGCGAAAGCCTGACGGAGCAATACCGCGTGAGGGAGGAAGGCTCTTGGGTTGTAAACCTCTTTTCTCAAGGAATAAGAAAGTGAAGGTACTTGAGGAATAAGCATCGGCTAACTCCGTGCCAGCAGCCGCGGTAATACGGAGGATGCAAGCGTTATCCGGAATGATTGGGCGTAAAGGGTCCGCAGGTGGCATTGAAAGTCTGCTGTTAAAGAGTGAGGCTTAACCTCATAAAAGCAGTGGAAACTACAAAGCTAGAGTGCGTTCGGGGTAGCAGGAATTCCTGGTGTAGCGGTGAAATGCGTAGAGATCAGGAAGAACACCGGTGGCGAAAGCGTGCTACTAGGCCGTAACTGACACTGAGGGACGAAAGCTAGGGGAGCGAATGGGATTAGATACCCCAGTAGTCCTAGCCGTAAACGATGGATACTAGGCGTGGCTTGTATCGACCCGAGCCGTGCCGGAGCTAACGCGTTAAGTATCCCGCCTGGGGAGTACGCACGCAAGTGTGAAACTCAAAGGAATTGACGGGGGCCCGCACAAGCGGTGGAGTATGTGGTTTAATTCGATGCAACGCGAAGAACCTTACCAAGACTTGACATGTCGCGAATTTCCCTGAAAGGGGGAAGTGCCTTAGGGAGCGCGAACACAGGTGGTGCATGGCTGTCGTCAGCTCGTGTCGTGAGATGTTGGGTTAAGTCCCGCAACGAGCGCAACCCTCGTCTTTAGTTGCCAGCATTAAGTTGGGAACTCTAGAGAGACTGCCGGTGACAAACCGGAGGAAGGTGGGGATGACGTCAAGTCAGCATGCCCCTTACGTCTTGGGCTACACACGTACTACAATGCTACGGACAAAGGGCAGCTACACAGCGATGTGATGCAAATCTCAGAAACCGTAG